>JANMWG010000058.1:0-13561 GCA_031393885.1 Betaproteobacteria bacterium | reverse complement strand
CACGTCGTTGCCGGCACCGCCGAAGATCCAGTCTTCGCCCGCGCCACCTTGCAGCACATCGTTGCCATCGCCGCCCAAGATCACGTCGCGGCGCTTGACCAGGGGCTTGTTGGTGAAATCCCGCGTCGTCGCGTCCGCCGGCGCGCCCAGATCGATCGTGAAGCCGTAGGTGGTCGGGATCTGCTGCGGCGAATTGATCCGCAGGAGGTAGTCGCCCGCCGCCAAGCCCGCGAGCGAGAGCACGCTGTTCTGCTTGCCAGCCAGGTTGAGCGTGCTGGTGCCCAGGTAGGACACGTTGGCCGGGTTGGCCGGATCGGCCGTGCCGACCTGCGTGACCAGCGAGTAGCGCGCCGCGGTGCCGGTGGTCGACACGCGCACATAGTAGTCGCCGGCCGCGAGATCCCTCAGCGCAACCTGCAACCCGAGCACCCCGGACGACGTCGCATCGGCGAGCTTGATGCCGGCGGCGTTCAGCAGTTCGAGCTTGACCGGATCGCCCTCGCTGGTCTTGATCAGGCCGATGCGATCGTTCGCCGCGCCGACCGAGGCCAGCGTGAACTTGAACACGTCGACGTCGGCCGGCCGGTCGAGCGTGAGGCCCACGATCTGCGCCAGGCTCTGGACCAGCGGCAGCACGTAGGCCGAGGCCACGGTGTCGTGCGCGCCGCCGGTGTCGGTGGCGTCCTTCGACAGTTGCAATACGCCCGAACCGCCGACCGCAGCGCCCGCCGGGGTGTAGAGGGAGATGCCGAGTCCGTCGAGATCGGAGGCACTGGTGAGCTTGATGTTGGCGCCCGACAATGCCGCCGCGGCGAGCGAGAAGCGGAACCAGTCGGCATCGTTCGGGTTGTCGATGGACAGACCCTTGACCTCGAGATCGGCGGTCAGCGGCGCATCCGCCAGCGAACGCGCGAGATCGCGGGTGTCGTTGCGCTTGTCGCGATCGGCGCCGTCGACGAGGATCGCATTGCCGGTATTGATGGTGACCTTGTCGTCGCCGTCACCGGCGTCGACCCAGACGGTCTTCTGCACCGTCGGACCGACCGTGATCGTGTCGTTGCCGCCCATCGCATCGATCAGGATGACATCGTAGTTGCCTTCGCCGGGCAGCAGCTTGTCCGCGAGGTTGGTCTTGCGGAAATTGAAATCGTCGAGCGCGAGGTCGCGGTTGTTCGGATCCGCCGCGATCGCGGCCGACTGGGCGGCGACCGTGTCGAGGTCGAGCAGCGATTCGTTCGCGTCCCAGACCGGGGTGCCGTTGGCGTGCTTGCTGTTGGCGTCGAGACGGATCTGCGCCGCGAAGCTGAAGTTGCCGTTGTTGTTGGTGAGACGGGTGATCAGGTGGTAGTCGTTCAGCAGGCCGGGTTCGGTGACATAGTCGACGGTGATGACGTCGGCGGCATTGGTCGCGCCCACGTACCAGACCTTGCTGTTCTCCTTGGCGTAGTTCTTCCAGGTGTCGCTGCCGAGCAGCCCGCCATCGAGCGATTCGAACAGGCTGCCATCGACCCGGAAGTATTTGTCGTTGCCGCCGTTGCCGTACAGGAACGACACGCCGGTGCCGCCGTAGAGATCGTCGTCGGCGCTCGAGCCGAGCATGCGGTCCAGACCGGTATCTTCCAGAGAACGAGCCGGCCTGGTCGGATCGCTGTCGAGAAAGCCGTCGTGATTGGCGTCGCCGTCGTCGTCGAAGAGATTGCCGGCGCCGTCGGTGAACACGCCGAACTGTCCGCCAAGGCTCGGATCGCGCGACCAGGCATAGAGTCGATTGCGCCCGATGCCGCCGATCAGATCGTCGTCGCCCTGTCCGCCAAACAGAAAGTCCCGGTCCGAGGCGAAGCCGTTGCCGCTGTCGCCCCACAGGCGGTCGTCGCCGCCGAGGCCGTAGATGACATCGCTGCCGCTGCCGCCATCGAGCCGGTCGCGGCCGTTGCTGCCGATCAGCAGATCGTTGCCGGGGCCGCCGTCGAACACGCCGATGAAGTCGTTGGAGCGCGCGATCAGCGCCGACAGGTCGAGCGCGAGCACGGAGCCGTCGGGCTTGTCCTGGGTGCGGAACGAGATGCTGTCGTTGCCACCCAGCCCCTGCACGCGGAACTGCTCGATGAGCGGCGTCTTCGCCGCGTCGTTCGCACGCCACACCGCCGTGATATCGCGGCTCGAGAAACTCGACGTGATCGGGTTTTCGTTGATGTACTCGACATCGAGCCGGCCGTCGGCGCGCTGGCCGAGCGTGATGGTGTCGTAGTCGTTGGTGCCCTTGATGATCAGGATGTCGGTGGCATTGTCGTCGGCGACATCCTTCTGCTGCTCGTTGCCGAAGTGGCCGTCGAAGGTCTCGTTGACCCCGGCAGGCAGTGCGTCGTAATCGGGACTGACATCGAGCACCAGGTTGTCGATGCCGCCGCCGCCGTAGAGCGTGTCGACGCCGTTCTGGCCTTCGAGCCAGTCACCGTCCGCGCCGCCCCAAAGCTGGTCGTTGCCGCCGCCGCCATAGAGCTGGTCCTGGCCGCTGCCGCCGAACAGGCGGTCATCGGCGCCGACCATGTCGGCGAGCGTGCTGAACCCGTACAGCGGGCCATCGAGCGTGTCGCCGTGCAGATAGTCGTTGCCGCTGTCGCCGAGCAGCGTGTCCTGGCGCAGGTTGCCGTAGAGCTTGTCGTTGCCGGCGCCGCCGTGCAGTTCGTCGCCGATGAGCAGGCCTTCGGCCGCGACCGCGGCTGGCCCGTCGACGATGCCCACGGCCGCATACGCGAACAGCGTGTCGATGCCGTCGCCGCCATAGAGTCTCTGACCGGCCTGCTGGCCCTCGACCGCGCTCGCGTCGCCGCCGATGCCCGCATCGCCCTGGCGACCGGCATCGCCGTAGAGGAAGTCAGCGCCGGTATCGCCGTAGAGCTGGTCGATGCCGGTGCCGCCGAACAGCGTGTCGGGGTTGTCGCCGCCGCGGATCACGTCGTCACCGGCATCGCCGTACACGAGATCGGAATCCTGGCCACCGTCGACATAGTCCGAATCGGCGCCGCCATGCAGCACATCCTGGTCACCGCCACCGAAGATGAAGTCGATGCCGGCGCCGCCGTCGATGGAATCCTGCCCGTCGCCGGCCGTGCCCGCCACGGACAGATTGTTCAGCGCCACCGCGTTGATGCGCGGGGCGACGAAACCGGTCGGGAATCGCGTCTCGTAAACATCGAAACCGAGGGGCGTGGTGAAGTTGGCGTCGACCGATAGATCGAAGGCCGCACGGGTGACGGCTTCGTCGCCGCCCCACAGGATGTCGTTGCCACCGTCGCCGGTGATGACGTCCGCGCCACCGGCCCCGATCACACGGTCGTCGCCGAGGCCGCCCGACATCGTGTCGTCGCCGATGCCGCCATCGATGTTGTCGTTGCCGGCGAGCCCGAAGACCAGGTCGTTGCCGTCGCCCGCGATGATGGTGTCCGGGCCCAGGTCGCCGTAGATGGTGTCGGCCCCTTCGGCGCCTTCGATCGAATCGCCGCCGGTGTCGCCGCCGGTCGTGGTGAGGCCGCCGAACAGCAGGTCGTCGCCGATGCCGCCGCGGATCGTGTCGGATCCGGCGCCGCCACGAATGGTGTCATTGCCGCCCTGGCCCAGCACGAGATCGTTGCCGCTGCCGGCATCGATGAGGTCGGGATCGGCTTCGCCCTGGATCGAGTCGTTGCCGGCGCCGCCGGTGATCGTGTCGAGACCGTCGCCGCCAAACACGAGGTCGCTGCCGTCGCCAGCGCTGATCGAGTCGTTGCCGGCGTCGCCGAAGATCGAGTCGTTGCCGCCGCCGGCGATGATCGAGTCATTGCCTGCCGCGCCGACGATGGAGTCGTTGCCATCGCCGGCCGTGACGGTGTCGGCGCCGTCATCGGCGAACACCACGTTGTTGCCGTTGGCCACCGTGATGAGATCGTCGCCGCCCTGGCCATGGACGGTGTCGTTGTCGTTGCCGCCGGTGATCGTGTCGTTGCCGTCGGTGCCGGTGGTGTCGCCGGGCTTGTCGTCACCGTAGACGAGATTGTTGCCCGCACCGGCGTCGATGTTGTCGGCGCCGCCGCCGCCGTAGATGCGGTCCGGATCGCTGTCGCCGAAGAGTGTGTCGTTGCCGTCGTCGCCATAGACGTCGTCGGATCCGGCGCCGGCGTGGATCACATCGATCCCGGCATTGCCGTGGATCACGTCCTTGCCGTCCTCGCCCCAGATCGAGTCGTTGCCGTCGTTGCCGCTCAACTGGTCGTCCTGCGCGCCGCCGTAGATGACGTCGTTGCCATCGCGACCGGAGACGGTGTCGGCGCCGTCCTCGGAACGCAGGGTGTCGTCCCCAAACCCCCCGTCGATGCTGTCGTTGCCCTTGCCGCCCCAGATGCGGTCATCGCCACGATTGCCGAAGATGGTGTCGTTGCCGCCCTGGCCGCGCGTCGTGTCCTTGACCTCGACGATGTCGAGGTACTGGCCGACACCGGCGATGGTGACCGTGGCGCCGTCGCCGAAGATCACGTCGTTCCCGGCGGGATCGTTGTTGGCGTCGCCGGTTGTCGGATCGAGGTCACCGCCGATCAGGTCCGCACCGCCACCACCGAAGATCACGTCGCTGCCAGCGCCGCCGATGACGACATCGCCGCCGTCGGTGAGTGACGAGTTGCCACTCAACACCAGCTTGTCGGTGGAGATCTTGCCCTTGTCGGCAAAGATCAGGTCGTTGCCGCCCCTGCCCTCGATGCGATCCGCGCCACCCTCGCCATAGATGATGTCGTCGAACTCGCTGCCGATGATCGTGTCGTCGCCCTCGCCGCCCTTGACCACGCCGCGCGCCGCGCCGAGCAGGATGAGGTCGTTGCCGACCCCGCCCTCGACTTCGAACTGCACCGAGGTGTCGGTGACCTGCGACAGGTCGATGACGTCGTCGCCCTCGCCGCCCAGCGCGATGATGCGGCTGCTCACCTGGTATTCCTGCGCCATGGCCTCGGTCACGCCGAGCGCATCCGACCAGACCTTCACCTTGCCCGGCGCGGACTGCTTCACATGGAAGTTCTCGGCGACGTCGGTGGCATTGCCCTCGAGCCGCTTGTCGGCGAACTTGCCCATGTTGAGCTGCAGGACGCCATCCGACAGTTCGGTCGCGAGCGTGGGGATACGCGTGAACGGGATGTTGAAATCGACGATCGTGATCTCGGGAGTGATGTTGAACTCCTTGTCGACCTTGAACAGCACCAGGTCGATCTTGAGATACGCGAACAGCTTGGCGTAGATACGGCCGGAGATGTCGAACACGGCAAGCGGCGCGAGTGCCGGGCTGCCGTAGTTGAACTCGTTCAGGAAGTTGGTGGCGAGTTCCGCCAGGCGCACCTTGCCGTCGTGGTTCGGGTCGTGCAGGTTGAAGTCGACTTCGGCGAAGATGCCGCCGCCGACCCCGGCCTTGGCCATCACCAGGTTGATTTCCGCCGACGCCGTGATGCTGCCGGTCAGCGTGACTTCGGGAACGTCGACCTTGCCCGAGGCGTCCATGTCGTCGATGAAGAAGCCGTCGAACAGCAGTTCCGGACTGCGGAAGCCGCTGTTGGCGAATTCGACCAAGCCCTGCGTGTCGTAGCCGAACGCGAAGTGGATGTTGGCGGCCAGGCGCCCTTCGATGGCAGCACCGAGCGGGCCCCAGATGGGAAAGAACACCGAGTAGCTGAACTCGAACTTGAGCGGCCCCGGATCGACGCGCACCAGCGTGATGTCGGTCTTGCCCATCAGCAGGCCGAAGATCTGGCCCGGATCCTGGAGGATCGGGAACGAGACCATCTGGCCGAAGCTCTTGTTGCCCAGGCTGCGGGTGAAGCTCGATGTCTCGGAAGCGCCCGGCCCGGACGTGTCGAGCCCGTCGAGCGCGCCGTTGAGGTCGAAACCGGACGTGTTGACCGGATTGAAGGTCGAGCGGAAGTTGCTGAGCGGGTTCGACAGGTTGCCGGTCATGCCGCCCGCCCGGTCGTAGATCTTGAAGCCGCCGAACGGGATCACCAGGTTCGCGACGTTGGTCGGGATGCTGTTGATCAGCTTGATGATGCCCACGATGTCGCGGATCAGGCCGACATCGAACTTGTCCGGCGGCGTGATCTGCTGCGCGATGTCGAGCAGCGTGATCGGCGAACCGGCCAGGTCCGAGATCACCGGGATCGGCGTGGTGACGGCATCGATGAGCGGCTGCAGCGGCTCGGTGATCTTCTGCACCTGCTCGACGATCGGCTTGACGTAGTTGCTGATGAAGCTGCCGAGATCCAGGCCGATGTGGCTGAACTCCACCACCTTGAGGCCATCCTGGATCGAATCGCCGATGGCATCGAACGCCACGAACTCGCCCTTGGAACGGTCGCCGATGCCCCACTCGAGGAGAAAGTCGGCGACGACCTTCGGGAACACGGTGCCGGCGCCCGGGACCAGGTCGCTGTTGAGCTGCAGGGCAAGGCCGAGGTCGACCTTGGCATCGGCGGCGATGCCGGCGCTCAGCCGGATGTTGCCGAAATCGGCCAGGCCGACGCGATCGTTGTGGCCGTTCTTTTCCTTGATGTCGACCGCGATGGTGGCGCCCAGGCCGGTGTCGCCCTTGTCGTTGGCCTCGAGCTGGAGGAACGCGAGCTTGCCGGTGATGCCCGCGCCGGGCACGGTCACGTCGACGTTCATCTGCAGTTCATCGGGGCTCGACAGGTCGAGGTAGAAGCCCTTGCCGCCACCGATGCCGAAGCCGAAGTCGACACTCCAGTCGATCTTGACCTTGATGGCGCCACGGGTCTCCAGGCCGAGGCCGGGGACGCCGATGTCCATGTCAATGCCGGCGCCGGCATCGAGCAGCGAGCCACCCAGCTTCAGGTTCCATTGCATGTAGACGTCGTTCGGCTGCACGCCGGCGGCGTCGACGTTGGTCTGGAGCTGGATGTCGGCGATGGTCACCTTGCCGTCGCCGTTGCGGTCGGCGAGGATGTCGAGATCGTCGTGCAGCAGGCCGAACATCTGGACCGAGATGAAGTTCGCGGTCGGATCGTTCGAGGTCTCGACGATGTGGCGCAGCCCGCTCACGAAGTGGTCGCGGAAGCCGCCGATGAAGGTGGCGGCGCTCGACAGCTTGTCGCCGATGAGCGGCATCTTCAGGCCGCCGACCTCGCCGTCGAGGAAATCCTGGATGAAGCCGAGGAAACCGTCGACGCCATCGACGATCAGCAACATGTTGTCGAGCGCACTGAACTGCGAGAAGTCGAAGTTCAGGATCGTGTCGGGCACGTAGATGAACTGGTCCGCGGTCGGCCCGGCGGTGCCGGCCACGTCGATGCCGTCGGCGAGCGACGCGGTCAGCTTGCCGCCGATGGTGATGTTGCCGCGGAACAGCGATTCGGTCGGGAAGTAGACCGGCAGTGAGCCGGTCACGGCGATGTCCATCGCCACGTCGACCGACGACGCGAGGTCGCCTACGAGGTCGGTCAGGAGGATGCGGCGGTCGGCACCGGTGCCGGTCAGCGCAGAATCCTTCAGCGTGAGGCCGAAGGCGCCGTGCAGGTCGACATTGCCACCGACGATGCGCCCGCCGATGAAGGCGCCGCCGTTGGGATCGCCCAGGCCGATGTTGAAGGCGATGTCGTGCGCGCCGGCGGTGAGGTCGCCCTGGATGCCGGTGTCCTTGAAGATCCAGACGTTGGTCGGATCCGCGAGATCGATGCCGAACGACAGCTTCAGATCGAGCGATCCCTGGGTCTGCAGGTCGGCACTGCCCGAGAGCGCGAACCCGCCCGGCAGCGCGAAGCCCACCGGCAGCGAGCCGGAGAAGCCTGGCTTGAAGGTCAGGTCGAAGCGCAGGATGCGCGAGACGCCATCACGCACGAGCTTGAGATCGAGCAGGTCGCTCGCGGCCGGGATGTTGAACGCTTCCTTGAGCTTCTGCTCGAGGAACTGGATCGTCTGTGCCGGATTCGCGGCGACCTGGTCGAGCGCCGCCGAGAATTTGTCGGCGTAGGCCAGCATGTCGTCGACGCTGACACCGATGAGCGGAATCTTCTCCTTCAGGAAATCGAACTCCTCGAAGCCGTGCAGGAACCCGACCAGGCCGCGCAGCGCCTGCAGCACGTCGCCGAAGCCGACATTGGAGAAGTTGCCGAGATCGTCGAAGCCCGACGTGACCACGCGTACCGACGGCGCGAGGCCGGTCGACGCGGACACGGCCGTGATCGCACCCGCCTGCATCGTGTCGAAGACGGTGATCGTGGTGCGGTTGGTGCCGGCGTCATAGGCGAGCGTATCGATCTTGGTGGCGAGCGTGCCCCCGCCCACGGCGAGCGTGAGGTCGGTTCCGCGCAGCAGCGTGGGGCGCTGGTCGCCGGCAACCGTGAAGACCTTGTCGCTGACCCGGGTGCCGGCGCCCAGGGTCGCCGCATCCGGACGGCCGTCGAACAGGTCGCCGAGGTTCAGCACCTGCACGTCGACCTTGGGCTCGGACCCGGTATGGATCAGGCCGAACGAAGGATCGAGGTTGACCGAGAAGCTCAGGTCGCCGCCGCCCTCGAGCTTCGGTGGGTCGATCAGGGTGGTGATGTCGCCGAGCGCGCCGATCAGTTCCTTGAGCGTGATCCTGCCATCCGGATTGGTGGTGTCAGGATCCTTCAGGCCGATCGAGAGGTTGCCCGCGAGATCGCCGGTGCCGTTGAGCTTCACGCTGACGAACCCGAACCGCGCGGTCACGTCGACACCGGTATCCGGGGTCTTGACGTCGAAGCCGACGCGCGCCGTGGCGTCCTTGATGAACAGGCGGTCGAGCGGGTCCACGCCGCCGAGCGGCGCGCTGTCGATGCGCCAGTCCTTGGTCTCGGTGGCGTCCGCGATGTCCTTGCCGAGAATGCCCAGACGGCTCGCAGCGATCGACCCGAGGGCATTCTCGACCCGGAACACCGCCGTGTTCGCGCGCAGGGTGTCGATCAGCCGCAGTCGCGTGGCGTCGGGCGTGAGCTGCACGTCGACCTTGTTGTCGGTCTGGGCCTCGATGGCGGCCATCAGTTCGCCGAGCGTGGCGTTGGCCGCCAGCGCGTCGAAGGTGATGTTGTGGACCGTGCCGTCCGACGTGGTGATGATGATGTCGGTGCCGACACCGGGGTTGCTGGCCGCCAGACCGAACTCGGTGACGATCGGATTGCCCGCGTCGGCCGTGATCGAGAAACTGGTGGTGCCGGGCGCCTTCGCGGTGAACAGCAGCCGCTTGCCCTGCGAGCTGACGGTGATCTTGTCCTTCAGCACCTGCACGCCGCCCACTCGTGCATTGTTGACGGCGTCCTGCACGGCGTTCACGACATCGACGATGCTGCGGTCAGGAGCGGTGTCCGCGGGCGTGAGCGTCACCGTCACCGGGCTGCCACCATTCACGGTGTTCATGGTCACCGTGAACGCGGCGTCGCTCGACAACCGGCCGACCAGGCCGGACACGTCCGTGCCGGTGCGAATCCGCAGCACGCCGTCGACGGTCGCGGCAACCTGGCTCGCGCGGAAGCCGATCTGGTTCACTGCCGCCGTGCCGTTGAGTGCCTTGAGTTCGAGCGTCGTCACGCCGCCCAGGGCTTTCAGCACCACCCGATTGCCGTCGGCCACCGCCTGCACCTGCGACGCCAGCGCCGCGGCGGTGAGCGCCGTGTTGATGTCCGAGACCAGATCGGAGACCGATGCATTGGTCACGGTGTCCGACTTCAGCACCGTGACGTCGACGAATGCGCCGCCGTTGACCTCGAGCGAGAACCCGGCATCGCTGTCGAGGCGCCCGTAGATCGTCTTCACGTCGGCCGGCGCCGTGACGAACAGGTCCTTGCCGAACGTAATGCCGTCCTTGATGGCGGCGAGCGTGGTGTCGCTGGTGAGCGCGATGCCGCCTTCGTCGCCCAGATACACCCCGAGCTTGAGTCCCAGATGACCGTCGGCCGAGAGCTTGAGATTGCCCTGGGTCTTGAGATCGGCGATCTGGCCCAGGTTGAAGTTGAAGTCGAGCGGTACGTCGGCCTTGGCGAAGGTCGTGTCGAGATTCAGGTCGATCAGCAGCGACTGGCTCGCCACGTCGTAGGTCACCGGACTGCCCGGCCCGAGGATGGTGACCAGCCGCGCCGCGAGCTCCTGCACCGTGGTGAAGGTGGCGCGATTGTTCACGTCGATCAGCTTCTCGATGTCGTCGGCGGTCGTGTCGGTGCCCTTGTTGTCGATCAGCAAGGTCTTGCGGATCAGGTCGGAGAGCTTGAGCACGCCGCGCAGCGCATCGCCCACCAGCGGAATATCGACCTTGAAGGCATCGCTGTTCTTGAACTGGTCGAGCCAGCTGGTGATCTGCCCCAACAGGCTGACCAGCGTGCCGGCATCCATGTTGGTGAAGTTGCCCAGGCTGTTCTGCAGCAGGTCCGGCACCTGGACCGTGATCGAGTCCGGGTTGGTGAGGTCCGGCCAGGACAAAGCGATCGCCGTGCTGGCGCTGGGCGTGATGCCGAGGAACGGTGCGCTCACCGGCAGGCTGAGCGACGCGCTGCCGGTGAACCTGGCCTGCGGCGCACCGAGCGCGGACACCAGTTCGCCCAGCAGGATGTGGCCATCGGCCGGCGTCGGATCGGCCAGCGTGACCGTGAACGTGCCGGTGGCGTCAGCGGTGCCGTTGACGATGCCGATGGACAGGAAGCCGAAGCGCGCGGTGGCGTCGAGATCGGCGACGTGGGCGCTGAGAGTGGCGGAGGCGTGCGGATCCGCGATGAACATCCAGCTTCCCGGATCCGACGGGTTCGCCAGCAGGTTGTCGAAATCGATGCCGACCTTCATCGACAGGGCGATGCCCGCATCGATGGCCGCCTGCGCCGTCGCCTTGAGGTCGCCCAGTCCGTTGGCCAGGTCGAACCCGAGGTCGAACTGGTCGCTGGTGGTGAAGCTGCGGCTCAGATCCATGTTGAACGTGAGCTCGTGCGCGGTGCCGTCCCAGGCGAGCCCGAGCGCCGCGGGGTTGACGCCGAGCCCCTTGGCGAGCTGCTGCACCAGATCCTGCGCGGACCCGAAACTGGCGCCGCCGGACAGGCCGCCGGTCAACGGCTTGATCACCTTGCGATCGATGGTGTCGACCACGTCGATGATCTGGCCGAGCGAGTCCTTGAGCAGCGGCACCTCGACGCCATTGAAGCTGACCGAGAACTGCTCGATCGCATGGAGCTGGTCCAGCACCTGCTGCGGACCGATGCGCAGGAAATCGAGCACCGTCTGCCCGAGCCCGGCGGAGGCGGTGACGGCGACGCCGGTGGGCTGGGAAACGTCGGCCCAGGTGAGCGTGATCTCCGCCCCGGCAAGGTCGATGAAATCGAGGTCCGCGCCCAGCGCCGACGCCTTGGCCGAGAGCTTGAGCACGACGTCGTCGTGCGCGGCATTGCCGCCCACCGAGATGTCGGCCTTGTCGGCCAGCGCGGGCCCGAAGTCCGACAGCCGCAGCTTGCCGTCGCCGCCCGGGTCCCGCAGGTCGACCTTGAGGAAGACGTCGTTGTCGATGCTGAACTGTTCGGCCTTGACCTCCACGTCGAGAAAACCGAAGCGCCCGTGCGCCGAGGCGTCGCCATTGAGCGCGATGTTGCGGACCAGGAGTTCGTTCGCGGACCCGGTGGTGTCGACGAAGAAACCGTCGGCATCGATGCCCAGGCGCAGGTTGACCACGACTTCGGCGTTGACGTCGATCAGGCCGGCCAGGGCAACGTTGCCGCCGAACAGCGAGAAGCCGACGTCGAAGTCGGCGGTGCCGCCGAGCGACTTGACGATGCCCAGGTTGAACGTCGGGCGACCCGAAGCGTCGAGGGTGTAGCCGACATTGCCGGCGACGGTGTCGAGCGCGTCCAGCTTGTCGCGCAAGGCATCAAGCGTGGCGATCGCGGTCGTGCCGATGTCGCCCAGGCTGAAGGCGCCGATGCCGGACTCGAAGAGGCGTTGCAGCCCTTGCGCCTGCTGTACCACCTGGCTGCCCGCCGCGGTCGGGGCCTCGGACGGCGCCGGCGCTTCGCCTGGCGCGTCGCCTTCCGGCGCCGGTTGCCCAACCGGCACGCCCATCAATGCGCGCGGCAGCGAGTTGCCGAGCACCGCGAATTCGTTGGGCGCGGCGTCGATCAGACCGAGCCAGTCCAGCAGGCCGTCGAGGCCACCGCCGATGCGATCGAGGAAGCTCGCCTCGGTCAGGTTGTCGGTGAAGGTCTCGACGTTGCTGCGCCGGATCTCCTGCCGGTTGCCGGCGCCGACGTCGGAAACGGCGAACGTGGTCACGCCGGCCGTCGGACCAGTCGTGTCCTTGGAGATCACCGGACCACCCTCGACCACCAGCGTGTCGGCGCCGTCACCGCCGTCGAACACGATCGCGTCGGCGAGATTGACCAGGCCGTTGGTGATGTCGACCGTGAGCGTGTCGTTGCCGCCGAGGCCGTTGATCTCGATGCGCTGGACCGACGCGATCGGCAGCGTGAAGCTCGGGGTGACGAGCGAATTGACGTAGATGTCGAGCAGCGACGCATTACCGGTGTTGCGGCGGATGCGGATCTCGTCGTTGCCGGTGGTGCCCTGTACCTGCAGCACCGGCGCCTGCGACAGGATCGTGTCGGCGTCACCGGCCAGCGTGAACACGCCGCGACCCAGCGTTCCGGCGACCACCGTATCCGTGGTCGAACCGAGCACGTCGAGATAGTTGACGTCGCTGGCGGAGACGTTCGGCAGTCCGCGCCCGACCTTGGTCCAGGTAGTGCCGGGTGCGATCGTGCTGGCGCGGTAGACGCCCTGAGCCGTGCCGACGAGCAGCGCGCGATGGCCACCGCCGGTGTCGACGATCGCCACCGACTGCAGGTCGGGCACCCGCAGGCGCGTGGAGATCGACGCCCAGTTCAGGCCGCCGTCGGTGGTGCGGAATACGTTGCGACCGTCGACCGCATAAGCGATGCGCCAGTCGGCCGGATCGACCGCGATATCGGTGATGTTGCCGGCGCCGGCCAGGCCGTTGCTGCGATCCACCAGGGCGCCGGTGCCGGTGCGCACGACGATCTTGTTGAACCGGGCGGCGTACACCAGATCGGCGTTACCGACGCTGACGCCGGCGACGTTCGCCGCCGCTGTAAGGCCCGCGTCCGCGCCGGGCGTGACGCTGCTGCTGACGGTGAGGCGTTCCGCGACGACGCCATCGACGACATAGATGCCGTTGTTGGCGCCGGCGTTCGCGATCGTGATGCGCTGGCCGACCTCGAAGCCGTCGGTGAGGAAACTGCCGCCGTCCGCACGGCTGATGGCGTCGGGGCTGGTGTCGGCGAACGTGAGTGCCGGATTGCCGGTGAGCGCGAAGAAGCCGCCGTAGGCCAAGGCGCCGACGATGCCGCTGCCGCCCTGCGCCTGGATGCGGCCGACCGTGTCGAGCCGGTCGGCGCTTTCGTACAGGCCGTGGTATCCGGTCAGCATCCGGGTGTTGTCGACCGCGTTCAGCACGTACGGAATGATGTTGAAGCCGGCCAGCGACGCATCGTTCGCGTCCAGGCCGCTCAACGCCGCCGGATCGTCGGCG
>JANMWG010000049.1:0-18153 GCA_031393885.1 Betaproteobacteria bacterium | reverse complement strand
CGGTTGCCCTCAGGCAGCGCGCCGGGCCGGCGGCACTAACGCCGCGACAGCGTCACGCGCGAGAGCCGACAGCCCCTCTCCACCAGCCGCCAGATGCGCGATGATCGCCGAGCGCATGCGCGGGTCCCAGAAGCGGGTGATGTGCGCGGCAACACTCTTCACGCCTTCGGCATGATCCGGTTCGGCCTCGAAGAAGTTGGCGATGTCGTTGGCCATCTTCACCAGGCGTTCGATTTCCATTCGGTGTCGTCCTTTCAGGCCGAGACGCGGCCGGGGTTGGCGTAGACGGTGTGGCGGCCCGCCCGGGTGAAGCCGATCAGCGTGACGTTGGCGGCGGTTGCTACGTCGATGGCGAGAGATGTCGGCGCCGATACCGCGGCGATCAGGCCGATGCCCGCCGCCGCGCACTTGTGAACCATCTCGTAGCTGGCCCGTGAAGTGACGATCACGAAGCCGGTGCTGCCGTCGGTGCCGCTCGACAGCAACGCGCCGATCAGCTTGTCGAGCGCGTTGTGGCGGCCGATGTCTTCACGCACCAGCCGAACCGCGCCCGCCGGATCGCACCAGGCAGCGGCATGCACGGCTCCGGTGATGGCGTTCAACGCCTGCACCGAGCCGAGCGCCATGGCGCCGGCCTGCACGGCGCCCGCGGCAAACCGCGCCGCGTTGGTGACAGGGGCGACGGGCCGCAGTGCATCCTCGAGCAGTTGCGTGCCGCAGAGTCCGCAGCCGGTGCGCCCGGCGAGATTCCGCCGCCGGGTGGAGATGGCCTCGGAGCGCTCCTTCGGGATGCTCATGTACACCGAGTAACCGCGCGCTTCGGGCACCACTTCGACCCCCTGGCATTCGGTAGCGGACCCGATCACGCCTTCGGTCAGGCTGAAGCCGAGCGCGAAATCGTCGAGATCCTGCGGCGTGGCCAACATCACGGCGAACGGCACACCGTTGTAGATGAACGCGATCGGCACTTCGGTGGCCACTTCTTCGGCGGCGGTTTCGCCGCCGGTGAGGCGCCAGCGCTCGACCGGCACTCGCTGGTGCGCGCCGCCCAGGCCCGTCACGTCACGGTCAGACATCGGGCCGCGCCCGCCGGACCGCCCCAAGGACGCTGCGCCCCCTCGGGGGGAAGGCGCAGCGCAGCGCAGCCCGGGGATGTCGAACGGCGGGGCATTCGGAAGCGAAGGGGCAGCGCCCACAGGGTCTCCCGAGGACGCTGCGCCCCCTCGGGGGGAAGGCGCAGCGCAGCGCAGCCTGGGGGGGACGTCACTTCAGACTTTCGCGGGCTCGCGATGCTCCAGCAACCCGAGCTGCTTGTTGCTGAAATCGTGAAACCGCTTTTGCCATTCCGAGGGCTGGGTCACCGGCTCGACCTGCACCGCCGTCACCTTGAACTCGGGGCAGTTGGTGGCCCAGTCGGAGTTGTCGGTGGTGATCACGTTGGCACCCGACTCGGGAAAGTGGAAGGTGGTGTAGACCACGCCGGGCTGCACCCGCTCGGTGATGAGCGCGCGCAACACGGTCTCGCCGGCGCGGCTGCGGATGCCGGCCCAGTCGCCGTCCTTGATGCCGCGCAGCTCCGCGTCGCTCGGGTGGATCTCGACCCGGTCTTCGCTGTGCCAGAGCGAGTTCTCGGTGCGGCGGGTCTGCGCGCCCACGTTGTACTGGCTCAAGATGCGGCCGGTGGTGAGGATCAGCGGGTACTTGCGGCTGGTGCGCTCTGCGGTGGGCACGTATTCGGTGATGACGAACAGCCCCTTGCCGCGCACGAACTCGCCGACGTGCATGGTCGAGGTGCCCTCGGGCGCTTCGTCGTTGCAGGGCCACTGGATGCTGCCGAGCCGGTCGAGCTTGTCGAAGCTCACGCCCTTGAACGTCGGCGTCAGGCGCGCGACCTCGTCCATGATCTCGGACGGGTGTTTGTAGGCCATCGGATAGCCCAGCGCTTCCGAGAGCATGACGGTGACTTCCCAGTCTTCCTTGCCGCCCAGCGCCGGCATGACCTTGCGCACCGGCGAGATGCGGCGCTCGGCGTTGGTGAAGGTGCCGCTCTTTTCCAGGAACGAGGAGCCGGGCAGGAACACATGCGCAAACTTGGCCGTCTCGTTCAGGAAGAGGTCCTGCACCACCACGCATTCCATCGCCTCCAGCGCCGCGGTCACGTGCTGGGTGTCGGGGTCGGACTGGGCGATGTCCTCGCCCTGGATATAGATGCCGCGGAAGCTGCCATCGAGCGCGGCGTCGAGCATGTTCGGGATGCGAAGGCCCGGCTCGCTGTCGATGGTCACGCCCCAGGTCTTGCCGAAGAGTTCGCGCGTGGCCGCATCCGACACATGCCGGTAGCCCGGTAGCTCATGCGGGAACGAGCCCATGTCGCAGGCGCCCTGCACGTTGTTCTGGCCGCGCAGCGGATTGACGCCGACGCCCTCGCGGCCGATGTTGCCGGTGAGCATCGCGAGGTTGGCGATACCGATCACCATGGTCGAGCCCTGACTGTGCTCGGTGACGCCGAGGCCGTAGTAGATCGCGGCGTTGCCGCCGGTGGCGTAGAGGCGGGCGGCGGCGCGCATTTCGGCGGCGGGCACGCCGGTGATGGCTTCAAGCGTTTCGGGCGAGTTGCGCGCTTCGGCGATGAACGTCTTCCACTTGGCGAACGCCCCGGTGTCGCAGCGCTCGGCCACGAAAGAGTCGTTGCCGAGCCCTTCGGTGACGATGGTGTGCGCCATCGCATTGACCACCGCCACATTGGTGCCCGGCCGCAGCTTGAGATGGTGATCGGCCCGAACGTGCGCGCTGCGCACGAGGTCGATGCTGCGCGGGTCGACCACGATCAGCTTCGCGCCTTGGCGCAGCCGACGCTTCATGCTCGACGCGAACACCGGATGGCCGTCGGTCGGATTGGCGCCGATGACCACGATCACGTCGGCCTTCATGACGGAGTCGAAGGTCTGGGTGCCGGACGATTCGCCGAGCGTGGCTTTGAGGCCGTAGCCGGTGGGCGAATGGCAGACGCGGGCGCAGGTGTCGACGTTGTTGTTGCCGAACGCCGCCCGCACCAGTTTCTGCACGAGATAGGTTTCTTCGTTGGTGCAGCGCGACGACGTGATGCCGCCAACCGAGTCGCGCCCGTGCTGCGCCTGGATGCGCTTGAATTCGCTCGCGGCGTGGCCGATCGCCTGCTCCCACGAAACTTCCTGCCAGGCATCGCGGATGCTGTGACGGATCATCGGCTTGGTGATGCGGTCTTTGTGCGTGGCATAGCCGAAGGCAAAGCGGCCCTTCACGCACGAGTGCCCGTGATTCGCGTGGCCGTCCTTGTTGGGCACCATCCGCACGACTTCATTGCCTTTCATCTCGGCGCGGAACGAGCAACCTACCCCGCAGTAGGCACAGGTGGTCACGACGGCATGCTCAGCCTGGCCCTTCTCGATGACCGACTTCTCCATCAGTGTCGCAGTCGGGCAGGCCTGCACGCACGCGCCGCAGCTCACGCACTCAGAATCCATGAACGATTCGTTCTGGCTCGCCGACACCATCGAGGCGAAGCCGCGGCCGTCGATGGTGAGCGCGAAGGTGCCCTGCGTTTCTTCGCAGGCACGCACGCAGCGCGAGCAGACGATGCATTTCGCCGGATCGAAGGTGAAATAGGGGTTGGAGGTGTCCTTCTCCGCCTCGAGATGGTTCTCGCCGTCGTAGCCGTAGCGCACCTCGCGCAGCCCGACCACGCCGGCCATGTCCTGAAGCTCGCAGTTGCCGTTGGCGGAACAGGTGAGACAGTCGAGCGGGTGGTCGGAGATGTAGAGCTCCATCACCCCGCGACGGATGTCGGCGAGCTTCTTCGACTGGGTGTTCACCACCATGCCTTCGGTCACCGGCGTGGTGCACGACGCCGGGTAGCCCTTGCGCCCTTCGATCTCGACCACACACAGACGGCACGACCCGAAAGCCTCCAGGCTGTCGGTGGCGCACAGTTTCGGAATCGAGATGCCGGCTTCGGCCGCGGCTCTCAGCACCGAGGAGCCTTCGGCAACCGTCACGCTCATGCCGTCGATCTCGAGCGTCACCTCGCGTTCGGAAACGCGGGCGGGCGTGCCGAGGTCTTTCCAGCGGATGGTGGGGATGATCTGGGTCATGACGGGTTTCCTCGAGGCGGGTTCGCGGGTCAGGCCGCTGCCGCGATGCCAGCGCGGTCGAGCCCGAAATCTTCAGGAAAATGCTTGAGCGCACTGAGCACCGGAAACGGCGTCATTCCGCCCAGCGCGCAGAGCGAGCCGTGCAGCATGGTCTCGCACAGGTCTTCGAGCAGTTTCGTTTGTGCGCCGCGGTCGCGGCCGGCAATGATCTTGTCGATGGTTTCGACACCGCGGGTGGAGCCGATGCGACAGGGCGTGCACTTGCCGCACGACTCGATTGCGCAGAATTCCATGGCGTAGCGCGCCATGTGCGCCATGTCGACCGTGTCGTCGAACACCACGATGCCGCCGTGTCCGACCATGGCGCCCATCGCCGCGAAGGCTTCGTAGTCGAGCGGGGTGTCGAACTGCGAAGCCGGCACGTAGGCGCCGAGCGGCCCGCCCACCTGCACCGCGCGGATCGGGCGGCCGCTGGCGGATCCGCCGCCGTAGTCGTAGAGCAATTCGCGCAAGGTCACGCCAAAGGCCTTCTCGACCAGGCCGCCGTGCTTGATGTTGCCGGTGAGCTGGATCGGCAGCGTGCCGCGCGAGCGGCCCATGCCGTAGTCGCGGTAGAAATCGGCGCCGCGCTCGAAGATGATCGGGATCGACGAGAGGGTGATGACGTTGTTCACCACCGTAGGCTTGCCGAACAGGCCGGACACGGCCGGCACCGGCGGCTTGAACCGCACCGTGCCGCGCTTGCCCTCGAGGCTTTCGAGAAGCGACGTCTCTTCGCCGCAGATGTAGGCACCGGCGCCGCGCCGGACTTCGAGATCGAAGCGCCTGCCGGACCCGAGCACGTTCGCACCCAGGACGCCGGCGGCGTAGGCGCTGGCTATCGCGGCGATCAGCGCCCGCTCGGCATGCGGATACTCGGAGCGGTTGTAGATGAAGCCGCGGGTGGCCCCGGTGACGACGCCCGCGATGACCATGCCCTCGATCAGCACGAACGGGTCGCCTTCCATGGTCATGCGGTCGGAGAAGGTGCCCGAGTCGCCCTCGTCGGCGTTGCAGACCACGTATTTCTGGTCGGCGGCGGTGTCGAGCACCGTTTTCCACTTGATGCCGGTGGGGAAGGCAGCGCCACCGCGACCCCGCAAGCCCGAGGCGGTTACCATCGCCACAGCATCAGCGCCGCTGACGGAAAGCGCACGTTCGAGACCCTTCAAACCGCCGTGGGCCCGGTAGTCGTCGAGCGAGAGCGGATCGGTGATGCCCATCCGCGCGAAGCACAGACGATCCTGCTGCGCGAGATAGGGGTGCTGCTCGACCTTGCCGATGGCCAGCCGATGGGCGCCGCCACTCAGGAATCCGGCATTGAACAGGCCGGGTACGCCGGCCGGGGCCACCGGACCGTAGCCAACGCGGCCCTCGGCTGTTTCGACTTCGACCAGCGGTTCTAGCCACATCATCCCGCGCGAGCCGTTGCGCACGATGGTGATCGCTTCACCGCGCCGCGCGGCTTCGAGGGCGATGGCATTGGCGACGGCTTCGGCGCCGACGCTGAGTGCCGATGAATCTCGCGGTACGAAAAGTCTGGTGGTCATCTCAAGTACGAGCTTCAGCCAGCAGGGCTTCGACGGCGGCGGCATCGAGGCGGCCGTGCGGCTCGCCGTCGAGCAACATGGTCGGCGCGCAGGCGCAATTGCCGAGGCAGTAGACGGCTTCGAGGGTCACGGCGCCGTCGGGTGTGGTGTGGTGAAATTCGATACCGAGCTGGTCGGTGACCTGTTTCGCGAGGCGCTCGCCGCCCATCGACTGGCAGGCCTCGGCGCGACACACCTGCAGCAGGTGCCGGCCACGCGGTTCGGTGCGAAAGTGATGGTAGAAGCTGATCACGCCATGCACTTCGGCGCGCGACAGGTTCAGGGCGTGCGCGATCTTCGGAACGGCGTCGGCCGGAACGTGGCCGAGGCGGTCCTGGACAGCGTGCAGGATCGGCATGGCGGCGCCGTCGAGGGCAATGTTGTCCGCGATCGCACTGTCGACGAGGTCGCTCTGATGCGGGCTCATGTTTCTGCCTCCGATGGAGTGTACCCGGGGTGTGTACCCGCAGCCGGGCCGGTTGCGGTGAATCCGTTGGCCGAGGGCTGGTTGCAATATGCGGTAGAGTGCATATTAGGCGTGCCCGACTTTCATTGCCAATTTACAGCGTATCCCGGGCATCGGTCTCACTCAATATGAGCTAAATTTCCGATGAAGCGTGTCACGGTCAAACCGAGCTGGGTGGTCGAGAACGAAGAAGGGTCCGAACTCGGTCCGGAACTGTTCGCGATGCTCGATGCGCTCAAGCGCGCCGGCAAGCTCACCGACGCCGCCGTCAAGGTGGGCGTCTCCTACCGGCATGCGTGGAACCAGCTCAACGACTGGAACACTTTCTTCGGCTTGCCGCTGGTCACGCTCGAGCGCGGCAAGGGCGCGAGCCTGACGGCACTCGGCGAGAAGCTGCTGTGGGCCGAGCAACGCTTCAATGCGCGGGTGGGTCTGCAACTGGAATCGCTCGCTTCCGAGCTCAATCTCGAGATCAACCGGCTGGTGGCATCGGCGGCTTCGTCCCTGCGCATCCATGCGAGCCACGGCTTTGCGGTGGCTCGCCTCAACGATCTGCTCGAGGCCCACAGCGACGTGCAGATCGACCTGCGCTACCTGGGCAGCGTCGAGTCGCTGGCATCACTTTCCCGCGGCGAATGCGACCTGGCCGGTTTCCACATGCCCGAGGGCAAGCTCGGCGCCCGGGCGCTCGATCAATACGCGCGCTGGCTGCATCCCGACCGCCAACGGCTGATTCATCTGGTCACGCGCACCCAGGGTTTGTTCGTGGCGCGCGGCAACCCCAAGCGGATCCTGAGCGTCGCCGATCTGGCCCGGTCCGACATCTCCTTCATCAACCGGCAGAAGGAAGCCGGCACCCGTCTGCTGTTCGACGAGTTGCTGAAAGATGCCAAGGTTGACCGCGCCGCGATCCATGGCTACCAGAACGAAGAGTTCACGCATGCGGCGGTAGCCGCCTACGTGGCCAGTGGGATGGCCGATGCGGCGTTCGGGGTCGAACCTGCCGCACACCAGTTCCGACTTGATTTCGTTCCGCTCGCGACCGAGCGCTATTTCCTGCTCACCAGCCTGCTTGGCCTGGAGCGAGTCGAAGTCGCCAAGCTGGTGGAGCTGTTGCGAAGCGCAGCGTTCCAGACCATCGCCGCCACTCTCCCCGGCTACAGCGCGCCCCTTGCAGGTCAGGTGGTCACGATCAACGAGGCATTTCCCGAGCTGAAGGACAGGCCGCGGCTGCGGATCGCGCGCTAAGTCGCCACGTCGCGCCCCCCCCCGAAGGGGTGCGAGCTCGCTTTGGGGCAGCCCGGCGGGCGTCGGCACCTTACCTGCCAGCGCGATCGAGGCGCTTCAGGAACACCTTCATTTCCCGCGCCGCCTGAAGATCGCCATTGGCTTCGGCTACGGCGACACCTTGCGTCCAGGCGTCGGCAGCCGCGCTCGCGGCACCCGCCGTCTCGATCGCCTTGCCCAGCAGTTTCCACTGCCGCGGCGTATTTCGGATCGAGCTCCACCACCTTGCGCAGGTGCGCGACAGCGGCTGCAGGGTCGCGGCGCTCAAGGTGCTCGCTGCCGAGGCTGAAGCGTAGCAGCGCGCTATCCTTGCCGGCCGCCAGCATTCGTTCCAGCGGCGCCGGCATTTCGGATCAGATCTCGATCTGGGTGCCGAGCTCGACCACGCGATTGGTCGGGATGCGGAAGAACTCGGTGGCGCTGGAGGCGTTGCGTGACATCGCGGCGAACAGCTTCTCCCGCCAGAGGGCCATGCCGGGCGACTTGGTCGGCACGATGGTCTGCCGCGACAGGAAGAACGACGTCTCCATCATCGCGAACTCGATGCCGAGCGCGTTCGGCACCTGCAGGGCGCGAGGCAGGTCGGGTTCGTCCTTGAAGCCGAAGCGCACGTTCATGCGATAGAACTCGTTGCCGACCGCGCTGATGTCGACGCGCTGGCTTTCCGGCACGTAGGGCACATCGGCGGTGATCACGGTGAGCAGCACGATGCGCTCGTGCAGCACCTTGTTGTGGTTGAGGTTGTGCAACAGCGCGTGCGGCACCCCTTCGCGCCCGGCGGTGAGGAACACGGCCGTGCCTTCGACGCGCATGGGCGGGTGCACCGAGAGCGAGGCCAGGAAGGGCTCGAGCGGAATCGCTCCCGGTCGCAGCCGGTCGAACAGCACCTCGCGCCCGCGCCGCCAGGTGGAGATGACGACGAACACGACGCTCGCGATGATCACCGGAAACCACCCGCCCTGCAGCAGCTTGACCGAGTTGGCGCTGAAGAAGGCGAGGTCGATGACGAGAAAGAACCCCGCGATCACGAAGGCAGGTACGACGCCCCACTTCCAGAGCCGGGAGATGACGAAGAACAGCAGGATCGAATCGATCGCCATGGTGCCGGTGACCGCGATGCCGTAGGCCGAGGCGAGCGCGCTAGACGACCCGAAGCCCACTACCAGTGCCAGCACCGCGGCGAGCAACGCCCAGTTGATCCACGGCATGTACACCTGCCCCATCTCGCGCTCGGAGGTGTGGCGCACCGCCATGCGCGGGCAGTAGCCGAGCTGGATCGCCTGACGGGTCAGCGAATACGCGCCGGAGATCACCGCCTGGGAAGCGATCACGGTGGCCATCGTCGCCAGCACCACCATGGGCAGCAACGCCCAGGCCGGGACCATGTGATAGAAGGGATGCGCGATTGCCGCCGGGTCGCGCTGCTGTAGCGCGCCCTGGCCGAAATAGTTCAGCACCAGCGCCGGGAACACGAAGGCGAGCCAGGCGAGCTGGATCGGGTTGCGGCCGAAGTGTCCCATGTCGGCATACAGCGCCTCGGCGCCAGTGACGGCGAGGATCACGGTGCCAAGCGCGAGAAAGCCATGCAGTCGGTTGTCGGCGAAGAAACCGAGTGCGTATGCCGGATTGAGCGCCACCAGCACATGGGTGTTCTGCATGATCTGGATGACGCCGAGCAACGCGAGCACCAGAAACCAGATCACCGTGATCGGGCCGAACAGGGCGCCGACCGTTGCCGTGCCTTTGAACTGCACCACGAAAAGGCCGATGATCACCACGATCGTGATCGGGATCACGTAGCCCTGCAGGCCGGGAAAAGCGATATTGAGGCCTTCGACCGCGGACAGCACCGAGATTGCCGGGGTGATCATGCTGTCGCCATAGAACAGCGCGGCGCCGAACATGCCCATCGCCATGATCCACCAGCGCCCGCGCGAACGGCGCTCGGTGCTGCCCACGACCAGTGCCATGAGCGCCATGATGCCGCCTTCACCGCGGTTGTCGGCGCGCATCACGAACAGCACGTACTTGAGCGTCACGATGATCATCAGCGCCCAGAAGATCAGCGACAGGATGCCGAGTACATTGTCGGCCGAGGGCGCGACGGCATGAGTACCGCTGAACGCTTCCTTGAGGGTGTAGAGGGGGCTGGTGCCGATGTCGCCGAAGACCACGCCGACAGCGCTGATCGCGAGCGCAAACAGGTTGCTTCGCGGGTGTGGTACCGCAGGGTTGTCAGCCGGCGCGGCGGCGCCGGTGTCAGGGGCTGTAGATTGCATCGGAAGAAGACTCTGGCACCGGGGTGCCTGAGGCGGCGCGATGTTAGCACGGGGTTTTGTGCGTTGCGGCACCGACCGACGCCGGGCCCCCACCTCGCAGTCGGGGTGGCTACCGAAGAGCTCTCCGGGGGCATCGTGTTCCCGGCGCCTGCGTTGAGAGGGCGCGCGCTCTCGCATACCATCGGATGGTCAGGCGATTTGCCTGCCTTGCCCAACCCGAGACCCGCATGAAAGAACCCATTCATTCAGCCGATGCCCCCGCCGCGATTGGACCCTATTCGCAGGCCATCCGCGCCGGCGGCACGATCTACCTTTCCGGACAGACGCCGCTCGATCCGGCGACCGGCAACCTCGTCCAGGGTATCGAAAACCAGGTTCACCGCGTGTTCCGCAACCTTCGCGCCGTGGCCCAGGCCGCCGGGTGCACCCTCGACGACGCGGTCAAGGTCACGGTTTACCTGACCAACCTCGACGATTTCCCGAAGCTCAACGCGATCATGCCCGAGTACTTTTCGCAGCCGTTTCCCGCTCGCACTACGGTGCAGGTGACGGCGCTGCCCAAGGCCGCGCAAGTGGAAGTCGATGTGATCCTCGTGCCGCGCTGAAAGGCGGCGTGATACCCGAAGCCGACAGCGCCATCGCTCCCCCCGAGGCGTTTCCTGGGGTCGCCCGGGCAACTGCGGGCCACCTGGCGAAGCTCGGCCTCACGCGCCCGTTCGATCTGATCCTGCATCTGCCACTGCGCTACGAGGACGAGACCCGCATCGTCGCGATCGCCGAAGCGCCTCACGGGGCACTCGCACAGGTCGAAGGCGTGGTGTTCGATTTCGACGTCAAGTTTCGACCGCGGCGGCAGTTGATCGCGCGAGTGCGCGACGACAGCGGCGAACTGGCCGTGCGCCTGCTCAACTTCTATCCGAGCCAGCAGAAGCAGCTCGCGCCCGGTGCCCGGGTGCGGCTGGTGGGCGAGATCCGGCAGGGCTTCTTCGGTGCCGAGATGGTCCACCCGCGGATCAGGACCGTGCTCGCCGGCGCCGCGTTGCCCGATCGTCTGACGCCGGTCTATCCGACTACGGCAGGTCTCTCGCAAATCGCGTTGCGTGCCGGCGTCGGGGTCACCCTCGGCACCGCCGAGCTTGCGGAGACCTTGCCGGCCGCCGTGATCGGGCGCCTGGGCCTGGCAGGGTTCGACGCCAGTGTTCGGCTGCTGCACGATCCGCCGGCCGACGTTGCGCTCGGGGCATTGGAGGCCCGCACGCACCCGGCGTGGCAGCGCATCAAGTTCGACGAACTGCTGGCGCAGCAGCTGTCGATGCGCCTGCACCGGCAGCGCCGCGCCGCCGCCCGCGCGTTGGCCTTGCCGGGTGCCGATGCCCTGGCTTCGCGCCTGCTCGCCAACCTGCCTTTTGCGCTCACTTTGGCACAACAGCGGGTGCTCGCCGAGATCCGCAAAGACCTCGCGCGTCCGCACCCGATGCAACGCCTGCTGCAAGGCGATGTCGGCAGCGGCAAGACCATCGTGGCCGCGCTCGCCGCCCTGTGCGCCGTTGCCGCCGATCGGCAGGTCGCCGTGATGGCGCCCACCGAGATTCTTGCCGAGCAGCACTACGCCAAGTTCCGGCAGTGGCTCGAACCCCTCGGTATCGCCGTGGTCCGGCTCACCGGCAGCCAGCCGGCGCGTGAACGTAAAGCTGCGCTCGCGGCGGCGCGCAGCGGCGAGGCGGCGGTCGTGGTCGGCACTCACGCCCTGTTCCAGGAGCACGTGGTCTTCGATCGTCTGGCGCTGGCGGTGATCGACGAGCAACACCGCTTCGGGGTCAGGCAGCGGCTGGCCTTGCGGCTGAAAGGCGCGAACGACGACGAGCTGTCGCATCAACTGATGATGAGCGCCACGCCGATCCCACGCACGCTGGCGATGAGCTTCTACGCCGACCTCGACGTATCCACCATCGACGCACTCCCGCCCGGGCGCACGCCGGTGGAAACCAAGCTCGTGTCGGCGCTGCGGCGCGACGACGTAATCCGGCGCGTGCACGACGCCTGCGCCGAGGGCAGCCAGGCCTATTGGGTGTGCCCGTTGATCGAGGAATCCGAGCAGCTTCAACTCAAAACCGCCATCGATACGCACGCCGTCCTCACGGCGACCTTGCCGGGGATGAGCGTCGGTCTGGTTCATGGGCGATTGTCGGGTGCCGAGAAGGCGGCGGTGATGGCGGCGTTCAAGGCCGCCGAGATTTCCCTGCTGGTGGCGACCACCGTGATCGAGGTCGGCCTCGATGTGCCGAATGCGACGCTGATGGTGATCGAGCACGCCGAGCGCATGGGGTTGTCGCAACTGCATCAGTTGCGCGGACGTGTCGGGCGCGGCGCCGGCGAATCGGCGTGCATCCTGCTGTATCAGCAGCCGCTGTCGCTCATCGCGCGCGAGCGCCTCAAGATCATCTACGAGAACAGCGACGGTTTCGAGATCGCGCGCGAAGATCTGCGCCTGCGGGGCCCTGGCGAGTTGCTCGGCGCTCGGCAAAGCGGTGTGCCGATGCTGCGCTTCGCCGATCTGATCACCGATGCCCGGCTGCTCGAAACCGCGCGCGACGTGGCCACCGACATGCTCGAACGCTATCCCGATCATGCAAGACGGCATGCCGAGCGCTGGCTCGGAGGCCGCGATGAACTGCTACGGGTTTGAGTGTCGAGCGGGACACATAGCGCCGCGAAACCAGCAATTGCGCCAACCTCGCCGTTGCGGCGGGTTATATTCTCCGGTGTTCTCCACGTTGCATTCGGCAACAAGAAAACCCCTGGGCAGATCCGGCAATGAGCGAGGGCAAATACCGCGTAGTCGAAGTTTGTGCCGGTGCTGGGGGGCAAGCTCTGGGACTCGAGCAAGCAGGATTTGGTCATGAAGCGGCGATCGAGATCGATCCAGCGGCCTGCGCGACCTTGCGGTCGAACCGTCCAGCCTGGAATGTGATCGAGCAGGATCTTCGATCCGTGGATGGCGCGGCCTTTCGTGGCGCCGACTTGTTCGCCGCCGGGGTCCCCTGCCCGCCGTTCTCCGTTGCGGGCCGCCAGCTTGGTGCGCGCGACGAGCGCGACCTGTTCCCTGCGGCGCTGCGATTGGTCGAGCAGATCGCTCCACGCGCCGTGATGCTGGAAAATGTGCCGGGGTTGGCGACCGCGAAGTTCGCCTCGTATCGTGCTGCCGTAGCCGAAGGTCTGATCCGGCAGGGTTACCGTGTGCACTGGAAAGTGCTCCATGCCCGTGACTATGGCGTTCCGCAGTTGCGACCCCGATTTATCCTGGTCGCACTCAGAGGTGCTGCCGGCGATCTCTTTGGATGGCCAGCCACAGTGTCGGCAGGGGTAGGAGTCGGGGCGGCGCTGGCGGACCTGATGGCATCGCGCGGATGGCCCGGCGCGCAGGAGTGGGCAGATCGCGCCGGGTCGGTTGCGCCCACCTTGGTCGGTGGCTCGAAGCTGCACGGCGGACCCGATCTAGGGCCGACGCGCGCACGTGAAGCCTGGAAACTGCTGGGGGTGGATGGACGTGGCCTTGCCGACGAAGCGCCCGGCCCTGATCTGCCAGCGGATACGATGCCGCGGTTGACCGTCCGCATGGCCGCGCGCATTCAGGGCTTTCCCGATTCATGGGCATTCTCCGGCCGCAAGACGGCAATGTATCGCCAGGTTGGCAACGCATTCCCGCCGCCGGTTGCAGCGGCGGTAGGTCGCGCCATCGCACTCGCCTTGGCCGGCCGCAAAATGCCGTTGCAGCCAGCACAGCGGCAACTGGAGATCCCGGTTCATGGCTGAGCGCATGCGTGGTGGCGATCGGCGTCTCGAGTCGAAGCCGCCAGGAGCGCGCTCGCGACAGTTGGCGGTACTCGAATGGCTGAGCAAGAAGTTTCCCGAAGACGCGAAGCGGATCGCGGAGAGGAGATAAGGTCTTGGTTGCCGCCCGGCGCAAGTCAGCCGCCGAAGTGGCGCGCAACATGTCGGCTATCCGGTCCACTGGAAACCTTGCCGAGCGTGCATTGTGCCGACGCTTGCATGCTCTGGGCTTCCGCTTTAGAAAGCACTCCCGCACGCTCGAAGGCAGGCCCGATATCGTCTTCGGAACGGAGCGTGTCGCCGTGTTCGTCGATGGAGATTACTGGCATGCACGGCTGTTGCGCGAGCAGGGCCCGGTTGCCTTGCGTCTCTATTTCGCGGATGCGCCGCGTCGCGACTATTGGATCGGCAAGTTCGAGCGACGAGTGGTGCGCGACATCAATGTCGGCGCGCGCCTCGCCGGCCACGGCTGGATGGTTCTTCGCCTCTGGGAAAGTGACATTCGTCGTGACCCGGGTGCTGCCGCGAACAGGGTAGTGGCGGCAGTGCTGGCACGCCGCGGCGATTTGATGCGTCTTTCGGTTCGAGACGATGAGTACGAGCAGCCCGAGCTTTGTGACGAACCGGAATTCCCGGCGGGCACCGACGATCGCGCCTTCGTTATCGCCCCCTGAGCCGATGGCAGCCCAATCGCTCTTCGCTGGGCGGCTCGCCCTCTATGCCCGCCTGGTGCGGCTCGACCGCCCGATCGGCATCCTGCTGCTGCTATGGCCGACCCTGTGGGCGCTCTGGATCGCCGGCGACGGTGCGCCAGCATGGCCGGTGGTTGCGATCTTCGTTGTCGGCACGACGCTGATGCGCTCCGCCGGTTGTGCGATCAACGACTACGCCGATCGTGATGTCGATCCGCACGTCGAACGCACCCGCGATCGGCCGCTCGCGGCGCGGCGGGTATCGAGCATCGAGGCGCTGCTGATCGCCGGCGGCCTTTCTCTGGTGTCGTTCCTGCTCATCCTGCGGCTCGATCCGCTGGTGATAAAGCTCTCGTTCGTGGCGTTGTTCCTCGCTGCGAGCTACCCGTTCACGAAGCGCTTTTTCGCTTTGCCACAGGCCTATCTGGGCATCGCGTTCGGATTCGGCATTCCGATGGCGTTCGCCGCGCTGCGCGGTGGGGTGCCGTTGGTGGGATGGGTGATGCTGGCGGCCAATATCGCGTGGACCATTGCCTACGACACCGAATACGCCATGGTGGATCGCGACGATGACCGCCGCATCGGCATCCGTACCGCCGCGATCCTGTTCGGGCGGTTCGATGTCGTCGCGGTCATGGCGTGCCACGCGGTGTTCATCGTGCTCATGGCGGTCGTCGGTTGGATGGCGCGGCTCGACGCGGCATACTTTGCCGGGCTGGGCGTTGCCGCGGTGCTGTGTGCCTCGCAGTTGCGCATGATCCGCGACCGCAGCCGGGCCGGCTGCTTTCGCGCCTTTCTCCACAACAACTGGGTCGGTGCCGCCGTGTTCGCCGGCCTGCTCGCCGCCGCCATCACCTGAAGGGACCTGCCCGCATGGACCTGCAACTCGCCGACAAGACGGTCGTCATCACCGGCGGCAGCCGCGGCATCGGCTTGGCGTGTGCCGCGGCCTTCCTCGCCGAGGGGGCGCGTGTTGCGCTGATATCGCGCAGCGAGGAGCACCTGCGCCATGCCGCCGCCCGGTTGCACTCGGCCGGTGACTATCCGCCGCTGACCATCGCGGCCGATCTCATCCACGCCGAGGAGGCGGCACGCATGGCGGCCGAAGTCGCCGAGAAGTTCGGGCCGGTCGATGTGCTGGTCAATTCGGCCGGTGCGGCGAAGCGCTACCTGCCGGATCAGCTGGTGGCCGGCTCGTGGCATGCTGCGATGGACGCGAAATACTTCACCTATATCCACGCCATGGACGCGGTGCTGCCATCGATGGTCGGCCGCGCTGGTGCGGTGGTCAACATCATCGGCATGGGTGGCAAGGTGGCAACGCCGATCCATCTTCCGGGAGGCGCTGCCAACGCCGCGCTGATGCTCGCGACCGTGGGTCTGGCCAGCGTGTATGGTCCGAAGGGCGTGCGCATCAACGCCATCAACCCCGGCGCTACCATGACCGAGCGGGTCGAAGAGGCGCTCAGGCTCGAGGCTTCGCAGCGCGGCACGAGCCCCGACGAAGTGCTGAAGCAGGGCCAGGCGCGGGTGCCGTTGGGCCGCTACGCCGACCCGGACGATGTGGCGCAGGTCACGTTGTTTCTCGCGTCAGCACGCGCGTCGT
Source organism: Betaproteobacteria bacterium (assembly GCA_031393885.1). Classification (GTDB taxonomy): domain Bacteria; phylum Pseudomonadota; class Gammaproteobacteria; order Burkholderiales. The sequence continues at coordinate 2,234 of JANMWG010000049.1, read as the reverse complement.
ATGTGACCGGTGCGATCATCCCGATGGACGGCGGGATGAGCGCTGTTCTTTGATTTCTACTGGCCCGTTAGCGCCCCATGTAGCGTCGGCGCAGCGGCTTGAGCACGGCGATCGCCAGGAATGCCGTCGTGAAATTGGCTGCGATCGCGAGCCCGAACACCGATCCCCAGGTGCCGGTCGACTGGTAGAGCAGCGCCGCGAGCGGGCCACCGAGGATCGCCCCCAGCCCCGCTCCCGCATACAGGAACCCGTAATTGGTCGAGGCGTGTTTGGCACCGAAGGTGTCGGTGAGGGTGGACGGAAACAGCGAGAAGATCTCGCCCCAACCGAAGAACACCACCCCCGACAGCAGCACGAACAGCACCGCGTTGTCGTGGTACAGGTACCACACGGTCATGGCCACGCCTTCGATTGCAAACGCGATCAGCATGGTGTTTTCGCGGCCGATGTGATCGGATATCCAGCCAAAGAACGGCCGCGTCAAACCGTTGGTCAGGCGGTCTAGCGTCAGGGCGAGCGGCAGGGCCGCCATACCGAACACGGTTGCCTCGGTGATGCCGAAGTCTTTGGCGAAGGCGCCCATCTGCGACACCACCATCAGGCCCGACGTCGCCATCATGGTCATCATCGCGAACATGAGCCAGAAGATGGGCTCGGTCAGCATCTTCGATGGCGGGGCATCGGCACGCCCGGGCACCGTGGCGGCGATGCCCTCGTCGACCTTGAACCCCGGTGGCGGCGGGCGCAGCAACCAGGCGCAGACCAGGCCGACGACACCGAACACGATGCCGAAGGTGGTCAGGGTTCGCTCCAGGCCGACCGCCGCGAGGCTGTTGGCGACCGGAAAGGTGGTGAGCAATGCGCCCATGCCATAGCCGGCCGCGGCGATGCCGGTGGCGACCCCGCGACGATCCGGAAACCACTTCACCATCAGCCCGATCACGCCGATGTAGACGATGCCGGTGCCCAGCCCGGCAAGCAGGCCATAGGTCAGGTAGAGCGACCAGAGCGTTTGCGCCTGGGCGCCGGTTATCCAGCTCGAACCGACCAGCAAAGCCCCGATCGTGAGCAGTCGCTTGGCACCGAACCGCTCGACCAGGAAGCCGGTGAGCGGCGCCAGGAAGCACTGCAGGCCGACGACGATCGAGAACACCACCTGCACTTCGGCAAGCGTTACACCGAGCCTGGCCATGAAGGGCTTGGTGAGCAGCGCCCAGACATATTGCGGGCTGGAGATGGAGATCATCATCACCATGCCGATGGTGAGTTGCACCCAGCGGTTGGGGATGCGTTCCGCGATCATCGGCGGCGACAGGGTTCTGGCGGATGGCATGTGGTGCGTCCCGGTCAGGTCTGGGGAAACGTGGGTTCGTCCAGGTGCGGCGGACGGGTCGCCGCTGCACCGACCGGATGGCCGACCGACGGCATCACGAACGGCTGCACCGACTCGAACGCGCGTGCCGCCCGCAGCACGCGAGCATCGTCGAATTTGGCGCCGATCATCTGCATCGCCACCGGTAACCCGCGATGGTCGAAGCCGCAGGGAACGGCCGCCGCCGGCTGCTGCGTCAGGTTGAATGGATAGGTGAAGGGAGACCATTCCCACCAGCGCCGCCGATCGCCGTCGGGCGGCACTTCATGGCCGGCGGCGAACGCCGTGATCGGCAGTTGCGGCGTGATCAGCAGATCGTATTCGCGGTGCAGGTCGTTCATGCGTCGACCGAAGGCCTCACGCGCCGTTTCGACCCGCCGGTACTCGAGCGCGGTCATGCGCATGCCGGGTTCGGCCACGCTCAGCAGCGGCGGATCGAGCAGGGCGCGCTGGGTCGGGCTCATCGGTTCCACGGCTAGCGCGAGCGCCACCGACCAGAGCGGTTGCATAATCTCGATCGGATCCTGCAGTTGCAGGTCGATTTCCTCGACTTTCGCGCCCAGGTCGATAAACACATTCAGCGCTTTCTCGACCAGCATGGAGACTTCCGGATCCACTTTTGCATAGCCGAGCGTGCGGCTGTAGGCAATGCGCCAGCCCTTCACGCCGCCGTCGAGGGCCGCGCGGTAGTCGACGTTCGGAGCCGGAACCGCGTACCAGTCGCGGGCGTCGGGTTGCGCAATCACGTCGAGCATCAACGCCGCGTCCGTGACCGTGCGCACGATCGGGCCCTGGTGCCACAAGGTCCACGCCGGGGAATGCGGATGAACCGGCACGATGCCCCAGGTGGGCTTGAAGCCGA
>JANMWG010000018.1:0-3568 GCA_031393885.1 Betaproteobacteria bacterium | reverse complement strand
CCCCCCCCGGGCCCCCCCGGACCCCCGCCGGGGGGGTGTGGTTTGTTTCCGCCTCCCTCCCCCCGCGGGGATTTGGGCTGGGGATGTGGCAAAACCGGCGTCGATCACCGGCTTGCGTTGTCGCCGGCCAGTCTTGTGATTGTTGCTTTCATCTGGAAGCGTAGTGGCTGAACTTTATCGCTAATCAGCTTGGTTCAGTTGCCCAGGACCGGACGTAACTCCACGCGGCGGTTTTTTGCCTTGCCTTCGGCGGTGTCGTTGCCCGCCACCGGCTGATCCGGGCCGTAGCCCTTGGCCGTGAGGCTGTCCGCCGGAATGCCCTTGGAGATGAGGTAGTTCATCACCGCTTCGGCCCGCCGCCGCGACAGGGCGCGGTTCAGCGCTGCGGCGCCGGCGTCGTCGGTGAAGCCGGCGATTTCCGCCTTCATCCTCGGGTTCGACTTCAACTGGACCACGACATCGTCGAGGATGCCGAACGACCCGGACTTGATGCGGGCGGAGCCCGATTCGAAGTTGACCCCGGTCAGGACGGTGGCAGCCGTGGCTGCGCCCGCGCCTGCCATGGTCTCGGGAATGGCGGACGCCGTCGCCGCCGCCGGCTTCGGCAACGGCTTCGTCACTGCCATCTCGCAGCCGGCCGGATCGACCTTGGTGCCGTTGCGCGTGTTCGGGCAACGATCGATGAGGTCCGAGACCCCGTCGCCGTCTTCGTCGAGCGCGCAGCCTTCGCTGCCCACGGCCACCCCGCGCGGCGTGCCGGCGCAACGATCGCGGCTGTCGGGAATGCCGTCACTGTCGGTGTCTTCTTCGCAACCATTGGGCAGCACCGTCGCGCCGGGCGCGGTGGCGGGGCACAGGTCGGCCGAGTCGGGAATGCCGTCGCCATCGCCGTCGCTGGTGGGGATGCAGCCATTGGCATCGACGCTGGCGCCCTTGACCGTGGCGGCGCATTTGTCGGCGGCATCGGGCACGCCATCCAGGTCGGTGTCGGCGTCTGCGCCGCAGCCGTTGGCGGCAACCTTGACGCCTTTGGCGGTGGCCGGACACATGTCGATCTTGTCGGGTACGCCGTCCTTGTCGCCGTCGAGTTCGGGTTTGCCCTCGAAGTTGCAGGCGAAATAGCCGAGTGCACCGCCGACCACGGCGCCGATCAGCCCGGATTCCTTGTTCTGGGTGCCGGCCAGGCCGCCGGCCACGAGCGCGCCGCCGAGGGCGCAGATCCAGGGCTGCTTGAACAGCTCGCGTCCCTGTGCCGCGACGTCATTGACCGGTTCCTTGATGCTGCCGGGCACGGCACAGCCGACCAGGGCCGCGACCAACACGCCGGTGGTGGCGAGGGCGAACACAGATTTCACGAGGGGGTCCTTTCAGGGCGGTGCCGGCGCGGTGGCCAGCGGGGATCGAGCATCGATAGCATTCTAACCGGACAGCCTCAGAGCGCGCCGGGCCGGCCAGCGGCCGGCGTCCGCTGGCGTTCGGCAGGCACAGACAGTCCGCAGGGACTGTCTGTGTCCGGCCTCACTCCGCAAGCGCACTGGCCCCCTCCCGAGGGGGAAGCCGCAGCGCAGGCTGGGGGGGGGGCTCACCGCCCGGCGGCGTTCGCCCATTCGCGCTCCTGCAGGGCACGCCACTGGATCTTGCCGGTGCCCGAGCGCGGCAGCGACTCGACAAACTCGATCTGTCGCGGCACCTTGTAGGCAGCCATGTGGTCGCGGCACCAGGCGGTGAGCTGTTCTGCGGTTGGCGTGCCGGCAGCCGGGTCGCGTCGCACCACGAACGCCTTCACGGTTTCGCCGCGCCGGGCATCGGGCGACGACACGATGGCCACTTCGAGAATGCCCGGGTGGCCGTGCAGCGCGGCCTCGAGTTCGGCCGGCCAGACCTTGTAGCCGGCCGCATTGATCATCCGCTTCAAGCGGTCGGCGATGTAGAAGAAGCCGTCGGCGTCCATGCGGCCGAGGTCGCCGGTACGCAGGAAGCGCCGACCGTCGATGTCGACGAAGGTCTCGCTCGTGGCTTGGGCATTGTTCCAGTAGCCGGTCATGAGCTGCGGGCCGCTCGACACGATCTCGCCGATCTCGCCGGGGTCCAGCGGTCGCAGCGTCTCCGGGTCGACCACCAGCGATGCGGTGTCGAAGGTCGGGATGCCCAGGCACTGCTTGCGCAGTTGCTGCGGCGGATTCATGTGGGTCTGCGAGATGGTTTCGGTCATCCCGTAGGCCTCCATGTATTCGATGCCACAGCGGGCCTGCAACTGCGCCGCCACCGCTTCGGGCATCGACGCGCCGCCGCCGAAGATGTTGCGCAGCGATGAAAGGTCGCGGTCGGCCGTGGCCGGATGCCCGAGCAGGTCGACCACCATGGTAGGCACGTTCGCCCAGTGGGTGCAGTGGAAGCGCTCGATCATGGCGCCGGCCGTGGCCGGATCCCAGCGCGGCAGCAGCGCGACCGTGGCGCCCACGTACAACGCGGCGTTCATGCTGTGCTGCATGCCGGTCACGTGGAACAGCGGCGCGGTGCCCAGCACCACGGCGTCTTGCGTCATGCCTTCCCAGAGCGCGCCGCCGACCGCGGTGCACATCAGGGTGCGATGCGGATGCATGCAGCCCTTGGGCCTGCCGGTGGTGCCCGAGGTGTAGAGGATGGCCGCGAGATCGTCGGGCCCGCTCACATGCGGGGCGGGCGCACGTTCGGCGTCGAGCACTTCGTGCCACGGGACCATCCGCGCGTCGGCGTCGATCACCCGTGGCGCGCGCACCAGATCGGGCACGGGCAGCGAGCTGTCGCTGCCCAGATAGTCGGAATAGGTGGCGACCACGACCCGGTCGACCAGCCGGCCCAGCAGCGGGTGCAGCCGCTCGGCCAGTTCGCCGCCGACGATCGCGACGCGGGCGCCGCTGTCGCCGAAGTTGTGCTCGAGTTCGTCGGTCACGTTCATCGGCGACACCGGCACCACCACCGCATCGGCGCGCAAGATGGCGTAGTAGGCGAGCATGAACTGCGGCGAGTTCTGCATCTGCAGCAGTACGCGGTCGCCACGGCCGACGCCGCAGTCGCGCTGCAGAAAGCCGGCCAGCGCCAGCGCCTGGTCGACGAAGGCGCGATAGGTGAGCGGCGCCCCGTAGAACAGCGTCGCGGCCTTGCGCGGAAAGCGCGCCGCCGCGATCTCGGCGTTGGCCCAGAGGCTGGTGCCGGGAACGGTGAGCGACCGCGGGAACTGCCGCGGCCAGTGGGCAAAGTGTGGGGCGGGCATGAAGTCTTCGGAAATGACGGTTTTTTCAGGTTCGAACGGCAGTGGCGAACTCATGCTCCTGGAGTGTTCGCCAGAGTACCTTGCCGGTGGCCGATTTCGGCAGCTTGTCGACGAATTCGACCACGCGCGGAATTTTGTAGGACGCCATGTTCTCGCGCGCCCAGCCGATGATTTCCTCGGCGCTGACCGCGCCGGCGCGCCCTGCCTCGAGCACGACCAGCGCCTTCACGGTTTCGCCGCGCGCGGCGTCGGGCGTGCCGATGACGCAGGCTTCCTGCACGTCGGGATGGCGGTAGAGGATGGTCTCGACTTCGG
>JANMWG010000002.1:0-6117 GCA_031393885.1 Betaproteobacteria bacterium | reverse complement strand
GTCGGCGGCTGGCGCCACGCCGGCCTGCCCTGGATACAGAGTTGACCACCCCCAGGCTGCGCTGCGCTCCGCCTTCCCCCTCAATGGGGGCGCAGCGGCCTCGGGGAACCCTGTGGGCGCTGCCCCTTCGCTTAGAAAGTGCCCTTCGTTCAGTACCCCAGGCTGCGCTGCGCTCCGCCTTCCCCCTTGGGGGCGCCCCGTCCTCGGGGGACCCTGTGGGAAGTGACGCCCACCCCCAGCCTTCGCTTCGCTACGGCTTCCCCCTCAAGGGGGCGCCCTGTCCTCGGGGGACCCTGTGGGCGGGGCCCCTTCGCTTGTGAGCGGCCCTCCGTTTGAGGAGATCCCAGGTAGACCCTTGGGCCGTGCCCCTTCGTTGAACAGTGCCGCGCTTAAGCGCCCGACCAGTCGATCCAGCGGCCGAAGGCGCTGGCCAGGACGAGTAGCCCGAATACGATCCGGTACCACGCAAACACCGTGAAGTCGTGGTCTGACACATAGCGAATCAGGCCGCGAACGGCGATCAGCGCGCTGACGAATGCCGCGACGAACCCCACCGCGAACAGCCCGGCGTCGTCGGTGCTGAGCAGGTCGCGATGCTTGAGCAGGTCGTACAGCGCCGCGGCGGTGAGCGTCGGGATCGCCAGAAAGAACGAGAACTCGGTCGCGGCGCGCCGGGAGAGTCCGAAGAACAGGCCGCCGATGATGGTGGCGCCGGACCGGGACGTGCCGGGAATCAGTGCCAGCGCCTGAGCCAGGCCGAGCTTCAGGGCATCGACCGAGCCGATCTCCTCGACGCTGTTGATCCGGATACGGTGATGGCGCCGCTCGACCCACAGAATCAGCACCCCGCCGATCACCAGCGCCAGGGCCACCGGAATCGGTGCGAACAGATGCCGCTTGATGCTGCTGCCGAATGCCAGACCGAGCACGGCCGCGGGCAGGAAGGCGATCAGCAGGTTGAGCACGAAGCGCCGGGACGGCACCGAACTTCCCAGGGTGATGGCAACGTGCAGAAGGCGCCGCCGGTATTCCCAGCACACGGCGAGAATGGCGCCGAGCTGGATCACGATCTCGAACAGCTTGCCCTTGTCGTCGTTGAAATCGAGCAGGGCACCGACGATGATGAGGTGGCCGGTGCTCGATACCGGCAGGAACTCGGTGAGGCCCTCGACGATGCCGAGGATGAGCGCCTTGACGAGAAGGATCGGATCCATGGGTTCGACCGGCTGCTAGCCGCGCACGGTCAGGTGCGGCTGCGCGCGCCAGGACGGCGCGGCACAGCCAGCGGGGGTGTCGGGCCTGACCGTTGCCACCGGGCGGCGATCAGGCGCGGTGATAGATCTCGGCGCCGCCACTGACGAACTCGACCGCCTTCTCCGCCATGCCCTGTTGCAGCGCCGCTTCCGGGCTGACCCCTTGTTGCGCCGCGTAGTCGCGCACGTCCTGGGTGATCTTCATCGAACAGAAGTGTGGCCCGCACATCGAGCAGAAATGCGCCACCTTGGCGGATTCCTTGGGCAGGGTCTCGTCGTGGAATTCGCGCGCTTTGTCGGGGTCGAGACCGAGGTTGAACTGGTCGTCCCAGCGGAACTCGAAACGTGCCTTCGACAGCGCGTTGTCGCGCACCTGCGCACCCGGGTGGCCCTTGGCAAGATCGGCCGCGTGCGCCGCGATCTTGTAGGTGATGATGCCGTCCTTCACGTCGTTCTTGTTCGGCAGCCCGAGGTGTTCCTTCGGGGTGACGTAGCACAGCATCGCCGTGCCGTACCAGCCGATCATCGCCGCGCCGATGCCGCTGGTGATGTGGTCGTAGCCGGGGGCGATGTCGGTGGTGAGCGGGCCCAGCGTGTAGAACGGCGCCTCGCGGCAGTACTCGAGCTGCAGCTCCATGTTCGCGCGGATCAGGTGCATGGGCACATGCCCCGGCCCCTCGATCATCACCTGCACGTCGTGCTTCCATGCGACGTCGGTCAGCTCGCCGAGGGTGCGCAACTCGGCCAGTTGGGCCTCGTCGTTGGCGTCGTGGATCGATCCCGGCCGTAGGCCATCGCCCAGGGAGAACGACACATCGTAGGTCTTCATGATGTCGCAGATGTCTTCGAAATGCTCATAGAGGAAGCTCTCGCGGTGGTGCGCGAGGCACCACTTGGCCATGATCGAGCCGCCACGCGAAACGATCCCGGTCAGGCGTTTTGCCGTCATCGGCACGAACGGCAGCCGCACACCCGCATGGATGGTGAAGTAGTCGACGCCCTGTTCGGCCTGCTCGATCAGCGTGTCGCGGAAGATCTCCCAGGTGAGTTCCTCGGCCCGGCCGTCGACCTTCTCGAGCGCCTGGTAGATGGGCACGGTGCCGATCGGGACCGGCGAGTTGCGGACGATCCACTCGCGCGTTTCGTGGATGTGCCGGCCGGTCGAGAGATCCATCACCGTGTCGCCGCCCCAGCGGATCGCCCACGTCATCTTCTCGACCTCCTCGCCGATCGAGGACCCGAGCGCGGAGTTGCCGATGTTGGCGTTGATCTTCACCAGGAAATTGCGGCCGATGATCATCGGTTCGGATTCGGGGTGATTGATGTTGGCCGGGATGATGGCGCGGCCGCGCGCCACTTCGTCGCGCACGAACTCGGGCGTGATCGACCGCGGCAGCGACGCCCCGAACGACTGACCGGCGTGCTGGCGCAGCACCACCGGCGGCAGTTCGTCGAGCCGCTGGTTCTCGCGGATGGCGACGAACTCCATCTCCGGCGTGATGATGCCGCGGCGCGCGTAGTGCATCTGCGAAACGTTGCTCCCGCCGCGGGCGCGCCGTGGTTTGCGCGCGAGGTCGAACCGCAGCTCGGCGAGCTTCGGATCGCTCAGGCGCTCGACGCCGAACGACGACGAGGGGCCGGCCAGCAATTCGGTGTCGCCGCGCTCGCTGATCCAGCTCTCGCGCAAGGGCGCAAGCCCGCGCCGGATGTCGATCTCGGCGGCCGGATCGGAATACGGGCCGGAGGTGTCGTACACGAAGATCGGCGGATTGCGTTCGGCGCCGAACGACGCCGGCGTGTCGGCCTGGGAGATCTCGCGCATGGGCACGCGGATGTCGGGGCGGGAACCGGTGACGTGGACCTTGCGCGAATTGGGCAGCGCCGCGACGGCGGCGCTGTCGACCTGCGCGGTGGCACTGAGAAACTTCGGATGGGCGTTCATGGTTGCGGGCTCCTGGGTGTGCGCCGTGCTTAAGGGGAGGCGCTGTGCTTAAGGAGAGGCGCCGCTTCGGCCCGGGTTCGGCACCGATGCTGCACGTTTCCCTACGACGGCATTACCCGTGTCAGGTTCGAAGGGTATCTCTCACCCGCGCCGGTGCCGAATCGCACCGGGATCGCACCGGAATCGCGCCGCGCAGGACCCCCACGTTCGAGCGAGAGGCTAGAGTAATTGTGTGATAATCGCAAGGCTGAAAACGGTCATTCTCCGCTGGTATCGACGATGGATTTCGAAGTTGCGCGCACCAATATGGTCGAGAGCCAGATCCGCACCTGGGATGTGCTGGACCAGCGCATTCTCGATGTGCTGCTCGACCTGCGGCGCGAGGAGTTCGTTCCCGAGGCCTACCGGCATCTCGCTTTCGGCGACCTCGACCTGCCGCTCGGTCATGGCCAGACCATGCTCTCGCCGAAGCTTGAGGCTCGTCTGGTGCAGGAGCTGGGTCTGGGCCCCGACGACCGCGTGCTCGAGGTCGGCACTGGCAGCGGCTACTCCACCGCGCTGCTCTGCCGCCTGGCGGCGCATGTCCACAGCATCGAGGTGATCCCCGAGTTCTCCCGCGCTGCCGCCGCGCGGCTCGCCGCCCGTGACATCCGCAATGCCACGCTCGAGGTCGGCGATGCAGCAGCGGGATGGGCGCGTCATGCGCCCTACGATGCCATCGTGATCGGCGGGTCGGTGCCGGTGCTGCCCGACGAATTCAAGGATCAGCTCGCGGTCGGTGGCCGTCTGGTCGCGGTGATCGGCCGGGCCCCGGCCATGACCGCGACCCTGGTCGTGTGCGTGGCGCCCGGCGTGTTCACCGTCACCGGTTTGTTCGAAACCTCGATCCCACCGCTGCTGCACGCGCGCGAGCCCGCGCGTTTCGTGTTCTGATGCGGCAACTGGATGCGAGCCACCTCCGCGACTGGATTGCCGACCAAGGCCGTGAGCCGCCAGCGCTGCTCGATGTGCGTGAACCGTGGGAGCTGGCGCTGTGTGTCATCGAGGGCTCGGTCGCGATACCGATGAGCGAGATCATCGGCCGGCTGCACGAGATCGATCGCGCGCGCGAGTGGGTTGTCGTGTGCCATCACGGCTTGCGCAGCCAGCAGGTGGCCATGCTGTTGCAGTACGAAGGCTTTCCGCGGGTGCATAACCTGCGTGGCGGCATCGACGCCTGGGCGCGAACGGTCGATCCCGGCATGCGCCAATACTGAATCTCTCCAGACCATTCCAGAAAGAACGCATCGCATGCGAATCCGGTCCCGCTGTTCATTTTCCCTCGTGTTTCTCGCCCTGGCCGGTCCGGCCGTCGCCGCCGACCTGCTGTCGGTGTACCAGGAGGCGCGGGTGTCCGACCCGCAGTACGGCGGGGCGCGGGCGAGCTACCTGGCCGGCCAGGAGAAGATCGCGCAAGGGCGCGCCGGGTTGCTGCCGCAACTGAGCGCCAACGCCAACCTGAACTACAACAATCTCGACTCGAAGTTTCCCGGGTCCACGTTCTTTCCCGGCGGGCAGCGCGACTTCGGCTCGCGCGGGTTCGGGGTGCAGTTGACCCAGCCGCTGTTCCGGCCGGTCAACCGCGAGATCTACGAGCAGGGCAAGCTGCAGGCGCTGGCGAGCGAGATTCAGCTCAACGCTGCGGCACAAGACCTGATGCTGCGGGTGTCGCAGGGCTACTTCGATGTGCTGCTGGCGCAGGCCAACCTGGAGTTCATCCGCGCCCAGAAGAGCGCGATCTCGGAGCAACTGGCCCAGGCCAAGCGCAACTTCGTGGTCGGCACCGCCACCATCACCGACACCAACGACGCGCAGGCCCGCTTCGACCTGGCCAACGCGCAGGAGGTGGCGAGTCTTAACGACCTGGAGGTGAAGAACCGGGCGCTGGCGGCGATCACCGGCAAGTATCCCGGGGCGCTGGCCGGGCTGGCGAGCCCGGTGAGCCTGGTGGCGCCGCAGCCCGCCGACATCGGCGCCTGGGTCGAGCAGGCGCTGGGCAGCAGTTTGCAGGTGGAGATCCAGCGCACGGCGGTGGAGATCGCCGGTCGGGAGATCGAGAAAGCGAAGTTCGGCCACTATCCCACGCTGGACGCGATCGCGAGCTACAACGACACCAAGGCGAACTCGAGCGCGCAGGGCTTCGGCAGCGATATCCGCCAGGGGGTGATCGGGTTGCAGTTCCAGATGCCGCTGTACAGCGGCGGGGCGATCAGCTCGCGGATACGCGAAGCGGTGGCCAACAAGACCAAGGCCGAGCAAGACCTGGAGAACGCGCGGCGCCAGTCGGCGCTGTCGGCGCAAACGTCCTACCTGGGGGTGACCAGTGGCTTGGCGCAGGTGAGCGCGTTACGCCAGGCACTGCGCTCATCCGAGGTATCGCTGGAATCGACCAAGCTGGGACGGGAGGTGGGGGTGCGCACCAGCGTTGACGTGCTCAACGCGCAGCAGCAGGTGGCGAACGCGCGGCGCGACCTGGCCAAATCGCTGATCGACACCATTGTGGCGCAGCTCAAGCTCAAGCAGGCGGTGGGGCGGCTCAGCGAAGACGACCTCGGTGCCGTCAACCGCCTGCTGAAATCGCCCGGATCATGACATTTCAGCGGTAAAACCGATCTGGCCCACAACAACGCAACCGCGCCATCAACGCCCAGGTTTCCCTCATCCCCAGCCCTTCTCCCGGAGGGCGAAGGGAGCAGGAGACATCCCTCTCCTCTCGGGAGAGGGACCGAGGGTGAGGGGCGCTGGGAAATGTCGTAGAGGAAACCGATAGCCGTCGCACCCGCAGAAATCGAGCGCGAAGCCAGCGCGATCGCCGCCGAGAAACACGCGTTGCGGCTCTCGGTGCTGGCGGCTCGCGACGCCCTTCCGCTGCGGTGGCGGCAG
>JANMWG010000534.1:0-2797 GCA_031393885.1 Betaproteobacteria bacterium | reverse complement strand
CTACGCGGTGCCGCCGATGGCCGGGCGTGCCTATCACCCCGGCGGGCTCGAGATCACGTGGTCGCAGACCCTGGCAGGGGTCGAGGAGAAGCGGCGCATCTACGCTGACGCCGGCTATGGTCGCGGACACCGCGTCGCGATGCTGTTCGACCAGCGGCCCGAATTCTTCTTTCACTACTACGCGCTGAACGCGCTCGGCGTCGGGGTCGTGCCGATCAACCCCGACTACCGGCGTGACGAGATCCGCTACGTGGTGGAACACTCCGAGGCGAGTCTCGCGATCGCGATCGACAGCCGGCTGGAAGAGATGCGAGCGGTGGCGGAAGACATCGGTGGCGGGCTGCCGGTGGTGTCGCTGGAGCGATTTCCCGATCGGCTCCCGACGCCCTCGGCACCGGCGCAATCCGGGGTGCCCGATGCCGGCACCGAAGCGGCGCTGATCTACACCTCGGGCACCACCGGGCGCCCCAAGGGCTGCATCCTCACCAACGAATACTTCCATACGTTCGGGGTCTGCTATCTGTCGCTCGGCGGCCGGCTCGCGATGCGTGAAGGCGAGGAGCGCCTGTACAACCCGCTGCCGCTGCACCACGCCAACTGCCTGTCGGTTTCCGCGCCGGCCATGTTGCTCAGCGGCGGCTGCCTGATCTTTCCCGACCGTTTTCACGCGGGCACCTGGTGGCAGGACCTGATCGCAACTCGTGCCACCGCGGCGCAATTCCAGGGAATCATCCCGAACATCCTGCTCAAGCTGCCGCCGTGTCCGGAGGAGCGCGAACACCGGATCCGGTTCGCGCTGTGCGCCGGCGTGGAACCAAGCCAGCATGAGGTGTTCGAGAAGCGTTTCGGCTTTCCGGTGGTCGAGATGTGGGCAATGTCCGAGACCGGCCGGTTGATCAGCGACAACCACGAGCCGCGCTCGATCCACACGCGGGCGTTCGGGCGACCGAACCCGTGGGTCGAGGCGCGTGCCGTCGATGAGCGCGATCTCGACGCGCCGGTCGATGTGCCCGGCGAGCTGGTCATTCGTCACAGCGCCGCGACACCGCGCAAGGGATTCTTCTCCGGCTACCTGAAGAATCCGCAGGCGACCGACGAGGCCTGGCGCAACGGCTGGTTCCACACCGGCGACATGGTGGTGCGCGACGCGGGCGGCGTGTTCCATTTCGTCGATCGCCTGAAGAACATCATCCGCCGCTCGGGCGAGAACATCGCCGCCGCCGAGGTCGAGGCCTGCCTCACGGCGCACGACAAGGTCAAGCAGGTGGCGGTGCTGGCCGTGCCCGACGAGGTCCGCGAAGAGGAAGTCATGGCTTGCGTGGTTCTGAAGGCACCGCAGGATGCGGCCGAGCCGGCGGCGCGCGAAGCACTGGCGCGCGAGCTGTTCGACTGGTGCTTCGAGCGCATGGCCTATTTCAAGGCGCCCGGCTGGATCCTGTTCGTGGCAAGCCTGCCCACGGGCGCCTCGGCCAAGGTGCAGAAGATCCATCTGTTTCCGGCCGGCACCGATCCGCGCCGCGAACCGGGAGTCACCGACTGGCGCGCGCTCAAGAAGCAGAAGCGCGCCGCGGCTCACTGAACCAACATTCGAGGATATCGCGCCCATGCCCCCCGCCGCTCTCACCCCCGACACCGCCGCCGGCATCGTCGCGCGCTTCCTGAAGGCGCGTGGCGTCGATCGCATCTTCGGACTGTGCGGCGGCCACATCATGCCGATCTGGATGCGTGCCGACGCCGAAGGCATCCGCATCATCGACGTGCGCGACGAACGCGCGGCGGTCTACATGGCGCATGCGCATGCCGAGCTGACCGGTGGCTTGGGCGTGGCGCTGGTGACCGCCGGGCCGGGCGTCACCAACGCGATGACCGGCATCGCCAATGCCCATATCGCGCGCGCGCCGGTGCTGGTGCTGTCCGGCGGACCGCCCGGACCGCAGGAGAACCGCGGGGGCCTGCAGGACTTGCCGCATATCGATCTGGTGCGCCCGATCACTCGCTACGCCCGCACCGTACGCGAGGCTGCGATGGTGCTCCAGGAACTGGACGAGGCCGTGTCGCGCGCTTTCGGCCAGGGTGGAGAGCCGGGTCCGGTGTATCTCGATTTTCCGGTCGACACCTTGCGCAGCGAGGTGCCGAGAACAATCCAGCTGGAGGAACATTTCCGGCCGAAGCCGCGTTCGGTGCTGGTTCCCGGCGACGACGACGTTGCCGCCGCGGTCGACCTGCTGTGGTCCGCGCGACGGCCGCTGGTGATCAGCGGCCGCGGTGCCCGTGGCGCCGGTCCCCAACTGCGCGCCTTTCTCGACCGGCTGGGGGCACCCTATCTCGACACCGGCGAGAGCAAGGGGCTGCTGTCCGACGACCATCCGTCGGTGGTGGCGGCGATGCGCGGCATCATCATGGGCGAGGCCGATGTGGTGGTGACGGTCGGGCGCCGGCTGGACTTCCAGTTGGCCTACGGATCGCCGGCCGTTTTTGGCAAAGCCCGATTCCTGCGCATCGGCGACACGCCCTCGGAGCTGCGCGACAACCGGCGCGGCGCGGTGGAACTGTTCGCGCAACCGGCCGCGGCGCTGGCGGCGATCGTCGCCAAGGCCGGCGACCGGGTGCCGTCCGTCGACCGCGAATGGGCCGACGGCATGCGCGCCCGGCACGAGGAGCGCGCGCGCAAGCTGCGCACCTCGATGCAGACCGCCGCGTCGGATAGCGAAGGCCGCATCCATCCGAACCGCCTGCTCGCCGAACTGCAGAAACAGCTCGCGCCCGATGCCGTGGTGATCGCCGACGGCGGCGATTT
>JANMWG010000524.1:0-11944 GCA_031393885.1 Betaproteobacteria bacterium | reverse complement strand
GCCGGACACAGACAGTCCCTGCGGACTGTCTGTGCCTGCCGAACGACAGCGGCCTCCGGCCGCTGGCACCCTGTGGGCGCTGCCCCTTCGCTTCAGAGGTTCCCTTGGTTCAGCATCGCTGCGCTCCGCCTTCCCCTTCGAGGGAGCACAGCATTCCTCGGGGGTGAGGCCGGACACGGACAGTCCCTGCGGACTGTCTGTGCCTGCCGAACGACAGCGGCCTCCGGCCGCTGTCACCCTGCGGATGCTGCCCCTTCTCTCTTTGGCGGAGTTCTTGATCACCCCGGGCTGACTGAGCAGAGATAGACGGAACCTTTTTCGTGGTCTGGCACTCACATTGGCAGAGTGCTAAAATCGGTTCAAAGGAGGATCGATATATGTCCTATCCCATTGCTGTTTCCACCCCGGTTCTATCGGCAGCCAGCCTCGACACCTACCTGTCGGCGGTAAACCGCTTCCCGCTCCTGTCCCAGGAGGAAGAAACACGCCTGGCGCGCCGGTATCGCGACGAGGATCACCTCGAATCGGCCCGCACGCTGGTGCTGTCGCACCTGCGGTTGGTGGCGTCGGTTGCCCGTGGCTACCTTGGCTATGGCCTGCCCCAGGCAGACCTGATCCAGGAAGGCAACATCGGCCTGATGAAGGCGGTGAAGCGCTTCGACCCGGAGCGCGGCGTCCGGCTGGTCTCGTTCGCGGTGCACTGGATCCGCGCCGAGATACATGAGTACGTGCTCAAGAACTGGCGCATCGTCAAGATCGCCACCACCAAGGCGCAGCGCAAGCTGTTCTTCAATCTGCGCAGCATGAAGGTCGGATTGAACACGCTGACGCCGGCCGAAGTCGAGGCGATGGCGGCCCAGTTGAAGGTCAAGCCGGAAGAGGTGATCGAGATGGAAACCCGTCTCGGCGGCCAGGACATGGCGCTTCAGCCATCGGCGGACGACGACGACGACAGCTTCGGCCCCATTTCGTATCTGACCAATGCCGACGACGAACCGAGCCGGGTCCTCGAAGGCGAACAGAACGCCCGCTTGCGCACGGAAGGCCTGGCAACCGCACTGACCGCGCTCGACCCGCGCAGTCGCCGCATCATCGAGGCACGCTGGCTGCGGGAGACCGCCACCGCCACCTTGCATGATCTGGCCGACGAGTTCGGGGTTTCGGCCGAGCGGATCCGCCAGATCGAGGCCCAGGCAATGAAGAAGATGCGGATGGCGATGGCGGAAGCCTGACGACGCCTTCTTCAGGCTTTTCATACAAACGCCGCGACAGGTTCGCGGCGTTTTCTTTTCAGTGTCCGGCCTCACTCCGCAAGGGCACTGGCCCCCAAGGGGGTTGGCGAAGCGCAGCGAAGGCTGGGGATGGACGTTTCATTTCAGGCGCAGACAGCCGTTTTCATCAGGTACCGGTGAGCAGCAGGCGGATGTCGTGCTCGATCGATTTTGCCTCCTGCTGGCCGGAGACGAACAGACGCAATCTGCCGCGCGGATCGAAGACATAGGTACCGGTGGTGTGATCGACGCTGTAGCTGTCAGGGGTGGCGCCCGGTTGCTTCTGGTAGATGACCCGGAACTCCCGCGCCGCCTCCGCGATCTCGGCCGGGCTGCCCGACAGCCCGGAGAAGCGCGGATCGAACCCGGCGGTGTACTGCGCCAGCAGATCGGCCGAATCGCGTTCGGGATCGAGCGTCACCATCAGCACCTGCACGCGGTTGGCGTCGGCGCCCAGCGCCTTCATGACCTGGGCCAGCTTGACCATCGTGGTCGGGCACACGTCCGGGCAATGGGTGAAGCCGAAGAACACCACCAACACCTTGCCGCTGAAATCGGTCAGCGAGCGTGGCTGTCCGTCAACGCCATGAAGCGCGAGCTTGCGCCCGAATTCGGCCCCGGTGACGTCGCTGCTCTGGAACGCCACCGCCCCGGATTGGTTGCCGCATCCGGCGATCAAGCCCGCCACAAGCGCCGCCGTCATCAGCCAGGCGGTTACCGCCCGGTGCATCACCAGCGCACGTAGTGGTCCACGAGCAGGGCCGCGAACAGCGCCGTGAGGTAGACGATGGAGTAACGAAAGGTGGTTCTGGCGATCGCGTCGCTGTAGGCGGTGTGCACGCGCCAGGCGTAGTGGAGGAACACCCCGCCGAGAGCGAGCGCCGATGCGAGATAGATATAGCCGCACATACGGGTCGCGAACGGCATGACCGTGACCGCCACCAGGATGATGGTGTAGAGCAGCACGTGCAGGCTGGTGAACTTTTCGCCGTGTGTGACCGGCAGCATGGGGAGTCCGGCCTTGGCGTACTCATTGCGGCGGTACAGGGCGAGCGCCCAGAAGTGCGGCGGCGTCCACGCGAAGATGATGAGAAACAGCAGGCACGCGTCCGGTGACACCGAACCGGTGACCGCTGCCCACCCCAATACCGGCGGCATGGCACCGGAAGCACCGCCGATGACGATGTTCTGCGGCGTGGCGGGCTTGAGGATGACCGTGTAAATGACGGCATAACCGACGAACGTCGCGAGCGTCAGCCACATCGTGAGCGGATTCGCGAAGGTGTAGAGGATCTGCAGGCCGAGACCACCGAGGACCAGCGCAAACGCCAGCGCCTGCGCGGAAGTCAGCTGGCCCATCGGTAGCGGCCGCGCTCGGGTCCGCGCCATCAGCGCATCCAGCTTCTGCTCCACCAGGCAGTTGATCACGGCCGCCGCGCCCGCCACGAACGCGATCCCGAATATGCCGGCGAGCAAGGCGCGCAACGGTACCCAGCCGGGCGTCGCCAGGAACATCCCGATGACCGCCGTGAAGACGATGAGCGAGACGACTCTCGGTTTGGTGAGCTGGTAGAAGTGGCGGACGCGCGAGCCGCGTAGCGGCAGGGCAAGGGTACTGGCCATTCACATCTCCCGTCGCGAGGCTAAAACCACCTTGAAGTTTAGCACCACGACCGCGATCAGCAGCAGTGCGGCGCCGGCATTGTGGGCGACCGCCAGCGGCAGCGGCAGGACATACGCCACGTTGGCGATGCCAAGAGACGCCTGCGTCAGCGCCAGCACGGCGACGAGCATGCCGGCCAGTCGAAACGCGGGCACCGCCCGGGCCACCCAGCCGGCGATGACCAGCACCGTCACCGCCACGATCGCGCCGATCCGGTGCATCCAATGGATCGCGGTCAGCGCTTCACCCGGCAGTGGAGCGCCATCACGGGTTTCGCCCAGCCGGCGCGCAAGGCTGAATCCCTGGTCGACATCCATGGGCGGTACGGCGCTTCCCTGGCAGAGCGGCAGGTCGGGGCAGGCCATGCCCGCGTAGTTGGTGCTGACCCAGCCGCCAAGGACGATCTGCAATGCGAGCACGGCCAGGGCTGCCGTCGCCCAACGGGCCGCGACGCTGTGCCCGGACGGCGGCGGCGACGCCACTACCTGACGTATCGCCCCTTGCCGTGCCGAAAGCCACGCCAGCAGGGCCAGGGTGGTCATGCCCCCCAGGAGGTGGCCGGTCACGATGGCCGGCATCAGCAACATCGTCACGGTCCACATGCCGAATGCGGCCTGCAGGCAGATCAGGATCACCAGCGCGGTGGGCAACCGCGGCGACTGCCCCAAGGCCTGTCGCCAGCACCAGGCCATCGCCGCGATCGCGGCCACCAGGAGCCCGAGGGTGCCGGCAAGGTAGCGATGGATCATCTCGATCCAGGCCTTGCGGGTTTCGATGACGCTGCCGGGAAAGCGTTCGAGGGCGCGGTTGGTGGCGGTTTCCGATTGCGGTACCGAGACATGGCCATAGCAACCGGGCCAGTCGGGGCAACCCAGACCCGCGTCGGAGAGACGCACGAATGCGCCGAACACGACCACCAGCAGCGCCAGCGCAGTCGCGGAAAACACCAGAACCCGAAACACCGAACGCACCTGCATCAGCCGATCCTCGACACCGACAACAGCTTGGTCAGGTCTTTCTTGATGAGAGTCGGATCAGCGTCTTTCGGAAAACGCATCATGAGATTTCCGAGCGGGTCGACGAGATAGAGATGATCGCGGGCGGAGCCGGCGGCCGGCAATCTTGGCAACAATGCCTGCCCTCCTCCCATGAGCACCACCGTGCCTTCGTATTCGCGCAACAGGGCAGCACCCGGCGTCACGCTGTCATCGACGATCCAGGTCCGCACGACACGGTCGGAGTCCTTCCCTTGCGTGAGGCGCAACTGACGCATTTGCCACAGCTTGTCGCGACACGGCTGGTCGCAGGCGCCGGAAGCCACCATCACGAACGACCAATGCCCGCGGATCTGTGCGAACGCAGGATCGGGCGCCGCGGAATCACCCGGGCCCAGGCCGGGCATGGCAATCGGCGTTATCAGCTCGCCGTAATTGCGAAATGACGCCGGGCGCCAAACGTAGTAGGCGAGATACGACGCGGCGATCGGCGCAAAGCACACCAGCGCGAGCAGCAACAGCTCACGCCGACGGCGGCGGGGAACGGAATCGGCGGATGAGGAAGTAGCCATAGAGAATCACGATGAGGGTGGCCATTGCACCCCACTGGAAAGCGTAACCGTAGTGCCGGGCGGAACCGTTGGCCGGCGCCAGCCAGTCGCGCGCGAGCCCGTCGGCGAGGGTGCTGTGCTGCTCCAGGAGGAACGGCTGCAGCGGTCGAGGAAAATGAGCGGCGAATCGCTCGAGAGTCACGTTCTGCCAGACCGGCCCGGTCATCGAACCTTGCGACAGTTCCAGGAACCTGACGTTCGGTGGCAGCGCGATTCCCTCGATTTCGACCGCGCCGGCCGGCGTCACGATGGCGGGCAGGCGCGTGCGATCGAGATTACCCGCCACCCAGCCGCGCTTGACCAGCACGTGCATGGCACTGCCCGCGATACGCAACGCCATGAACACTTCGTAGCCTGGGGTTGCTCCGCGGCTGCGGTTGTCCTGCAGCACCAGCGAGCCGGCAATGAACTCGCCATCCGCCCGCACTCGACGATATCGAGCCACACCTTCGGCCACCGGGACCGCGCCAAGGCTCATGACCGCTGCGGTGTTGGCGCTCGCGATGGCTGCCGCGATCTGGTCTTTTTCCCGACCGCGCCCGTATTGCCACACGCTGGCGGAAACGGTGAGCATCAACCCTGACAAGGCAGCCAGCGCCGGTAGCAGCGGCGGGCGACGGCGCGGCGATGTCATCGGGATTGGAACGACGCGAGACGTTCGTCTAGACTCGTTATCTTCACCGGAAAGGCTCGCATGAAGATCGTCATCGTGATTTTTTTGGTCCTGATCCTGTTCAGTCTCGGGTCGGCGCTGTTCTACCTGATGCGTGACAAGGGCGGTTCCAACCGTACCGTCAAGGCATTGACGTTGCGCATCGGCTTGTCGCTATCGTTATTCCTGCTGATCATGGCGAGCCACTATTTAGGCTTCTTTCCCGGGCGCTAACACGACTGCGTCGTTGCAAAAAAAACGCCGCACCGAGTTGCCCGTGCGGCGGGACCTGGAGCCTCTTTCTGGTGGAGAGGTGAGCCTCCTCCTCGATCGTTCTGTTTGCCCCTGACCGGGTCAGAGCCAATAGACGAGCACGAACAGCAGCAACCAGACCACGTCGACGAAGTGCCAGTACCACGACACCGCCTCGAATGCGAAGTGATGTTCGGGCTTGAAGTGCCCGGCCATGCAGCGAAACAAGATCACGATCAGCATGATCGTGCCGATGGTCACATGCAGGCCGTGGAATCCGGTGAGCATGAAGAAGGTTGCGCCGTAGGCGCCCATCGACAGGTTCAGCCCGAGTTCGGTGTAGGCGTGGTGATACTCGACGGCCTGAAGGGTGAGAAAGGTGATGCCGAGCGCGATCGTCAGGATCATCGACAGGATGAGCTGACCACGGTTGTTCGCTTTGAGCGCCCAGTGCGCCCACGTGACCGTCACCCCGGAAGACAGCAGCAGCAGCGTGTTGATCGCCGGCAGGCCCCACGCGCTCATCACTTCGAGCTTTTCGTCGATGCCGGGGCCGACAGTGGGCCACCCGGGTGTGAACGCCGGCCAGAGATACTCGCCGGTCGCGTCGGTGCCGAGCCCGGGTACCGACAGCACGCGCATGTAGAACAGCGTGCCGAAGAATGCCGCGAAGAACATCACTTCCGAGAAGATGAACCAGCTCATGCTCCAACGGAACGAGAGATCGACCTGCCGACTGTATTTACCGCTTTCGCTCTCGCCGATGACCTTGCCGAACCAGACGAACAGGAAATAGACGAGGATCGCGAAGCCGGCGAACAGCACATACGGACCCGCCGCGATGTCGTTCATCAGGAACACGGCGCCCAAGGCGAGACAGAGCAGCGCAGCCGACCCGATGATCGGGTAGTAGGAAGGCTGCGGGATGTAGTAGCCGTCGGTGTTGGTAGTGGTGGTGCTCATGATCCCCTCTTGGTCGGTGCGTATGGCCGTTGCGCTCTCAGGACGCCGTCTTCGGCTCGCGCGCAACAGCAGCGGCCGCCGGCTTCACGGGCCCCTCGACCCGGAAGAACGTGTACGAGAGCGTGATGGTATTGACGTCTGCCGGGAGCTCGTTCTGGAGGACGAACGTCACTGGCATCTTGCGAACTTCGCGCGGCTTGAAATCCTGCTTGGCGAAGCAGAAGCAGTCGAGCTTGCGGAAGTATTTTCCGGCCAACTGGGGGCCGTAGCTCGGGATCGCCTGGCCCGAGATGAACTGATCGGAATTGTTGTGCACTTCGTAGACGACCTGCGTGACCTGACCCGGGTGGATCCTGACGCTGCTCACGACCGGCCGAAATGTCCAGGGCAGGTCGTTGCGGATATTGGCGTCCAGCTCGAGCGTCACGGTCCGGTTCAGGTCGGCCTGGGTATTGACGACCGCGTCGGCGTTCTGGAGGTTGTTGATGCCGGTCACTTCGCAGATCTTCTTATAGAACGGCACCAGCGCATAGCCGAACCCGAACATCGCGACCGCCACGACCAGCAGCTTGCGCAGCGTCTGGCCGTTGGCGCGGATCACGGCCACAACACGTGCCTCAGGATCGCGCCACCGAAGAACAGCGCGATGACCGACAGCAGGATCACGAGGGTTCTCGTTTTCCTGGTATCGCGGTTATCGCGAACGGTCTGCATCGATTTCCGACCGTCGCGCCTACTTCACGACGGGCGGCGTTTCGAAGCTGTGATACGGCGGCGGCGAAGGTAACGTCCATTCGAGGGTGTCGGCGCCTTCCCACGGTTTGGCCGGGGCCTTCTCGCCACCCTTGATGCACTTGATCACCGCATACAGGAACACGAGCTGGCTCAGACCGAAGCCGAAGGCACCGATCGAAGCGACCATGTTGAAGTCGGCGAACTGCTGCGAGTAGTCGGGAATGCGGCGCGGCATGCCGGCAAGGCCAAGGAAGTGCATCACGAAGAAGGTCAGGTTGAAGAAGATCAGCGACAGCCAGAAATGCAGCTTGCCGAGCTTCTCGTCGTACATGTGGCCGGTCCATTTGGGCAACCAGAAATAGATGCCGGCGAAGATGGCGAACAGCGAACCCGCCACCAGAACGTAATGGAAATGCGCGACCACGTAGTAGGTGTCCTGCAGCTGGATATCGACCGGCGTGATCGCCAGGATCAGCCCGGTGAATCCGCCCATGGTGAACACGAACAGGAAGCCCACCGCAAACAGCATGGGCGTCTCGAAGGTCATGGAGCCCTTCCACATCGTCGCCACCCAATTGAACACCTTCACCCCGGTGGGAACCGCGATGAGCATGGTCGCGTACATGAAGAACAGCTGACCCGCGGCCGGCATGCCGGTCGTGAACATGTGATGCGCCCAGACGATGAACGACAGGATCGCGATCGACGACGTGGCGTAGACCATCGACGAGTAGCCGAACAGCGGCTTGCGCGCGAACGCCGGGAGCACCTGCGACACGATCCCGAAAGCCGGCAGGATCATGATGTAGACCTCGGGATGGCCGAAGAACCAGAACACGTGCTGATACAGGACCGGATCGCCGCCGCCGGCGGCGTTGAAGAAGTGGGTGTCGAAGTGGCGATCAGTGAGCAGCATGGTCACGGCGCCCGCGAGCACCGGCATGACCGCGATCAGCAGATAGGCGGTGATGAGCCAGGTCCAGACGAACATCGGCATCTTCATCATCGTCATGCCGGGCGCGCGCATGTTGAGGATGGTGGTGATGATGTTGATCGACCCCATGATCGACGACGCCCCCATGATATGGATGGCAAAGATCGCGAAGTCCATGCCGATGCCCTGCTGCACCGACAGCGGTGCGTAGAGGGTCCAGCCGGCGCCGGTGGCACCACCCGGCACGAAGAACGACGTGACCAGCAGGATCGCCGCGACCGGCAGCAGCCAGAAGCTCCAGTTGTTCATGCGCGCGAACGCCATGTCAGGCGCACCGATCATCATCGGGATCTGCCAGTTCGCGAAGCCGACGAACGCCGGCATGATGGCGCCGAACACCATGATCAGACCGTGCATGGTGGTGAACTGGTTGAACAGCTCCGGCTTCCACAGCTGCATCCCCGGCTGGAACAGTTCGGCGCGGATGCCGAACGCCAGCAGGCCGCCGGTGATGAACATGCTGAAGCTGAACCACAGGTAGAGCGTGCCGATGTCCTTGTGGTTGGTCGTCGTGACCCAGCGCATCAGTCCGTAGGGACGGTGATCGTGATGATCGTGATCGTGTGCGTGATCGACGGGATGGACGGCTGACATGCTGCTCTCCTGCTAGCGGGAATTCGGATCGGGCCGGACGGGATGCCGGAAGCTCACTTGGCAAGGCCCACGACGTAGTCGACGGCCGCGTGCACCTCGGCATCGGACAGCGCCGGGTTGCCGCCCTTGGCCGGCATCAGCTTGTAGCCCTTGACGGCGTGCTGGTGCAGGGTGTCGATGCCCTGCTTGATGCGCGGGCCCCAGGCCACCTTGTCGCCGGCTTTCGGCGCGCTGGCCACGCCCGCCATGTGACAGGCCTGGCACGGCCCTTCGTAGACCGCCTTGCCGTCGACCGCCCCCCCGGCGAGCTTGGCGTCGGCAACCACCGCCGACGCGGCGGCCTCGGCCGCGGGGGTCGCGAACCTGACTTTCTGTTTGGCGGCCCACTCGCGATATTTGTCCGGCTCCATCGCCACCACCACGATCGGCATGAAGCCGTGCTCCTTGCCGCACAGTTCGGCGCACTGGCCGCGATAGGTTCCGGGGGTGTCGACCTTGAACCAGGTGTCGCGGATGAAACCCGGAATGGCGTCCTGCTTGACCCCGAAGGCCGGCACCCAGAAGGCGTGGATCACGTCGTTCGCGGTGATGAGGATGCGCACCTTCTTGTTGATGGGCACCACCAGCGGTTCGTCGACTTCGAGCAGGTAGTTGTCGCTCTTGACCACGTTCTTGCCGTAGATCTGCTCCATGGGCGTGGACAGAGTGGAGTAATAGCTGATGCCATCGCTCACGCCGGCAAGATCACCTTCGCCCTTGATGTAGTCGTAGCCCCATTTCCACTGGTAGCCGGTGGCCTTGATCGTGAGATCCGGATTGCTGGTGTCCTTCATCGCGATGATGGTCTTGGTGGCCGGGATCGCCATGCCCATCAGGATCAGGAACGGCACGATGGTCCAGATGACCTCCACGGTGGTGTTCTCGTGAAAGTTTGCCGCCTTGTGACCGACCGATTTGCGATGCTTGAAGATGGAATAGAACATCACGCCGAACACCAGCACGAAGATCACGACGCATATCGTGAGAATGAAGGTGTGCAGATCGTAGATCTGGGATGCTATCGGCGTCTGCGGCGGGCCGAGGTTGTACTGGGCCGCGAATCCCGAAGCCGGGATCCCGAAAGCGAGCATCAGTGCCCCGCGTGTCGTTGTTCTCATGCTGTCCACCGGCTCCCGTATCAAAAATTCTTGATGAATCTGCGCAGTTCGGAGGTGATCGCGGATCGCTGATCATTGCTCAGAAACTCGCCGAACGTCATTTCGTGGCCATGCGACCGCATCGCCAGTTGCCCGCGCCCGGCGTCGGTCACCACCAGTTGTACCCAGTGGCAGTTGAATTCGTGACGGCTGAAACGCCCCCGCCGACGCTGTTCGATGAGAATCTGATCGCCAGACATCTGGATCGACTCGAAATCGCCGGAATGCCGTTCGACCAGCTTCAGTGCCACGTAGAGAACCACCAGTTCGAGCATGGAAAACGGCAGCACGTACCAGGCGCCATTGAGTGCCCACAGCGATGCTATCGCCAGGGACACGAACACGATCGACATGAAAAACCATCGTCTGCCGGACGGGGAAAGAGAATCGTTGCGCCTGGCGACCAGCAGATAATCCGGCGCTACTGTCTGTGTTGGTTCCATTGCATCACCTCGCCCGACCCACCCCGATGGGACTTAGGAACGAGTCAATCGTCTTGGTA
This sequence comes from Betaproteobacteria bacterium, assembly GCA_031393885.1. Lineage (GTDB taxonomy): Bacteria > Pseudomonadota > Gammaproteobacteria > Burkholderiales. The sequence goes on along the minus strand of JANMWG010000524.1, from coordinate 1,516 downwards.
CGAATCGATCGTGTATGTCTGGTACGAATGGCGAATGTCTGGTGCGAATGGTGTACGTCTGGTACGAGTGTCTGGTACGTGTTCGTGTATCGACATCAAAACCCTTGGGAAGCCACGGAAATTTAGCATAGGGAAGTCGGACGAAGCAAGCCTGGACACAGCCCGGACGCCATTCGGGAGATCATGATCGGTGCCGGTGAACACGCACGATGTCCAGGCCGTCCGCCGTGCGCCGCGGTCCCTCCGCCGGCTTCCAGGCGTGCCCCTGGATCACTTCGAACGTCGCCGGCAGCCGGTCCGCCACTCGCGCAGCCTCGTAATGGCGGGTCATTTCGCGCCAACGGCGCGGTGGGTAGAGCCCGCGACCGCGTGCCGGTGCCGTGTTGCCCAGCCCCTGGCCACGCAGGTCGGCCACCAGTCCCGCCACCGTCGCGTAGGTGAGAGTGACGATCTCCATGTCCATCACCGGATCGGCGAATCCCGCGGCCACGAGGCTGTCGCCGATGTTGTGCATGTCCACGAACTCGTGCACATGCGGCAATGTATCCACCGCCGCGAACGCGTTGCGCAACTCGCGCAGGGTGTCGGGCCCGAGTGTGGAGAACATCAGCAGGCCACCGGGACGCAGGGCGCTCATCCACGAGCGCATCGCGACTTCGGCATCGTCGACGGCGTGCAGCAGCAGGTTGGACCAGACCAGCGCCGCCGACCCCGGCCGCAACGGCAGCCGCGCAGGATCGGCGGCAACGCGATTCGCGCGCCCGACCCCGAGCAGGGCCCGAAACCGCGCGAGCGGTCCCGACGCCGTTGGGTGCAGGGCAAGCAGTCCGATCGAGGGGTCGATGCCAACCACCAGGCGCTCGGGGTAACGCTGCTGCAGCAGGCGCGTGGTGGCACCGGTCGCACAGCCGACGTCGGCGATCGCCCCTTCCGGCAGGCGTACGAGATCGAGACGTTCGAGCATGCGGCGACCGATCTCCCGGCCGAGGACATCGGCGGCCTCATGGCGTTGGGCCGCGCGGTTGCGAGCTCGCCAAGTCCGCCTGGCATCGGCGCGCGGGTCGGGTTCACGGGTCGGCATCGAAGCGGCATCATGCGGCATATCGTCGACAGAATGCGCGACCATGGGCTCGATTACCAACTGGCTGGCAGCCATGCGCGGCGGGGTACGCGGCCGCTGCGTGCTGTGTTTCGCCCGCGCCGAGCTGCCCGGCCTGTGCAGTCCGTGCAGTGCCGACCTGCCGCTGGTCGGGGCCCGGCTGTGCCCGGTCTGTGCGCTACCGAGTCCGGATGGCGCCGTGTGCGGCGACTGCCGGGCGCACCCGCCAGGGTTCGATCGCTGCCTGGCGGCCCACGCCTATGCGTTTCCGGTGGATCGTCTGGTGCAGGGGCTCAAGTATCGCGGACTGCTCTCGATTGCGCCGGCCCTGGGCCATCGGCTCGCCATCGCGGTACGAGCCGACCGCGTGCCCGATATCGTGCTGCCGATGCCGCTTGCCGCAGCCCGCTTGCGCGA
>JANMWG010000486.1:0-1720 GCA_031393885.1 Betaproteobacteria bacterium | reverse complement strand
GCGACTTTGCCCATGTCGGCATCGCGCTGTGCCGCAGCCTGCAGATTCCGGCGCGCATGGTCGTCGGCTACCTGCACGGCCTCGAACCGATGGACCTGCATGCCTGGTTCGAGGCCTTTGTCGGCGGGCGCTGGTACACCTTCGACGCCACCCAGGCGGTGCCGCGTGGCGGGCGCATCGTGCTGGCTTACGGCCACGACGCGGCCGACGTCGCCTTTATTTCGGACTACGGCGCGCTGCCGCTGCAAATGGACGAGATGCAGGTGGACGTCACTGCGCTCGATGAAGCGTCTGTCTGAAGCCGGACTGACTAGACTTACGGCAACCTTCGACCATGCAACTTTCGCCGCCACAGGGTGGTGTCTCAGGGTGGTGTCTCAGTTTGAAGTTCGGCTGACGGCCCACGACCGAGCATTCGCGAGCGACTGTTCTTTGGTAGTGCGACACGCGGATGCCAGAAGTAGGCAGAGGCGCGGATCGCCACACGGCCAAGCTTGGGCGCCGGGCTCGCTGACATCGAACGCCAGGTACCTTGCGCGGCGCCCCAGTTCAATAGTTCAAGGGTCGCAGCCCCCGATCAGCGATAACACGATTGCCTCTGGGTTCACGGAGCGCCCCGATGGGTTCCGCGCGAACTCTGGCGCCTCAAGCGCACTGAGAAATTGGATAACTTCCTCATGGTTTGGCGCGGCTAGCTCGACCACGTTTTCATCGGGATCGCGGTAGTAGAAACTTAGCGTTGGTCCATGGTCCATGACCCGAAACGGGACGATGCCAGTCGCCTTTAGTTCGAGATACCGGCGCGCCATGACTCGCGGCGACTCGTCGCCAAGCTGAAGATGGTGCAAGTTGCCAAGCATCGCTGAGGTTCCTTCAACCGCGTGATTGGCGAAGAGCGCAATCACTTGCTGGTACGGATGTTCGAGCGCCAATCGGAAGAAACATATCCGCACCTGCGTCGCCCACTGCCCATCTACCGACTGCGCTTGCGAGGGCTTTGCTGCCAGAACTGGAACGTGTTCGTAGTACGGGTCGGTCTGAAGCACGCTTCGGTACCACCGCTTCATCTCATCGAATCGATCGGTTCGCAGGACGATCTCACCAAGCCGAAGCATGGGCAGAGGTACTTTGCTCATTGACACTCCCATCGCTCGTTCGTTCAGTCCGTCATTCGACGCGGATGCCTGCGTCATTGATGATCTTTCCCCACTTCACGTAGTCGGCACGAATGATCGCTGAAAAAGCCTCAGGTGTGATGGCCTGAGGTTCCGCGCCAGCTGCCTTGAACCATTCCTGGGCCTCCGGCGTGGCGAGCACCTTGGCGATCTCGCGATACATGCGATCGACGATTGTCTTGGGGGTGCCCGCCGGGGCGGCGATACCTGTCCAGGCCATGTACTCGGCGCCCGGGTAGCCCGCTTCGGCCATGGTTGGCACGTCGGGCAGCGCAGCCAGACGGCGTGGTCCCGTAACTGCCAAAGGACGGATCCGGCCGGCCACGGCTTGCGGCAGTTGGGACGCTGTTCCCTCGATCGAGAACGTGACTTGCCCAGCAATGAGCGCTGCCATCGAATCGCCACCGCCCTTGTATGGGATGTGAACCGCGTCGACGCCAGCGGAGCGCCTGAACAATTCGCTGGCCATGTGCGGCGGCGTACCGATTCCGGGCGAACCGAAATTTAGTTGGCCCGGCTTGGCCTTGGCCAGGTTGACGAGTTCG
>JANMWG010000455.1:0-4732 GCA_031393885.1 Betaproteobacteria bacterium | reverse complement strand
GTCGCTGTTGCCGGCAAAGCTGATCGAGAGCATGCGGTGCCGTGACACCATCCAGTCGAGCGTCACGGCACCGTCCGGATCAACGCCGACCTCAGGCTTGTCGCAATCGTTGGGCAGGGCACGGATGAACGCAGAGGCCAGCACGATCGCCTGACGATCCACCGGCAAAGCATCGCCGCCGTCCCATCCGCGCCCGGCATGCGACTGAGCCAAACTCCACAACGCTGAGATCACCACCGATTTGCCGCCGAACAGAGCGTCCGAGCTTTCGACACGGTCAACCATAGCCTCGGCGCAAGCGCGTACTTGGTTGGCTTCGGGAGACACGGCACTGCCAGGGCGCGCCAGCGCATAGAGCGCAGCAACGCCGAGCTGAAGGCCTAGGGCTGAAACAGGTTCAAGCACTTGTCGGTAAGCGAGTTGGCGAAAACCAGGTTCTTGAGGGCGCGAAGCGATTGAATTCTGCCTGAGATCGATCCCCAGTCGCCAGGTTCACTGGAAACGTCCTTGAACGCCTCGATGTCAAAGATGATGGGCAGTTGATCACCTACAGGGGGCTGCGTGGCGAAGACGATGTTGACCTGGTTACCCGTTGCGGGCTCCAGCACCGAGTGCTGGTTAAAGAACCCGGCAAAGGTGAGCCGCTTTTCGTCTGCGAGCCGAGGCGCCAGCTTCAGGTAGTCGTCGATCTCAACGCGGCCCTCTTCCATGGGAAGCTGGATTCGGTTGATGTATCGCAGGCGGATCGTCCGGCAGGCGACGGGTTTGGCGATATCAACGAAGGTCCGCCAAGTGCGCTCGATCTCTGGAAGGTAGTCGTCAAGTGTGGTGTACGGCGCAAGGCGGTTGAAGGAAAAGCCGGCAGGCCGGAACTGAATCAGCTGCTTCTCATCGGCAGAGATGTACTGCAACGCCTGCAGGCCGTGTCGCAACGTCACGGCCACCGGCCCATCCGGTGCGGCGGCAATCTGATGCTCGCTGAGCATGCGACGGCGCGGCGTCGGATACCTTGCAGCCAGCGCCGCCCCCGCTGCGGCATCCAGTGCCTCAACGTCGGCAGGGTTGGGCATATCGCAGTCGATATCCACCACGGCCTCGACGATCGGAGCCGAACCCAGGTTGAGTTGACGTTCGTTCATGGCATCCACCTCGTCAGACCCGAAACACCTTCATTACCTCGTCCCCCAGGTGATTGATCACCTTCACCGCGATGCGCCCGTTCTTCGGCTTGTCGAACGCGCGTGACGTGTCGCTGTTAAGCGTTGCCCAGGCATCGGCGTTGATCTCGGCCTTCAGCGTCGTCTCGAGCGCGCTATATCTGGCGCACCTGATTGATGATGGACGTGGGGTCGTACTGCTGCGTCTTGGTCGAATGGCGTTGCCCCTCGTCGAACGCCAGCTCGTCTTGCTGCGCCGGGCTCTTGCGCTTCTTCGCCTTGGGTATGGGGATGATGAACTCGGCGCGGCGGCGACTCGGCTGGACCTTCTGCGTCGGCTGGCCATCGGGGTCCAACTCCCAATGCCGGGTCGGGCACTCGTAAGGAGAATTGAGGATCGGGTGGTCGAAGAACGGGTTGGACATGGTCAAACCCATCGCTCTGGAGACTGGCCGCGGCGCTCATTTTGCCGCGCAACCATTGCGCCGCCGGTGTCCACGGGCGCGATTGGCGCTTTGCCTCGTGGGGCCCCGCGGCGACGATCGAAACGCTCTGACATACCGCGCTGCTCCCCGCTGTTCTTGTCTTCAGGCCGCGCCGGAGCCCCGCACAGCCGTGGCCTAGGCGCGTCCCGCAATGTACAGGAGCATCTGGCAGAATCTCAATGCGTGGCTGCCGCTGCTTGACGGAGAAAAAACACATGGCCCGGCATTACTCGACCGCAAACTTCTTCCGGCAGATGCCGAAGGCCCTGCTCGCCCGCTACTTCCAGGGCAAAGGGCTGCTCTCCGAACTCGACTTTTCGGCCATGAGCGAGACGAGGCCAGATGGGCTGCTTGCGGCCTGGCTTGTACTGCCGAACGATCTGCGCAACCCGATGGACGCGGACTTCCGCGATATTCACGACCTTTGCGCTGACGGGGGCTTCATCGCAATCCGCGCCGGCGCCATGCGGTCAGTGGCGCCCGGCCTCGGCCACCAATGCATCGAACAACCTTTGCTGAACTGGATCGGTCGCGGCGGTGAGTTCCGGATGCCATTGCACCGCCACCAGCCAGCGATGCGCCGGCCGTTCGATCGCTTCGATGGTGCCGTCGGCGGCACGGGCAACCACCACGAAACCGTCGGCGACCCGCCGCACCGCCTGGTGGTGCCACGATGCGATGCTGCATGCCGTGCGACCGAGCACCGTCGCCAGTGTCGACCCCGGCGTGATGTCGATATCGTGCGCCACCGGATTGCGCGGCGGCACCCGATGCAGCACCGACTCGCCGACTTCATCGGGCAGGTGCTCGATGAGCGTGCCCCCCGCCGCCACGTTCAGGATCTGCTCGCCGCGACAGATACCGAGGGTCGGCAGCGTGCTGGCGAGCGCGGCGCGCGCGATCGCCATTTCGGCGGTGTCACGCTCGGCATCGAAACCGTAGTTGGTGTCATGCGCCCGCCCGCCGTAATGCCCGGGATCGAGATCGCCGCCACCGGTGAGCACCAGCGCGTCGAGCGTGCCGAACAGCGAATCGAGCCGGCTCTCGCCGGGCGCGATCAACAACGGCACGCCGCCGGCGCGACGCACGGCTTCGATGTACTCGGCGGGAAGATGAAAACGATTGTCGGCGTTGCGGCCGTAGGTGGTGAGACCGATGAGCGGATGCGGGCGGCGAGACATGGATCGGGGGTGGCGGAAGCGAAGCCCGATTCTAGGCAGTCGCGCGTCAAGGTGCACGCGTCACGTCAGCACCGCAGGGTGACAGCGGCCGGAGGCCGCTGTCGTTCGGCAGGCACAGACAGTCCGCAGAGACTGTCTGTGTCCGGCCTCACCCCCGAGGATGCTGAGCCCCCTGGGGAAGGCGAAGCGCAGCGAAGCCTGGGGGTGGGGGTCTTTCAGTCGTGGCGCCCACGCCGCGTTCGCGGTCATTGCCGATGGCCGCTGCTATATTCGGAAAGCGTTCATCGACCATGCCCAGCCGGTGAAAATCACCTGACCAACCATCGCCCGGCGACCCTTTCGGCGGGCGTGTCTTTCGACACCCGTTTCGCATCGTGGATACCGCCATGCCCCTGAAATCCGAGGACGTCAAAACCGTTGCCGACGCCAGGGCCATCGTCCTGGAACGCGGCCTGACCCACATCAAGGTCGGCGCGTTCGACATCGACGGCATCCTGCGCGGCAAGTATCTGTCGCGCGAGAAATTCTTCGGGTCGCTCGACCAGGGCTTCGGCTTCTGCAACGTGGTGCTCGGCTGGGATTCGAACGACCAGCTCTACGACAACACCACCTGGACCGGTTGGCACACCGGCTACCCGGATACGCCGGTTCGCATCCTGCCCCAGACCTGCCGCGACATTCCGTTCGAGCCCGGGATGTTGTTCTTTCTTTGCGAGTTCACCGAAGACCGCGAAGCCCCCTGCCCGCGCGGCCTGCTGCGGCGCGTGCTGGCGCGCGCCGACAAGATGGGTTTCTCGGCGCTGGCCGGCCTCGAGTACGAGTATTTCGTGTTCGACGAGACACCCGATTCGGTGCGCGAAAAAGGCTATCGCAATCTGAAGCCGATGGCGCCGGGCTTCTTCGGCTACTCCACCATCCGCAACACGGTGCATGCCGACTACTACAACGAGACCCTCGATCTCGCCGAGAAAATGCGCTTCCAGATCGAGGGCCTGCACGAGGAAACCGGCCCTGGCGTGCTCGAAGCCGCGCTCGCGGTCGACACCGCGCTCGAAGCGGCCGACAAGGCTGCCCTGTTCAAGACTTTCATCAAGATTCATGCGCAGCGTAACGGCCGCATGGCAACTTTCATGGCCAAGTGGAACGCGGAGTTGCCGGGCCAGAGCGGGCACATCCACGTGTCGCTCGAGGACGCCACCGGGGAGCCGGTGTTTCACGATCCCGCCGGCGAATTCGGCATGAGCCCGCTGATGAAGAACTTCGTCGCCGGCCAGCATGCGCTGATGCCCGAGCTGCTGGGCATGGTGGCGAGTTCGGTCAATTCCTATACCCGGCTGGTGCCGGGCTTTTGGGCGCCCACCAACGCCACCTGGGGCGTCGAAAATCGCACGGCTGCGCTGCGCGTGATCCCGGGATCGGCGAAGAGCCAGCGGGTCGAGTACCGCATCGGCGCCGCCGACGCCAATCCCTACCTCGCGCTGGCGGTGGCGTTGGCGTCTGGCCTGTGGGGCATCGAGACCGGCGCCGAACTGGGCAAACCGGTGAGCGGCAATGCCTACGAACAGAAATTTCCGGCAACGACGGCGCTGCCAGGCACGCTGTGGGACGCCGCCCAGCGCCTCAAGGCCTCGAAAATGGCGCGCGACTGGTTCGGCGATGTGTTCGTCGATCACTTCGCCGCGACCCGCGAATGGGAAGAGCGCCAGTTCCGCCGCGCCGTCACCGACTGGGAACTCGCCCGCTACTTCGAGATCATCTGATCTGTTTTGGTTTTCCTGATTGGCGATGAAGTTCAGCCACTACGCCTCCAGATGACTGCAACAACCACAAGACTGTCCTACAAGAACGCAACCCCGCAATCAACGCCCAGGTTTCCCTCATCCCCAGCCCTTCTCCCGGAGGGAGAAGG
>JANMWG010000427.1:0-2919 GCA_031393885.1 Betaproteobacteria bacterium | reverse complement strand
CGCGCGGCTGGGCGGTCGTCCGGGGCCCTCCTGTTTGCGCTGCAGTGCGGTGCGCCGGCGGTAACTGTCGACGTTCATTTCGAAGATGGTGGAGTGGTGAACGATGCGGTCCACCGCGGCGAGCGTCATCGCGGGGTCGGGGAAGACCCGAGACCATTCACCGAATGGCTGATTGGCAGTGATGAGAGTGGAGCGTCGCTCATATCGGGCGTTCCGATGCGAGGAAAACCCCGCAAATCTGACACTTTTATCCTGCCAAGAGTGGCGCTGCCGTTCGCTCAGGGTGACGCCAATCGATGCCTTCAAGGAGCATCGAAAGCTGCGCTGAGGTGAGGTGCACTATGGCGCGACAATCTGGATCAGAAAGCCCGTCAATCAGGATCAGAACCCGTGATCGCGATGTTGCTGTTGTGTTCTTCTAGATTGTCGCTGGCAAGCGTTATGTTCGGAGTTGATTGTCGCGGCGCGACAGAGTGTCGCTGTCGGTGATTGTCGCGCGGCTTGGCGGTCGTCCCGGACCTTGCTGTTTGCGTTCGAGCGCGGCGCGACGGCGGTAGCTGTCGACGTTCATTTCAAAGATGGTCGAGTGGTGAACGAGGCGGTCGACAGCAGCGAGCGTCATAGCGGGGTCGGGGAAGACCCGAGACCATTCACCGAATGGCTGGTTGGCGGTGATGAGCGTGGATCGCCGTTCGTATCTGGCGCTGATGAGCTCGAACAGGACGGAGGTTTCTGCCTGATCTTTGCTGACGTAGGCCAGATCGTCCAAAATCAGCAGGTGGTATTTGTCGAGTTTGGCGATGGCGCTTTCGAGCGACAGTTCGCGGCGTGCGACCTGAAGTTTCTGAACGAGGTCGGATGTGCGGGTGAACAATGTGCGCCACCCATTTTCGATCAAGGCGAGTCCGATGGCGGAGGCCAGATGCGACTTTCCGCCGCCCGGCCCGCCGATCAGGATCAGATTGGCGCCGCTTTCGATCCAGCTGTCACCAGCACAGATGGCCATGACGTGGGCCTTGGAGACCATTGGCACCGCGTTGAAGTCGAAGCTGTCGAGGGTCTTGCCTGGCAGCAGTCTGGCGTCGGCGAGATGGCGCTCGATCCGCCGCCTGTCGCGTTCGGCGATCTCGTGCTCGGCGAGCGTGGCCAGGAAGCGTGCAGCCGGCCATCCTTCCTTGTCCGACTGTTCGGCGATGGTCGGCCAACTGTGCTTCATGGCGGGCAGGCGCAGATCGTTGAGGATCAGCTTGAGCCGCGCGACATCGATGGCCTGGTTCATGCCGCCACCTCGAGTGGGCTGGAGAGCAGCATCTCATAGTCGCTCAGCGGCGCGAGCCGGACCACGACACCGGGCAGCGCCGCCGGGTCAGGCGCAAAGCGTGCCCGCAGCGCTGCCATATCGGGCAAGCGCGCTGCGTCGAGTTCGATCGTCAGGACGGCAGCGAGTTCAGCCTCGCAACTTCGATCATGGGCAAGACTGAGGATCTCGACCATCAGCCGGCATGCTTGCTTCTCGGCCATGCCCTCGATCAGCCTGTCGAAAGTAAGGCGATAGGCATCACGCGGAAAGAGCTGGGCCCTGTAAACGCAATTGAGCAACGCCATCGGCTTGCGTCGCAGCGAATGGATGACGTGGCGATAGTCGATGACATGACCATGCTTGCCGCTGCTGCTGTCGGCACGACCGCGCACCAGCGTCATCAGCAGGGTGCTGCCGGCCAGGACATCGAGACGGTCATCATACAGCCTGACGCGCAGCCGATGGCCGATGAGGCGCGACGGAACGGTGTAGAATACCTTCTTCAAAGTGAAGGCGCTCGACGAGGTGACGGTCACGATCGTCTCTTCAAAATCGCAACTGCGACCGGGCGGCAGGGACTGCAGAGCGGCCCGTTCGGTCTCGATCTGACGGGTGATACGGGCATTTTTGCGGCTGACGATACCATCGATAAACGCGCGGTATGCGGCAAGATCGGCAAAGTCGCTTGTGCCGCGCAGCAACAGGGCATCCTTGATCGCGCTCTTGAAGTGGCCATGCGGGCTCTCGATCGAACCGTTCTCGTGTGCCACGCCCCGATTGTTGCGGGTCGGTTCCATGCCGTAATCGCCGCACAGCGCATCGTACCGCCGGGTCAGATCTTCGCGCGCGTCCTTGTCAAGATTACGGAACGCCGCCGACAAACTGTCGCTGCGATGCTCACGCGGGACACCGCCCAACGCCCACAGCGCGTTCTGCAAGCCTTCCGCCAAAGCGACAAAGCTCTCCCCGCCCAGGATGACATGCGCATGTTCAAAGCCGCTATAGGCAAGCCGGAAGTGATAGAAGCGGTGATCCAGCCGTAGGCCGGCCACAGTGACGGTCTGGGCACCAAGATCGCCCATCTCGGTAAAGTCCGACAGTCCCATGCGCCCTGGCTCGTGGATCTGCCGGAAGATCACCTCCTGTTCGGCGCCATGCAGTACTCGCCACGCGCGGATGCGCCGTTCAAGCGTTCGACGCACACCCGAGGCCATGCCTGGGTGGCGGCGCTGCAGTTCCTCGAAGATGCCGACTGCCCGCAGCCCCGGTGCGGCTATGAGCATCGGCACGACCTCGGCGTCGAAAATGGTGGCCAATGGATCGGGGCGTCTGCGCTCGCGCACTTTACTGGGTATTGGAAACGGTCCGGCGCCCTCGAGCACATATCCCGTCGCGGTACAAAACGATGCCTTCGCCGCCGCAGCCGCGACGCCGTCTGTTTGTCTGGCCTTCATAAAAAGCTTCCTTTGGTGATCAGTGATGTGGCGGCCAGGCAATGGTCAGATCCCTTCGGAGACGAAGAGATCCGGCCCTATCTGACCAGCGCAATCACCGACGACAGCTCCCCACTGAGGGGCACCAAAGTCGCCATTTTCTCAGGCTTCAGGTGGCTGCCGGGC
>JANMWG010000059.1:0-13023 GCA_031393885.1 Betaproteobacteria bacterium | reverse complement strand
GCACATCCACGCCTGCGGCCATCAGTGCGGCAATCAGGAAATAGTTGCAGTACAGGGCATCGGCAAGCATCACATCGCCTCTGGAAAAGCCTTGAAGCAGCCGACGCACCAACCCGAGTTCGCCAGTGCCTTTGCCACTGTGCGGCCCTATCGCCGCATTCAGCGCTGCGCCAGTGGCCAGGCAAATCACCATGACCAGCCGGGCCAGTGGAAAGCCTACCCCGGGTGCCTGGGTGCTGGGCTGGGGATAGCGCTCCTGGTTCTGCGGCGTATCGGGCATCGAGATCCCGGTGCCGTCTACCAGCTTGACCGTGCGCCCGCGCCAGCGCCATTGCGCCAGCGCCTTCTCGCTGAGCAGGCGGCCTGTTTCGCGCGTGAGCGTACTGACCATCCCCAGCGACAGACGCTGCCGGGCACGGCAAAATCCGCCGGTACGAACGCTGCACGGGGTGAGCCCATCGGCCGCGCGCTGCGCGGCCCAGCCGTTGACCGCCTTCTGGCACGAGCCATCGCTCTCCAGCACCTGGCGCATGAACATGGACAGCGCAACCGTGGGCGGATACAGCCGCTCGCGGTGCTCGGGCAGCAGCGCTTCGGTCGTCTCGGCCAACTCCGGACTCGTCAGCACATTGAAGAACTCCACCGCCCCGGTTGCCTTCGCCCGGCGTCCGATACTGGTTTGACGTTGATGCAAAACGCTTCGGGCATTACGATCCATGGCGGCTGGCCTTCGGAAAGATGGTTTGGGAGCTTCGTAACCACCATCCTATCAATCCCTTGGTCAGCCACATCCCTTTCTCTTCAAATTCAAATTCTTACGCCCGTGACTTCAACGCCATGAGGCTTAAGTAAGTGCCATTCGGCTTAAGCCTTCCACTTGGCGCACTGGCGGTCGGGCGAGAATGCCTGTGTTTTCCCCCGGAACCCCGCATGAACGACACCCCTTCCGTCGCCGAACAGTTCGGCGGCGACGCGGCCCGCCGCGTCGAGGCGATGTACCTCACCCCCGACATCGTGGCGCAGCGCGCGGCGGTGCTCGACCGGTTGCGGCTGCAGCCTGGTGAGCGGGTCCTCGATATCGGCAGCGGGCCCGGCCTGCTGGCGGCGTCGATGGCGGAACAGGTCGGGGCGCGGGGGGAGGTTCAAGGCATCGATGTGTCCGACACAATGGTCGGCTTGGCCGCTGGGCGCTGCACCGCCTTCGGCTGGGCTGGTTTTCAGGTGGCGGATGCGACGGACCTGCCGTTCGCCGATGACAGTTTCGACGTGGTGGCCTGCACCCAGGTCCTGGAGTATGTGCCGGCGGTCGAGGCTGCCATCGCCGAGATCCGGCGCGTGCTGCGGCCGGGTGGCCGGGCGCTCATCATGGATACCGACTGGGAATCCTGCGTCTGGGCCAGCAGCGACGACGCCCGTATGCGCCGGATGCTCGATGCCTGGGACGCCCACTGCGCCCATCCGCGGCTGCCACGCCGACTCTCCGGGCTGCTCGCCCGGGGCGGATTGGAGGTCCGCCGGGTCGGCACGCTGCCCCTGATCAACCTGGCCTGGAGTGCCGACACCTACAGCCATGGCATTGCGCACGCGATCGCCGCTTTCGGGCGCCGAAGCGGCCTGGTCCCAGCGCTGGAGGCCGACCAATGGCTAGGAGATTTTGGTGCCCTCAACCAAAACGGGAATCGCTACTTTTTCTGTCTCGACAGGTTCATCTTCGAAACCTGAAAATCCAGCAACTTTTGTTAATTTTTTGTGAATTCAGGCGTACCCTTCGGTTCACGAGCCTGAGACGGTTTCCGTCATTGGGAAGCCGGGACGGCAGGTTCACAACAGCAGCAATTCGGCGTCGGCGGGGGCGGCGGGGCCGGTTGAACACCACATAAGAGGTCGTTTGTGACAACACCCGAAATTGTCATGGGAGACGACGGTATCGTACGGGTCGACTACGGCAGCACCGGCGTGGTCACCCTCGATCTCGTCAAGGCCGAACTCGAAGCCCGTCGGCGCCTCGCGCCCGGCATGCAGGTCCTGATGGTCATCCTGCGCGGCGTATGGCGGGTCGACGTCGATGCCGCCGCGTTCATGTCGTCGGCCGAGTGGTGCGCTGCCACCGGCGTGAGCGGCATGGTGGTCGAATCCAGCCTGGGCAACATGGCCATGCGCGTGTTCGAGCTCTATCACCGTCCACCCTACCCGTTCCGCATCTCTGGCACCGAAGACGACGCGGTCGACTGGCTGGCGCAATACATACCTTCGCGCCAGGTGCGCCGCCAGCGCTGATCCATCGCTGACCGGCGGCGGGTATCATCCGGCATCCTGAGAGGCTGAGAGTCTTTCGATCATGCCCGCTCATCACGCCAGAAGGCGCCCGCTCGTTGTTGCAAATGCTCGCCATAGCTCGGGCTATGTCTGCGCTTTGCGTCTAGATCGGACACCTTCTGGCGCGCTGCTCGGACACGCTCGAAAAACTCTCAGCCTCTGATGCGAGGCCTGCCGTGACCCTGTCCTTCCGCCGTCGCCTGCTCGAAGGCCGCCCCCTGATCGGGGCGCTGCTGCAGATCCCCTTGCCCGAGGTGGCGGAGCTGTTCGCCGAAGCCGGTTACGACTGGCTGTTCATCGACCTCGAGCACTCGCCCATGGATGCCCGGGCGGCGCTGAACCTGCTCACCGCTGTCGACAAGCAGGTGCCCTGCGTGGTGCGCGTGCCCTGGAACGACGAGGTGTCGATCAAGAAAGCGCTCGACATCGGCGCCACCGGCATCATCGTGCCGCTGGTCAACAACGCCGAAGACGCCCGCCAGGCGGTGGCGCGCTGCAAGTATCCCCCGCTCGGCGCCCGAAGTGTCGGCATCACCCGCGCCCAGCGCTTCGACCTCGATTTCGAGCGCTACATGCGCGAAGCCAACGACGATATCGCTGTCATCGTCCAGATCGAGCATGTCGAGGCCGCGCGCAACATCGATGCAATTCTCGAGGTGCCCGGGGTCGATGGCGTCTTCGTCGGCCCGTTCGACCTCTCGGGCAGCATGGGCAAGCCGGGCCGCATCAACGACCCCGAAGTCCAGCAGGCCATCCAGACCATCATCCGCGCCTGCGAGCGGCGCGAGATCGCCCGCTGCATCTATGCGCACACGCCGGCCCACGCCCGCACCTACATGGAACAGGGCTACCGGGTCATCGGTCTGTGCACCGACTACATCCTGCTGGCCCGCGCGGCAGCCGCGGCGCTGAAGGAAGTACGGGACTGACCGTTCTGCGCGGGCAGAAGGGGGCTAATCGACGATGTCGAGTTCCACGGCGCCGATGCCATCCAGCTCGAACCGGTAGTGCTCCGCCTGCCCCGGAAACCGCGTCGTGACCAGGCTGCCGGTCGATACGATGTCGCCCGCCTTCAATCCGCGTCCGGTCGCCGCGAGATGATCGGCGAGCCAGGCGAGCGGCGCGAACGGGTGCCCAAGCACATCGCGCCCATGGCCTTGGTCCACCTGCTCGCCGTTGCAGAACACGGTGCCGCAGACCGCGGCCAGATCAGGCCACTCGCGCCGGCATTCGCCCAGTACGATGCCCTCGTTCCAGGCGTTGTCCGCCACCAGCGACAGCAGGTCGAGCGGATAGGTCGAATGGCGGTCGTCGATGATCTCGAAGGCGGGCGCCACGGCGTCGACGGCATCGGCAATGTCGTCAACGGTCCATGGCCGGTCGCGCGCCGGTACGTCGCGCCCCATGCGCACGCAGATCTCGAATTCGAGACCGACGCGCTGGAAGTCGGAGCGTGCAATCTGCAAGCCGCTCGCGAGCACGCGCTCGCGGAACACCACGCCGGCCACCGGATGATCGATCGCGCACAACCGCTGCATGCGCGTGGAGGTCAGGCCGATTTTGTAACCGGCCGCGCCGCCGAGCACGCCGGTCAGGCGCCGCACGAACGCATCCTGGATGGCATACGCCGCCGCCAGATCGTGAGCCCCGTGATCGCGCGCGAACGGCACCAGAGGGGCACCGCGCTTGTGCTCGGTCACCAGCCAGTCGGCCACGCGCTCAGGGTCAAAGTGCATGGGCGGATCATAGCAAGCAACGGCTGGACACCGGGACCGGTTCGCCGTGTCTGAACTCGACTGGCGCGACGGTGCGCCCTGGTCGCGCCGTTTCGGCGATCTCTACCACTCGCGTGCGGGTGGCCTCGACGAGAAGCGCCACGTTTTTCTCGAAGGCAACGCGTTGCGCGCGCGCTTCGCCAGGCTGCCGCCACGAGCGCGGTTCACCATTGCCGAGACCGGGTTCGGCACCGGATTGAATTTCCTGTGCGCGTGGGCGCTGTGGCGCGAGGCTGCCCCCACCGACGCAACCATGCACCTGATCAGCACCGAGGCCTATCCGTTGACTGCCGCCGAACTGCGCGCGGCGCTCGATCCCTGGCCGATGCTGGCGCACGAGCGTGCCGCGCTGCTCGCGCAGTACGACGAGTTGCCGCCGGGCTGGCATCGGTTGCGGTTCGATGGCGGTCGCGTGGTGCTCACGCTGGTGATCGGCGATGCCCGCGAGACGCTGCCCGAGATCGACGCGCGCGTGGATGCGTGGTTTCTCGATGGCTTCGCACCGGCGCTTAATCCGCAGCTATGGTCCGCCGAAGTATTTGCGGCGATAGCCGCGCTGTCGTCGGCGGGCACGACGCTCGCGACCTACACCGCGGCGGGCGAGGTGCGGCGCGGGCTCGAAGCCGTCGGCTTCGACATGCGGCGCCAACCGGGCTTCGGCTTCAAGCGCGAGATGCTTTGCGGCACCTGCGTTGCGCCGCGGACGCGGCCACGTCATTCGCCGTGGCTGTCACGACCCACTGCGCGGCCCGATGCCCGCAGTGCGATCGTCATCGGCGGCGGCATCGCCGGTGCTGCCGTCGCCGCTTCGCTCGCGGAGCGCGGCTTGGCGGTGACGCTGATCGAGCGCCAGTTCCGGCTTGCCGCTGCCGCTTCGGGAAACGCCCAGGCGGTGCTGTACGCGAAGCTCTCCGCGCATCGAACCGTGCGCTCGCGCCTGTTTGCCGACGGTTACCTGTATGCCCTGCGTCAGCTCGCGGCCCGCTTGCCCGATGATGGTTACGCATGGTCGCGCTGCGGCGTCCTGCTGTTGCCCGAAGACTCGGCCGATGCCGGGCGGCAGCAACAACTGGTGGGGCTCGGCTGGCCGGCTTCATTCCTGCGGGCGGTTGGTCGAGACGAGGCCGGCGCCCTGGCCGGTGTCGAGCTGCCTGGCGGTGGTCTGCACTTCGCCGCTGGTGGTTGGGTGCATCTGCCCGCGCTTTGCGCCGCCCTGGTGGCTCACGACGGGATCGAGGTCAGGCTCGCGACCGACGCGCTGCGTTTCCAGCGCGATGCCAATGAGCGGTGGTGCGTGGCGGGCGAGGGCGGCGATATCGCCACCGCCGATCTGCTGGTGCTCGCGAACGCGGCCGACGTGCTCGGTTTTCCGTCGACGGCGTGGCTGCCGCTGGACGTGATCCGGGGTCAGGTCACCTCGCTGCCGGCAACCGACGCCAGCGTCGCCTTGCGCACGGTCTTGTCCGGCGAGGGCTACGTGACACCAGCCCGCGCTGGTTGCCATAGCGTGGGCGCGACCTTCGGCTTGCGCGACGCCGACACGGCGATTCGCGTTGCTGACAACGCGGCCAATCTGGCCATGTTGAGTCGTCTGGCACCGGCGCTCCCCAACGCCTTCGGACCGCAGGACGCGGCAGTGCTCGCCGGCCGTGTCGCGCTGCGTTGCGTGGCGCCGGATCACTCGCCCGTGGTCGGTGGCGTGATCGACGACAGCGAGTTCACCAGCCGCTATCGCGCCCTGTCGGTGGATGCCACCACGAGCTTCAGCGGTGAGGCACCCTGGTTGCCGGGCCTGTTCGTGAGCGTTGCGCATGGGTCGCACGGACTGATATCGGCGCCGCTCGCCGGCGAGGTCGTCGCGTCACTCGCGCTTGGCGAGCCCGCGCCGGTGGCGCAATCCACACTGCGAGAACTCGCGCCGCCGAGATTCCAGGCGCGGGCGCTCAAGCGCACGCCTCGCTACAGGTGACGCCCATCACCTAGCCCAAGCGCTCGGCCGAGTGGTAGCAGCGGTAGATCAGCAGGCAAATCAGCAGCGCCGTGCCGCTGGCACTGATCGTGAACTCGATGAAGTGCGTAAGGCTTTCGGCCGGCGGCTGATCCGGCAACCGCGCAGGGCGGCGACCGCTGCGGGAGATCGTGGGCGATCTGTTCTACGACCGCGCCGGCGCTGAAGTTCGCGGTGCCGGATGGCCATCCGGCGCTGGCGGCAAGCGATTTCTTCGTCACCACCTGACGACCATCCCACCGGCCATCGCGCTCTCGCGATGGCCGGCGATGTAGCCGCTCCGCCTACAGGCGCGGCACCGGTATCGCGTTACCATTGCGTGGCATTGTTTTCCCCATCGCCACGGAGCCCGCCCGTCCATGATCCGCCTGCTGCCGTTTGTCGTCGCGCTCTGGTTCGGCGCGCTTTCCTCCGCGTCCGCGCATGATGTGCTCGCCGCCCTCAAGACCAGCGGCGTGATCCGGATGGGCTATCTGGAAGATGCGCCGCCGTTCTCCTCGCGGGGGGCGAGCGGTGCCCCGGAAGGCTTCTCGGTGGAGTTGTGCGCGCGGGTTGCCGCCGCGATCGGCCGCGAGATCAAGCGGCCCGACCTGCGTGTCGAATGGATTCCGCTCACGCTCGCCGACCGCTTCGAGGCTGTCGCCAAGGGCCGGGTCGAGATCGAATGCAGCGCCAGCACCTGGACCTTCTCGCGCCAGCGCAGCGTCGAGTTCAGCCTCATGACCTTCGTCGACGGCGGCACCATCCTGATCCGCAACGACAGCGATTTCTCGCGCATGAAAGACCTGGCCGGCAAGCGGGTGGCGGTGGTGCGCAATACCACCACGCAGCGGTCCCTGGCCGATGCCCTGCAACTACGTGAGATAAAGGCCGAGGTGCTGCTGTTCGACAACCCCGAAGCCGCGCTGGAGGCGTTGCGCGGTGGTGCCGTCGACGGCTACGCGTCGGATCGCGTCAAGCTGCTGGCCATGGCGCTCGGTGTGCAGGGGGCCGGCGCCTTCCGTTTGCTCGACGAGGATTTCTCGATGGAACCCTACGCTCTCGCGATGCATGCCGGTGATCCCGGATTCCGCATCGCGGTCAATCGCGCGCTGGCGGCGATCTACCGCAGCGGGGATATCGCCGTCATCTATGAGCACTGGCTGGCACCGCTCGGCAAGCCGAGCCTGCTGCTCGATGCGCTCTATTACCTGCAGAGAATTCCCGAATGAACGTCGGCGCTGCGGTGGGTCTGGCGGCGCTGCTC
The DNA here is from genome assembly GCA_031393885.1 of Betaproteobacteria bacterium. GTDB lineage: Bacteria > Pseudomonadota > Gammaproteobacteria > Burkholderiales. The sequence goes on along the minus strand of JANMWG010000059.1, from coordinate 5,678 downwards.
GCGGTCGGGTCGCCGGGGGTCGTGGTCGCGAAGGACACCGTCTCCAACGAAGCCGCCGCGTGTCCGACCTGCGGCGTCATCCGCACCATTCGCGAGCGCCATGGCGAGCGCCCGATCCCGAATGCCGGCACCGCGCTGGATCAGCGCAATACGCTCAGCATCAAGAGCGGGCCAGGCGAACCTTTGCTGGTGGGGCCGGTGGCCGGCTTCACCTTCGGCCCCGGCCGCAAGTTGAAATCGTTCGTTGGTGCGCGGGGTAGCGACCGCATGCTCGACAGCATGCGTGAAACCAGCTTCGACGTCATTGTCTGGCTCGACGTTGGTGGCTACACCACCGTGTCCGAGCCCGATGCCTCGGATCTGCAGGTGGGCGATCGCGTGCGTATCGTCGACGGACGGCTGCAACTGGCGCCATGAACCGCTCGACCGGCGCCAGGCCGCGGCCGATCGCGCGACTCGGGGCAGGGCTATTCCACCAGGCTGGCCGCGAGGCTGCCGCGCGGCAGCGATTGCAGACCCGGGTGCAAGGTGATGCCCACCAGGTTGATCGGATTGATGTATGTGGCGCCGCCACCGGGCAGATTGAAGGCGAGAACCGGTTGCGCAAGCAGGTGCTGCATGCTGTTGAACACCCCCGCCATCGAATCGAGGTGGGCCTCGAGCGAGCCGTAGAGCTTGTGGCCGCCCGCCATCTCGTAGGCGATCACTCCGGAGAGCTTTTCGCCCACCGATACCGCCTGGGCACCGTCGATGAACACGGCATCCCGGCGTTCGATGAAATCGGACTCGCCGCCGAGCACCGTGACCGAACCGCCCCCCAAGCCCTGCGGGACGGGCAGGGTTTCCTGGGTGCGCAGATCGACCCGGCTGATCTCGCGCGTGGCCAGCAGCACGGTGGCGGTCGGGCTACCGATGATCAGCGTCGGCACGGCGAACATGCGCGCCGGCTGGAACGTGGCCAGCGTTGCCGCCGAATCCTCTTCAGGCTGCACGAAACGGCGCAACGCGCCGTTGGCGAGATACACGACGACGTCCATGCAGGTCTCCGGTCGAAAATGAGGGAACGAGGCGCATGCTGCCCCGATGTGGTCGGGTGAGCAAGCACCCCACGACCCTGCCGGCTGCTCCGGGCATGGGTGGTGCGCCAATCCGACGTCATATCCCGGTCTGCCGATGGTGGCTGCGCGCGGCGGCCGTCGCGGTCTGGATGACGGTCCTGAGCGGCGGCGCGATCGCCGATGACGCCGGCGTGGCGGGCTGCGCCACCATCCCGGACGATCGCGCGCGCCTGGCCTGCTACGACCAGCTCGCCGGGCGGCCCGCGGTTCCGCCGCCGGCCGCACGTGCGGCATCGCCGCCGCTGCCGGAAGACCGGCGCCAGAGCGTGGCCGGCGATTTCGTGGCCCGCTACGACAAGCCGGCCACCGGCGGATCGGCGCTCGCCTTCAAGTGGGAGCTCGACGAGGAGTCGCGCTTCGGCGTGCTGCGCCTGCGCACCCACAAGCCGAACTATTTCCTGTTCGCCCGCTACACCGACGCCCCGAACGAGGCCCCGTTCTCGGGCCTGGCGCCCGGTGGCGCGACAACCGACCTGCGCAATATCGAAGCCAAGTACCAGTTGTCGTTCAAGACCAAGCTCGTGCAAGGGCTGTTCGATCGTCGGCTCGATCTGTGGGTTGCGCTCACCCAGCAGTCGAGCTGGCAAATCTACAGCCCGTCGGCGCCGTTCCGCGAGACCAACTACGAACCCGAAGCGATGGCGGTGCTGCGCACCGACCTGAAGCTGCCGCTTGGCTGGCAGTGGCGTTTCGTCAACTTCGGGTTCGTGCATCAGAGCAACGGCCGTGGCGAGCCGTTGTCGCGTAGCTGGAATCGCCTGTACGCGCAGTTCGGCATCGAGCGTGGCGATTTCTCGGTGCTGATCCGGCCCTGGTGGCGGCTGCCCGAGAGCAGCTTGAACGACAACAACCCCGACATCGTCAACTACCTGGGCCGTGGCGACCTGCTCGCGGTCTGGCAGCCGTCGGGCAGCGGTCACCGTTTCGCGCTGTTGGCGCGCAACAACCTGAGCGGCACCAGCAACCGGGGAGCGCTGCAGTTCGACTGGCGCTTTCCGCTCTATCGCAATCTCAAGGGTTATCTCCAGATCTTCACCGGCTACGGCGAGACCCTGATCGACTACAACTACCGCCAGACCACCGCCGGCATCGGCATCTCGTTGTCCGACTGGCAGTAGCCCTCCCGTTCCGGGGTGTCGCGAACCCGCCTGCGCCCGCGGCCGGCGTGGCAAACTGTGGCCTGCCCACCCTCGACTTAGTTACCATGGCTGAAATCGATTCGCCGCTTCCCGATGTCCTTGTTCCCGGCAAGGCCGGGCGTGCCGCTGGCCGCGCACTGCGGACCGAGATTCCACGGTCGGTGCATTCGATGCATCCCGCCGACACCGACCCGAAGCGCGGCATCGTCGCCATGCTCGAGGCCTCCTGCGAGGGCCGTATCGCGGCGCTGTTGCCGCTGCGCGCGTGCGTTGCCTCCTATCGGGCGCGCATCCTCGCGTACAGCCAATTACACGTGCTCGGCATCTGGCACTCGCGCATCCGCGTGGCCGATCTGCCCGAGAAGGAACTCACCGGCGAGGTGCGGGCGCGTGCGGCCGCCCTGGTGGCAAAAGCGTGCAATCGCACGCACGACCAGGTGTTCGAGAAGCTGGTGAAGCCCGATGCCGCCGGCCGCTGGCGCTTCGCCGACGATCCGCCGCGATCGGTACTCGAGCCCTACGTTGGCAAGTCAGCCTACGAATACCACGGGCAGCGGGTGGTGTGCGGCCAGCGCCCGATGCAGGCGTCGAGCGACAGGTTTCTCGGTTGGTCGGCCGCCGTGCCGGGCCGGTAGCCGCCGATGGCACGCTGGCACGCACCGCGATCGACCGACGGCAATGGCGCCCCGGCGCAGGGCAGCGTCTTCGACCTGTCCGGCTGGACACCGACACGCGAGGCGGCGTTGGCGCAATTGCGGCGCGTCGATCCGCGCGCCTACGGACGCACGCGCAACTCCCTCGATGGCGCGGTCACGCGATTGTCGCCATGGATCACGCACGGTTTCATCGGCCTGCCGGAAATCGTCGACAGCCTGCGCGCGCGCTTCCGCGTCAACACCGACGACAAACTGGTGTTCGAACTCGCCTGGCGCGAGTTCTTTCATCACGTCTGGGGTCACCTGGGCGAGGATATCCTGCAGAGCGTGCGCGCGCCGCTCGCCGGTGTCGATTACGCGGCGTCCCTGCCCGACGATATCCTGACCGCAACGACCGGCATACCGGTGATCGACGCGTCGGTGCGCCAGCTCTATGCCACCGGCTACCTGCACAATCACCAGCGGATGTGGCTCGCGTCCTATGTGGTGCATCTGCGCAAGGTCGACTGGCGCACGGCCGCCGATTGGCTATACGGCCACCTGCTCGATGGCGACCTGGCCTCGAATCACCTGTCGTGGCAGTGGTGCGCGGCAACCTTCAGCGCCAAGCCGTATCTGTTCAACGCCGAGAATGTCGCGCGGTATGCGCCGGCTTTGGCGAGCCCGAACACCGCCATCGATGCCGCCTATCCGGCACTCGACGATCTGGCGCGCCACGGCCGCGATGTCGGGCCCGAATCGCAGCGTCCCGAAGGCATGGTGCCGCCGTCGCTGGCAGCGTCTCCGCCCCCTGGTCCGTTCGCGGCTATCGATGCGCTCCGGGTGAACGGCAGGCGGGTGGCGCTGGTACATCCGTGGTGCCTCACACGACCCCGCCAGGTCGATCTGGTCATCGGTGTCCTGCACGCGCCATTCCATGAGCGCTTCCCGTGGTCGGCCCTGCGCTGGCGTTTCGTGAACGACGGCATGCGCCAGGTGACCGATGGCGTCTGGCACGGCGATCTCGCGGCGCTGCCGGCGGCACTGGAATCCGCCGCATCGGTGCAGTCGGTGGCGACGCTGAACCCGGGCTATCGCGAAGCGCTGGACGACGACCGGATCGAGCTCGAGCCCGCGCCCCGGTTTCTCGCCGACCCCGAGCAGCCCTGCCGCTCGTTCAGCCAGTTCTGGGAGCAGGTCGCGCGCGCGACGTAACGCTCCTGCGCGACCGCTTCCGTACCGGTTTGCCCTGATCGCCTGCAGATGGCGCTTCCCGATCCGCGGCGGCCAATTCCGAACACGCCGCTGTGGCTGGGCGCTGGCGGGCTGATCGTGCCGCTGCGCCACGGGCTGGTATTCATGGCGGTGATGTTCGTGTGCATCGGCCTGGCCGTGTTGCACGGCTAGAGTGGTGACGGCGGCAAAAGGTCACGCTATCCGCGGGCCGGCGATCGGGTTCCGCGGCGATCCGTTCCTGCTGCCGCCCGACCAGGCGCTCTGGTACGAGCCCGATGCCGTGGTCGCGATCCGCGATCACCGCATCACCGATGTCGGCCCGGCGGCGCAGGTGCTGGCGCGGCTGCCGCCGGCCACGCCGGTGGTGCGCTATCCGCGGGCGCTGATCCTGCCCGGATTCATCGACTGCCACGTCCACTATCCGCAACTGGGCATCGTCGGTGCTGCCGGTCACCCGTTGCTCGACTGGCTCGAGCGCTACACGTTTCCGGCCGAAGCGGCATTCGCCGACCCGGCCCATGCCGGTCGTGTGGCTGCCGTGTTCCTCGATCAACTCCGACGCAACGGCACCACGACCGCGGCGGTCTACGGAACGGTCCATCCGCAATCCGTCGACGCCCTGTTCGATGCCGCCTTGCCGACCGGGCTGCGCATCTTCGCGGGCAAGGCGCTGATGGACCGCAATGCGCCCCCGGCGTTGCTCGACTCAGCGCAGCGCGGGTACGACGAGTCGAAGGCGCTGATCGAAAGATGGCATGGGCGGGGCCGGTTGCATCACGCGCTTACCTTGCGATTCGTCGCCACCAGCACGCCCGCGCAACTCGAGGCCACTGCCGCGTTGTGGCGCGAGCATCCCGGGATGCTGCTGCAATCGCACCTGGCCGAGAATGCCGCCGAACTGGCATGGGTGCACGAGCTGTTTCCCGAGGCAAGCGACTACACCGACGTGTTCGACCGCTTCGGGTTGCTGGGTGCGGGCGCCGTGTTCGGACATGGCATCCACCTGTCGCCAGCCGAGCGAGAGCGCCTCGCCGCATCGGGCGCGGCGATCGCCCATTGCCCCACCTCCAACCTGATGCTCGGCAGCGGCCTGTTCGATCTCGCCGCAACCCGCTCGGCGGGTGTCATGGTCGGTCTCGCGACCGACGTCGGCGCGGGCACCACGCTGTCGATGCTGGCAACCATGGGCGCCGCAATGCTGGTGGCACGCCTGCGCGGCGCGCGCCTGCATCCGGCGCAGGCGCTCTGGCTCGCCACCGCCGGCGCGGCTCAGACGCTGGGTCTTGGCGCGGTCACCGGCAACCTTGCGCCCGGACTCGACGCCGACCTGGTGGTGATCGACCCAGCCTCGACACCGCTGCTGGCGGAGCGGATGACCCTGGTGACCGGGATCGACGACGTGCTCACGGCCCTGATGACGCTGGGTGACGACCGCAACGTGGTCGCGACCTATGCGGGTGGCCGCCGGATCTTCGGTTGAACGAATCTCTTGGGGTCAGGCGTTCGCAGTAACAGCAATTGAGCTAGCGGGTTGAAGTCCCGTCCAAGGA
>JANMWG010000406.1:0-5384 GCA_031393885.1 Betaproteobacteria bacterium | reverse complement strand
TGCCGACTGTTGCGCCAGCATGCGATGAGCGTTCCGGATACGGTGCGGCACGGGTCGAACCGGGTGATCTTCGAGTCGTACCCCCAGGTCGGCTTCAACTATCGGCTAACCGACATCCAAGCCGCGGTCGGCCGCGAGCAGATCAAGCGCCTGCCCGGGATCGTGAAGGAGCGTCGGCAACTGGCGGCCCAGTACGGCGAACTGCTGGCGGGCATCGACCGGCTGACCGTTCCGAACGAGCCCGATGGCAGGCGCTCCAACTGGCAGAGCTACTGTGTTCGGATTCCGGCCCTTGCAGATCAGATTGCGGTGATGCAGTCGATGCTCGACGACGGTGTCAGCACGCGCCGCGGCATCATGTGTTCGCACCTCGAGCTGGCCTACGCGGGCCGCCCTCAGCCGCATGACCTTCATCACTCGGAACAGGCGCAGCAGCATTGCATTCTGCTTCCGCTGTTCCCTGGCATGACGCTGCAGCAACAGCAACAGGTGGCGGACTCGTTGAGCCGCAGCCTCAAGCGAACCGCCCCGGAGACAACGCCGTGAAACTGCAACCCTCCGCGCAAGCCGCGGATGGCGGCGACAAGGCCGAGAACGCGCCAACTGGCTGTCGTCCATGTCCGAAAGAGAGCTTGGGTGCCGTACCGAGACAGGACGGCGATTCGCAGGCGCAACGCGCGGGCAGCACCTACGGACAAATCCTCAAGTCCTCGGTCCTGATCGGCGGCTCTTCGGCGGTCAATATCGTCATCGGGATCGTTCGGACCAAAGCGATGGCCGTCTTGCTCGGCCCGGCAGGCTTCGGATTGATGGGCGCGTTCACCGCCATCGCGGACATGGCACGCAGTGTCGTCGCGATGGGTGTCAGCAACAGCGGCGTCCGGCAGATCGCCGAATCCGTGTCCTCCGGCGACGCGGAAAAGATCGCGCTGACGGTGCTGGTCCTGCGGCGGACCTCGTTGGTGCTGGGCTTGTGCGGTGCGCTGCTGCTGATGTTTTTCTCCAGTCCCATTTCGACGCTGACATTCGGCACCCGCGACCATGCCTGGGGGGTCGCGCTGCTTTCGATCGCGATATTCTTTCGCCTAGTCGCCGAAGGGCAAGGCGCGCTGCTGCAAGGCATGCGCCGCATCGGCGACATGGCCAAGGTCGCGATGTTCGGATCGGTGCTCGGCACCGTTGCAGGAATTCCGCTCATCTACTGGCTGCGCCAGGACGGCATCGTTCCGTCGTTGATTGCCGTTTCCTGTGCCTCCGCCCTGGCGACGTGGTGGTACAGCCGCAAGGTCCGGATCAACCGGCCCGCGGCCAGCCATGCGGAGGTCAAGGTCGAGGTTCGGAGCCTCTTGAAACTCGGCCTCGCGTTCATGGCGAGCGGCCTCCTGATGATGGGTGCGGCATATGCCGTGCGCATCATCCTGATCCGTCATGCCGGCCTCGAGGCGGCCGGGCTCTACCAGTCGGCCTGGACCGTGGGCGGCCTCTACGTCGGCTTCGTCTTGCAGGCGATGAGCGCCGATTTCTACCCGCGCCTCGTCGGCGCGATCAGCGATCATGCCGTCGCCAACCGCTTGGTGAACGAGCAAGCGCACATCAGCCTGCTGCTCGCAGGCGTCGGCGTGCTGGCGACGATCTCGTTCGCACCCGTCGTGTTGCATCTGCTTTACAGCGCCGACTTCGCCGGTGCGATTGAGACGCTTCGCTGGATCTGCCTGGGAATGATGCTTCGGGTCATCACCTGGCCGATGGGCTACATCATCGTCGCGCGCGGCGTTCAGAAAATCTTCTTCCTCACCGAGGTCGCGTGGACCGTCGTCAACGTCGGCCTCTCGCTGCTGCTTGTGAACTGGATGGGTGCGAAGGGTGCCGGCATCGCGTTTTTTTCGTCCTACATTTTTCATGGGTTGATGATCTATCCGATCGCCCGCCACATGACGGGCTTTCGATGGTCTGCAGAGAACGTTAGGACAGCGGCATGGATACTCAGCCTGGTTGCGGTCGTTTTTTTGAGTTTCTATGTCCTTTCGGCGCCGTTGGCGATAGCGGTCGGCTGTCTTGCGACCGCGATCGCGGCCATTCACTCGGTCTACACCTTGATGAACCTGGTGGGCGACGAGGCCCTCCCGGCCGGCTTGACGCGGCGGCTCAGGCGCCTGCGTGAGTTCTTCGCGTTGATCGATCGCCGTATCGACAGTGCGACCTCGCACAAGCCGTGAGCGGCACGGCCATGTCAACAGGCGTCACAAGAGATGGCGGGAGCGACGGGACTGTAGAACTGCAAGCGACACTGGACTACGTCGAGGCCGTGGCGAATTCACTGCTCGCAGTAGCGGAAGACGTCTTGGCGACAAAGGAAGTGGATGCCGCACTGCGGTACATCCGTTTGGCCGCCTCCATACTTTCACGACAAAACCGGATTCTCACATCCGTTAAAGCCGAAGCACTTCTGCAGCGCATTGCCGCTGCCATCGACGCTCCCGCGACGGTCGTCGGCTTGCCCCCGAAGCGCAAAGGTTGCCTGCATGTGTTGACGGAGGCGCTCCCCGCCGGCGGTCTGACGGCCATGGTACGTCGGTGGATTCAGAATGACACCAGCGGCCGCATCCACCGCGCCGCCCTGCTCAACCAAAGCGTGGCGGTACCTGACGCATTTCGCGCGGTCGTCGAGCGCACCGGCGGTGAGGTGTATGTCGCCAACGCCGCTGACGGAGCGTCGGCAAAAGCGGGCTGGCTGCGCACCCTGTCGACCGAAATCGCCGACCATGTGGCGTTGCACATCGACGTCTCCGACGTGATTTGTGGTGCCGCGTTCGGTCGTGACGGCGGCCCACCGGTGATGCTGGTCAACCACTCGGCACACATATTCTGGATCGGCGCAACGATCGCCGACGTGACGTTGAACTGCCGAGGGTCTCGCCTCGAAGGCGTCTGGGCCGAGACATATCGCGGCATTCGCCGGCACGCCATTCTCCCGATACCGCTTCACGACACGGCGGTGCCGAGCAATCGTTGCGACGTTGCGACTCGCGCGGCGGCACGCAAGAGGTTCGACATCCCGGATGGCGCAATCATCATCATTACCGTCGGTGCGGAATTCAAGTACCGGCCATGCAATGGCCTAGACTTCCTCGAAACCTGCGCGCAGGCGATGTCCAGTATTCCCGAGGCGATCCTGATCGCCATCGGCCCGAACGAAGACGAATACTGGCGCGCGGCAGCCGCGAAGGTCGGGGGCAGGATCCGCGCGCTCGGCGTCCGAGACCAGCAGGGGATCGCGGATCTCCACGCGTCGGCGGATATCTATGTCGAAGGCTTCCCGTTCGGCACGACGACGGCTCTGCTGGAGGCCGCAAGCAAAGGAATACCGGCGTTGCTCGCGCCCGGCACTTGCCCACCACCATTCGGAACCGACGGCATCGCGCTGGACGACACGATGACACGACCGGCGAGCGTTGAACAATTTGCCGGCGCGTTGAACTTGCTTTGCCGAAGCGGCGAGGCACGAGCAGCGCTGGGTGCCTCGCTGCAGTGCGCGGTGAACGACCACCATGTCGGCGACGGTTGGCGGAGGCACCTCGCCGACGTGATGCGATCGCTGCCGTCGCAGCACGCCGTCAACATGCGTTCGGAACCCCGTGCCACCCCGCCATCTGTCCACGAATACTGGTCGCGGTTCGTCATTCAGCACGGGCTCGGGTACAGGGGCATCCTCGAAGATTCGATTTACGAAAGCCTTGCCCGCGGGCATAAATTCCAGATCTCCTCGGCGGTGACGGCCTCGCGTCGAAAGCTGAGAAATCGGTCGTTGCAGCGCATTCCGTTTGGGCTTTTGCAAATGCTGTGCAACCACCTCTTTGCGCTTCTGCCGGCGCGGAGCGCCTGGCTGATTTTTAGGACCACAAACTATCTTTTCAGATCGACCTGGTTGCTTCGGCTAATGCGCGCATTCGGCCATGCCGAACCGCAGCCTGCCGGCGCCGCGTCGTGGTACCAGGAATATCGCAGTGAGCAGACGCGATGACCATGCTTGACTTGCGCAGCCCGGCGCGTATCACCGCGATCATTCCGTCGTTCAACCGCGCGGGGACGATCGCACGCGCAATCGACAGCATCCTGTCGCAGGAATTCGCGCCGTTGGAGATCATTGTCGTGGACGATGGGTCGACCGACAACACGCGTTCCATTGTCGAATCGTATGGCGCGCAGATTCGATACGTTCGGCAGCCCAACGCCGGCGTCGCGTCAGCGCGCAATGCCGGTGTCGTTGCGGCGCGCGGCGAGTGGATCGCCTTCCTGGATTCGGACGACTACTGGCTGCCCGCCCATTTGGTGCGCCTCGCCGCTGCGATCGAGGCCACCGCCGGTCGCGCTGGATGCTATTTCGCGGACGTGCAGGTCTGCGGACCTGAAGCTAAACGGTCTTATTGGGACGGCTGCGGCTTCGCGATCGAAGCGGCGCATCTGCTGAAGGAACATCCGGCGGATTGGGTTTTCATGCGCACCCAACCGATGCTGTTGCAGGCGAGTTGCATCGACCGTCATTTCTACATCGACGTCGGCGGCTTGCCACCCGGAATGCGGACGCGCGAGGACACGTTGCTGTTCTACCGCTTGGCTTTTCGGCGACCAGTGTGCGCGGTGCGGTACTGCGGAACCGTGATGATGGATGACGGGCCTGGGCGCCTCACTGTGGCGCTCGATTCCTCGCGACTCGAATACCACAAGGCGACGCTGCAGATCTTTCGGGAACTGCTGAACGATGACGTGTTTCCGAGCAACGGTTCGCGCGAGGCCGTGCGTGCTCGGCTTGCGAAGGCGCACCTGAACCTGGCGCTGATGTACTGGCGCGGTGGCCTGATTCGACAAGCCGCATCGGAGCTCATGGCGGGCGCAACGGCGTCCCCGCGCGAGACCGCGGGATTCCTCTTCTCGAAGGTACTGGGCTATCCGCGGCAGACGGTACAGGGAGTTCGCTAGATGATCGTGACTTACTTCGATCGCAATCGCGGCGGCCACGGGGCCGACAACTGCGGGCTGCAAACATGAGCAGCTCACTGGTTCAAGGCCGCGCCGAAGGCTTGCCTTCGGCGTTGACCAAGTTCACGGAATGGCTCGCGCTGTTCGGCGAGACGTCTTACGATCACCAAAGCTACTTTGCGGGCCCGATCGGCGGCCGCGCCAAGGCGCTCTACTACCGCAGTAAAAAGCTTGGCCTCATGGCGGTTGCGCCGATGATCCTCTCAGAAGCGCTGTGGCCTGCCGGGCGCCAACTCTTCTGGCGCAAGCAGCGCTTCCCGATCGCCGACGCGCACTATGCGATGGGCTTCGCATTCCTGCACGGGATGACGGGCGATGATGCGCACTACCGGCGCGCGTCGCACTTT
>JANMWG010000401.1:0-9502 GCA_031393885.1 Betaproteobacteria bacterium | reverse complement strand
TTTCGGCAATCCCGCGCATCCCCCGAGCTTCGATAACTCCACCGCGGTCGCCCACAGAGTCGCTATCTGCCCCAGAAAACACCCGGTTCTTACCTCCGCGTGCCCACACCTATCAGCTGTTCTAATTTTTAAAGAGCGGTGGTTGCGGGGGCAGGATTTGAACCTACGACCTTCGGGTTATGAGCCCGACGAGCTACCAGACTGCTCCACCCCGCGCCCGAACAACAAAATCAGTCGGTCAAGAAAAACAATCAACCGAGCCAACAATTGTAACGATCCCACCACCCGCCCGTCAATGCTTAGATGTGCGAAAACGCGTTACCGGCACACATTCACACCGAAGAGCGCGGATCTAAGGGGCCGCCAGCGGCCAGAGTCCGCTGGCGTTCGGCACACACAGCCGTCCGCAGGGGCTGGCTGTGCCGGCCTCACTCCACAAGGGCCCTGGCCCCCTGGAGGCGGTTGGCGAAGCGCAGCCAAACCTGGGGGTGGACGTTTCATGTCAACCGGCTCGAAGCCACTCGAGCAATGGCTGCCACTGGGCCACCTCGCGCGCCGCGAGGTAATCCGGGAGATCGAACACCCCACTACCGCTGAACGCCGCGTTGGCGTACAGCTGGGTGTCACGCAGATAGGCGACCACAGGCAGATCGAACTGCCGCAGGAACACCTCGAGAGTCGCGGCGGCCTTGGTGCGGGAATCGACCCGCATGCCTACGATACCGATGGCCGAGGCGTTGCGCCGCAGCGGCTTCTCCGCCAGGAGCGCCTGCAGGAAATCGCTGGTAGCTGCCATGTCGTACAACGATGGCTGTACCGGCACCACGATCTTCTGGGCGAGTCGCAGCGCATGCGCGAGGTTCTTGCCGTGCAGGCCTGCCGGTGAATCCATCACCAGCCAGCCCTTGCCTCGGCCAGACGCGTGACTGCCATCAGCGTCGGCGTCCGCTCTGGCGATCGGGGCGGCGGATGGAGACCGGATATCCAGCCATGCCAGTGCCGACTTCTGCCGGTCGAGATCCCACAAGGTCGTGGCCTCGCCGCTTACGGCCAGCGCCGCCGCCATATTCGTGGCCAGGGTTGTCTTGCCAGCACCGCCCTTGGCATTCGCCACCAGAACCGATTGCATCGTCCCTCCCCCCATTCGACCAGCCAACCTCGACCCGCCGCTATGCCACCGCGCCTGCCATCCCGACCGCGCGTTCTTCGTCGATCGGAACCAACGTCTGCTCGACCAGCGTTCCCAGCTCTTCCAGCGGCGGCAGTTCGGACAAGGTACGCAGCCCGAGGTCATCGAGGAAACCGCGCGTGGTCGCATACAGCGCCGGACGCCCCGGGACCTCTCGTTGTCCGATCGATTCGACCCAGCCGCGGGCTTCCAGAGCCTTGATGATCGGGGTCGCGACCGAAACGCCCCGGATATCCTCGATGTCGCCGCGCGTGACCGGTTGACGGTAGGCGATGATCGCCAGCGTTTCGAGAACGGCCCGCGAATACTTGAGTGGCCGCTGCGGATTGAGGCGCTCGACGATGGCCTGGAACGCCGGTCTTGTCTGAAAACGCCACCCGGATGCGACCGAAACGAGTTCGATCCCGCGCCCCTCCCAGTCGTCCCGCAACTGGTCAAGGAGCTTGCGCACGGTTTCGGCGTCGATCTCGTCGTCGAACAGCCGACGCAGCGTCGACACCGGCAGCGGTTCGTCGCTCGCCAGCAGGGCCGTCTCGAGGACGATCTTGGCGTAATTCACGTCAATCGGCGGAGAGTCCATGATTTAACCTGACATAGATGGGCGCAGCGGCAACCTGCTGCACCAGAACAACGAGCCGCTCCCGGGCGAGTTCGAGGATGGCGAGAAACGTGACCACGACCTCGGGCACCCCCTGGTCACGGCTGAACAGTTGGGTGAACTCCGCTATCGGCAGTTCGCGCAGATGACGCAACACCCGCGACATGTGCTCACGCACCGAAAGCTGCTCCCGTGTGACGCGATGATGCCGGTCGGCACGGGCCCGGGAAAGCAGCGTGAGCCAGGCTACGCGCAGGTCTTCGGGATCCACGTCCGGCAAGCGGATCACTTCGACCGGGGTCGCCAACACCTTGGCGGCGACGAAATCGCGCCCCAGCACCGGCAGGGCATTCACGCGCTGCGCCGCGAGCTTCATGCGCTCGTATTCGAGCAGCCGCAGAACCAGCCGTGCCCGGGGATCGTCGGTGTCGTCGTCTTCGCCGGCTACCGGCGGGCGTGGCAACAACATGCGCGACTTGATCTCGATCAGCAGTGCCGCCATCAGCAGGTATTCGGCCGCCAGCTCCAGCTGCTGGAACCGCATCACATCGACATAGACCATGTATTGCCGCGTGATCTCCGCCATGGGGATGTCGAGAACATCGAGGTTGTGCTTGCGGATCAGGTACAGCAGCAGGTCGAGCGGCCCCTCGAAGGTTTCGAGAAAGACCTCGAGCGCCTCGGGCGGGATGTACAGATCCTTCGGCAGCTCGAGATACGGCAACCCGAGGACCTTCACGACGGAACCGGGCGCCTCCTGGGGCGTAACTGCTGTACCTTCGATGACGACCAGTTCGACCAAGAGCGGGCACGCGGCTAGAGAGTGGGACGCTTGAAGACCGGTGCCCCGAGGGTGCTGCCACCAGCCTTCGCCAAACCCCTGATTATCCGCCAACTCCCGCGCGCCGGCTACCTCCTCCTCCTCCTCCACCGCCGGACGGTCCTGCCGGTAGCGAAGGCTCGGCCGTGGCAATCTCGCGGTTCGCCGGAACCGCCTCCGCCACCTTCGAAAACTCGAAGTGGCCGGCGCTGCAATCGGCCTTGATCGTGTCCCCGGGGCCGAATCCGCCTTCCAGGATGCGCTTCGAGAGCGGGTTCTCAACGCTGTGCTGGATGGCCCGCTTCAGCGGTCGTGCGCCGTAGACCGGATCGAACCCCGCTTTCGCCAGTTCGACCAGCGCGCTTTCCGTCACATCCAATCCGATTTCCATCTTCGCCAGGCGCTGTTCGAGCGACTTCAGCTGGATGCGGGCGATGGACTTGATGTTCTTCTCGTCGAGCGCGTGGAACACCACGACCTCGTCGATCCGGTTAATGAACTCGGGCCGGAAATAGGACTTCACCTCGGCCATTACCGCCAGCTTTACCACCTGGTAGTCGTTGCCCGACATCTGCTGGATCATCTGCGAACCCAGGTTCGAGGTCATGACGATCACGGTGTTCTTGAAATTGACGGTACGGCCCTGCCCGTCGGTCATCCGCCCATCGTCGAGCACCTGGAGCAGCACGTTGAACACGTCGGGATGCGCCTTCTCGACTTCGTCAAGGAGGATCACCGAGTACGGCTTGCGGCGCACCGCCTCGGTCAGGTAGCCGCCCTCTTCGTAGCCGACGTATCCGGGCGGGGCGCCGATGAGCCGGGCGACCGAGTGCTTCTCCATGAACTCGCTCATGTCGATGCGGATGAGGTGGTCCTCGGCGTCGAACAGGAACGCCGCGAGCGCCTTGCACAGCTCGGTCTTGCCCACCCCGGTGGGTCCGAGAAACAGGAAGCTGCCGTAGGGCTTGTCGGGATCGGACAACCCTGCCCGCGACCGGCGGATGGCATCCGACACCAGGCGCACGGCCTCGTCCTGCCCGACCACCCGCTCATGCAACCGTTGCTCCATCTGCAGCAGCTTGTCGCGCTCGCCCTGCATCATGCGCGACACCGGAATACCGGTGGCCCGCGACACCACCTCGGCGATCTCTTCGGCACCGACCTGCGTGCGCAACAGACGCGGCTTCTGGCTGGCGGCGTTCTGATCGTCCTGGGTCTTCAGACGCGCCTCGAGCTGCGGCAGCTTGCCGTACTGCAGCTCGGACATGCGCTGCCAGTCGCCCTTGCGCCGCAGGTCTTCCATCTGCTGCTTGAGCTGCTCGATCTCTTCCATGATGTGCTGCGCACCGTGCACCTGCGCTTTCTCGGCCTTCCACACCTCCTCCAGGTCGGCGAATTCCTTCTCGAGGCGCACGATCTCTTCTTCGATGATCCGCATGCGCTTGCGCGAGCCCTCGTCGGTCTCCTTGCGCACGGCTTCACGTTCGATCTTCAATTGGATGAGCCGCCGCTCCAGGCGATCCATCGACTCCGGCTTCGAGTCGATCTCCATCTTGATGCGGGCCGCGGCCTCATCGATCAGGTCGATCGCCTTGTCGGGCAGGAACCGCGAGGTGATGTAGCGCTGCGACAGTTCGGCCGCCGCCACGATCGCCGGGTCGGTGATCTCCACGCCATGATGGACTTCATATTTTTCCTGCAGGCCGCGCAGGATGGCGATGGTGTCCTCGACCGACGGCTCGTCGACCTGCACCTGCTGGAACCGGCGCTCGAGCGCGGCATCCTTTTCGACGTACTTGCGATACTCGTCGAGCGTGGTCGCGCCGATGCAGTGCAGTTCGCCACGCGCCAGGGCGGGCTTGAGCATGTTGCCCGCGTCGATGGCGCCCTCGGCCTTGCCGGCACCCACCATGGTGTGGATCTCATCGATGAAGATGATCAGGCGGCCTTCGTCCTGCGCGATTTCCTTGAGTACATTCTTGAGGCGCTCTTCGAACTCGCCGCGAAACTTGGCGCCCGCCAGCAGCGACGCCATGTCGAGCACCAGCACGCGCTTGTTCTTGAGCGAATCGGGGACCTCGCCATTGACGATGCGCTGGGCCAGGCCCTCCACGATTGCCGTCTTGCCCACGCCCGGTTCACCGATCAGGACCGGGTTGTTCTTGGTGCGGCGCTGCAGGATCTGGATGCAGCGGCGAATCTCGTCATCACGGCCGATGACCGGATCGAGCTTGCCCGCCCTGGCGCGCTCGGTCAGGTCGAGCGTGTACTTGCG
This sequence comes from Betaproteobacteria bacterium, assembly GCA_031393885.1. Taxonomy (GTDB): domain Bacteria; phylum Pseudomonadota; class Gammaproteobacteria; order Burkholderiales. The sequence goes on along the minus strand of JANMWG010000401.1, from coordinate 4,620 downwards.
CAGGGCTTCGCGCTGGCCTTCGGATTCGGCTTCGTTGACGGAATCGCCACCACGCACCGCATTGATCGCCTGTTCGATCGCCGACTGGACGCCGCCATGCTGGCGCAGCAGGCGCCCGGTGTCGGTCTTGCCGTCGGCGATGGCGAGCAAGAACAGCTCGGACGCGATGAACTGGTCACCGCGCTTCTGCGCTTCCTTGTCGGTGACGTTGAGGAGGTTGCCGAGCTCGCGCGAGACGCTGATCTCCCCGCCCTTGCCTTCGACGGCAGGCATGCGTTCGATCGCCTCCTTCAGGGAGGTGGTGAGCGCCGGCACGTTCACGCCGGATCGCTGCAGCAGCGACGACGTGCTGGAATCCTCCTGCTGCAGCAAGGCGAGCAGCAGATGCTGTGCCTCGATGTAGCCGGCGTCTCGCCCGACGGCGAGGCTCTGGGCATCGGCCAGCGCCTGCTGGAATCGTGTGGTGAGCTTGTCGAATCGCATCTCGTTTTCCCCTCGGCAAATGCTAAAGCAATGTTCCCGAAATGGGGCCGTCGGAACCTTGTTTCAACTGCGGCGCCGGTTTGCGCCGCCATTCAAAAACTGGCACAGTCGGTCGCACTCGTTTCGTCGGGAGCTCCGGTGCGCACTTCTGTTTTCTGTCTCCTGCTGGCGTTGCCTGCCCTCGCCATTGCCGACGACCTCACCGACCGCACCAGCCAGGCCAGGGATGTCGCCGGCCAGTTGGTCTCGCAGCTCGGCGCCGCCCTGAAAGCCGAACTGGGCGCCGGTGGCCCCGAAAGCGCCATCGGCGTCTGCAAGCAGACGGCTCCCGACCTCGCCGGTCGCCTGTCGCGCGAGCACGGCATGCGCGTTGCCCGGGTCAGCCTCAAGGTCCGCAACCCGTTGCTGGGCGAACCCGATGCCTGGGAGCAGGAAGCACTCGCGGCATTCGACCGCGCCGCCGCAAACGGCGACAAGCCCGGAACGCTCGAGAAAGCAGAGATTGTGGATGAACCGCAAGGCCGGTACTTGCGCTATATCAAGGCAATCCCGGTCCAGCCGCTGTGCCTGTCCTGCCATGGTGCGGCCGAGGCGATCCCCGCGGGCGTGCGCGACCGACTGGCCGCCGACTACCCCCACGATCGCGCCGTCGGCTACCGCCTCGGCGAGATCCGCGGCGGTGTCACCATCAAGCAACGGCTGCCGTAGGAACCCGTCGATGATCTTCCGGCAGCTCTTCGATCCCGATACATCGACCTACACGTACATCATCGGCGACGCCGATCGGGGAGAAGCGGTCGTGATCGACCCGGTGCGGGAAAACGTCGAACGCGATCTTTCGGTCATCGGCGGTGTCGGCATGCGCCTCACCTGCATTCTCGAGACGCACGTCCATGCCGACCACGTGACGGGCGCCCGCGCCCTGCGCCAACGCACCGGCGCCACGACCGCGGTCAGTGCGCATTGCGGCGCCAGCGGCTTCGATCGCCTGTTCGATCACGGCGATTTCGTCGTCTTCGGCAACGAGGTCATCCGGGTGATCGCCACGCCCGGCCATACCCCCGGCTCGAGCTGTTTTCTATGGCGCGATCGGCTCATGACCGGCGACACCCTGCTCATCGGCGGCTGCGGCCGCACCGATTTCCAGAACGGCGACCCGGGCGCGATGTACGACAGCATCACCACTCGAATCTTCCCGCTGCCCGACGACACCCTGGTGTTTCCGGGGCACGACTATCGCGGCCGCCGGGTGTCCACGATCGGGGAAGAAAAAGCGAGCAATCCGCGGCTGCTCGCCCGCACCAGAGATCAGTTCATCGCCCTGATGAACAGCCTGGACCTGCCCGAGCCCGCACGAATTGCCGACGCTGTACCGGCCAACCTTCTCGGCGGCACCGCGTAGGTGACGCCCACCCCCAGGCTGCGCTGCGCTCCGCCTTCCCCGAGGTGACGCCCACCCCCAGGCTGCGCGGCGCTGCGCCTTCCCCCTCGAGAGGGCGCAGCGTCCTCGGGGGGCCCTGTGGGCGCTGCCCCTTCGCTTCCGGAACCCCTTCTTTCGGCATCCTCAAGGCTGCGCTGCGCCTTCCCTCTCGAGGGGGCGCAGCGTCCTCGGGAGCGCCCCTTCGCATAGCCCCACAGGCTTCTTCACGAGGGTTTGCGGCGCATCGCGCTGGTCACGTCCGCGGTCGAGGTGCCTCGGGATACGGAAACAGGGTCGACATGGCCACACTCTCGTAGGCGCTGCGCACTATCCGCACGTGTTCGCGCCTGAACGCACGCGCATGCGGCAGCCCGCACGAGTGGGCGATCATGTCGATTTCCTTGTTCATGTTGCGGGCGTAATTCGCCACCCGCACCGACTTGTCGGCCACCACCAGGCCACGCTGCAGGCGTCCGTTGTGCGTCGTGATGCCGGTCGGGCAGGTATTGGTATGGCACCGCAAGGCCTGGATGCATCCCAGCGCGAACATGAACCCGCGCGCCGTGTTGATGAAGTCGGCGCCAGCGCACAGCGCCCATGCCGCCTTCGCCGACGTGACCAGTTTGCCCGAAGCAACCACCCGTATCCGGTCGCGCAGGCCGGTCTCGATGAGCGCGTCGATCACCCGCGGCAACGCCTCGGCGATCGGCAATGCCATGTGATCCATCAGCGCCTGTGGGGCGGCGCCGGTGCCACCTTCACCGCCATCGATCACGAGAAAATCCGGGGCGCAGTGCACACCGCGCCGCAGCAACGCCTCGCACAGGTCGTGCATGAACTGCCAGCCACCGATCGCCGTCTTCACGCCGACCGGCTTGCCGGTCAGATCGCGCAGCCATTCGATCCGGTCGAGCAGTTGGTCGATGTTGGCGATGTCACGGTGACGGTTCGGACTGATCGAATCGGTGTGCGCCGGAATACCGCGAATCGCCGCGATCTCGTCGGTCACCTTCACCGCGGGCAGTACACCGCCCTTGCCGGGCTTCGCACCCTGCGACAGCTTGATCTCGAAGGCTCGCACCCGCGGCGCGATCTCGCGCAGGCGTTCGACGCTGAGGTCGCCATTCTGATCGCGAACCCCGTACCGGGCGGTCCCGATCTGCATGATGACGTCGCAACCGCCCTCCAGGTGGTAGGGCGACAGCCCGCCCTCCCCGGTATCGATCCAGCACCCGGCGTCGTGCGCCCCGCGTGACAGTGCCCGGACCGCCGGGGCCGAGATGGCGCCGTAGCTCATGCCGCTGATGTTGACGATCGATTTCGCCTCGAACGGTTCGCGACACCAGCCCTCGCCGATGACCAGGGACGGAGTCGGCTCGCATTCTTCCTCGAGCACCGCGAACGGCGCGTTGACGAACAGGATGTTGCCCGGCTCGCTCAGATTGTTGGTCGAACCGAAGCCGACGATGCCGCCTTCGTTCTTCGCGAGGCGATACACCCAGGACCGCGCCGACCGGTTGAAGGGCATCTCTTCGCGATCGTTGGCGAAGAAGTACTGCCGGAAGTACTCGCCCTGGCGCTCGAACAGATAGCGCAGGCGTCCGACCACCGGAAAGTTGCGCAGGATCGTGTGCTTTTTTTGCGTGACGTCCTGGACGAACCAGAACATCACCACCCCGATCAGCACGAGCGCGAGGATGGTCCCCATGCCCTGCATCAAAATGCCGGTCATACCCGTCATGACGTCTCCCCCGATTGCGGCCACGCGAGATGCCGCGTGAACCGTCAGCGCTATGCGCGCTTGCGTGCGACCAGATCGATCAGCGCCGAGCGCCCGACATGCTTGGTTCCCTCGTCGAGCACATCTTCATGCTCCTCCAGCAGCAGCATCTCGAACGCGCCAAATGCCGCTTCCAGCAAGTCCCGCGTGTACAGGTGCGCCAGATCGCCCGGCCCACCGGTGCGGTACTCGAGTTGCCTGGGCGTATAGCCCTGAAGCACCACGATGCCCCCTGGCTTCAGGGTATCGAGGAACCCGGTGAACAATCGCTCGCGATCCGCCGGCGCCGCGAACTGGATGAAGATGCACACGATGGCATCGAACCGTGCGCCGCCCCAGTTGAATGTGCGAATGTCAGCCTGGTCCCAGGCCACCGACACAGCATGTTTTTCGGCCAGTCGCCGCGCTTTCTGAAGCGCGAGCGGCGAGATGTCGATCCCGGTGACGTCGCATCCCTGCCGGGCGAGCCAGACACTGTTGCGACCTTCGCCGCAAGCCACGTCGAGCACGGCTTGCCCGCGTCCGAACCGTGCCGCCTGACTGGCGAGGAAGCGGTTCGGTTCAGTGCCGAAGATGTACCCGGGAGCGGCAAAGCGCTCGTCCCAGAAACGCTGCGCGTCGTCGAAAGCCGCCACGATCAGTGGCTGTGCGCCGCGATGTAGCGCTTCACGGCATCGGCATCCGGGTCGATCACCTCGAAGCGCTGCGGCAGGGCTTCGAGGCCGCGATAGCGAGCTGGTCGCTCGGGATCCCGACCGAGCGCTTCGCGCACCGTATCCGCGAACTTCGCCGGTTGCGCGGTTTCGAGGCACACCATGGGTATGCCCGCTTCGCGTTGCTCCAGCGCCCCCTTGATGCCATCGGCCGTGTGGGTATCGACGACCGCACCGTAGTCGGTGTGCACCCGGCGAATCGTGGCCACCCGGTCGGCGTGGGT
>JANMWG010000395.1:0-6427 GCA_031393885.1 Betaproteobacteria bacterium | reverse complement strand
ACCCACCCCGGAGCTGGCCAGCCCGCCCTGGCCGTTGCGCACGAATGCGTTGCCATCGATCACCGCATTGGCGCTGGCCACCGCCACCCCGACACCGCCATTGAGCTCGATGCGCGAACCGGTGATGCTGAAACCGGTGTTGCCCGCCTCGATGTTCACACCGTTGTACGAATTGTTCTGGATCACGCTGTTGCTGATGCTGATCCCCCCGGAGTCCGACGCGGTCACCGCACCGACCCCGAAATACCCCCCCCGAATGACCAGATGATCGAGCTTCACGTCATCGGCACCGGTGAACTCGAACACCCGCGTGCTGCCCGCGGTGTTGGCGCGATCGAGGATGGTCTTGTCGCCATCGATCACGCCGCGGATCGTGACGCCCGAATCCTGGGCCGCGACCAGGATGTTGGCGCCGAGCACGTAGGTGCCGGCATCCACCAGGATGACGTCGCCCGCGCCGAGGTCGTAGGTGTCGAGCACGTCGCGGATCGAGGCCTTGGGCCGGTCCGCGGACAGCCCGTCATTGACGACCGAACCGAGCGCCGAGGTGTAGCTGTCACCGACGGTCGAATCATCGTTGACGTAGTAGAAGGTGATCGGCGCGATCACCTCGAAGCTGGTGTCGGCGGTATCGGCGATCGCAGGCGTCGCCACCGAGGTGATGCGCAGGTTGTAGATGCCGGGATTGAACGTTGCGCCGTCGACGTTCCATGCGTAGGTGCCATCGTTGACCTCGTTGGCCGACAAGGTCACGAACGCGCCACCGGTATCGGGCCCGGAATAGGCGATATCGACGTTGCCGGTGAAGCCGGCGCTGCGCCAGTTGATGGCGACGGTGCGGTTCTGCGGCAGGCGTTCGCCGCCGTTGGGCGTGAGGATGTTGATGTACTGCGTGGGGCTCTTCGAGGCGAGCGCCGTGTTGCCGTCGGCACCGACGTTGATGTAGCCGCCGTTCGGCGCGGGTTCGAGCGCGAACGAATCGCTGGCACGGCCGCGGTCGATGCCGGGCGATTGCGAATCGTCGATCGTCTCGACCCTCGCGGCCACCACCGGGCGACCGGTGATCGGATCACGCACCGGCGCGGACGACCCGCCGTGGAACGAGCCGTACAAGCTCTGGAGATGGAAGTCGTCGTTACGGCCGTCGTTGGCAAGGCTGACGAAGCCGAGCAGGTTGTCGGCACCGTCAAAGTCCACGAAGCGCGGATCGGTGGCCAGGCTGTTGGCATCGGTGAACGAGCCGCTGCGCCACGAGGCAAGCGTGGGCCGGGCGATGCCCTGCCACAGGCCGACCGTGCCGGTGCCGACGGGGTAGAACAGGTTGTAGTCGGACTGGAAGCCCGCCTGGCTATTGGCGGACACCGACAACGCATAGGTGTCGCCGCTCGAGAGGATGTTGTTGAACACTCTCACACCGCCGGAGCCATCGATGCGCAACGCCTCCCCGGTGGATTGGTAGATCGTGTTGTTGACGAACTCGTTCGGGCTGCCGTCGCTGCCCGCGAGAGCAACCGTCACGCCGCGCTGCTGATTGGCATAGACCAGATTGTTGCGGAACACGTTGCCGCCGTAGCCGGACATGCGCACGCCGGCGCTGTAGATGTTGGACGCCGTGCCGTTGGAGTACACCACGTTGCCGGTCAGCGTCGATTGCCACGAATCGATACCGGACAGGCTGTTGGCGTAGACGCGATTGTTCTCGACCGTAGAGGAATTGACGTCGATGCCGATGACGTTCTGAAACGACAGGTTCGATGTCGCCCGGGCGCCACCGTAGATCTGGAACCCGCGGGCGTAGGTGTTGCCGGTCTGGTTCCAGGCCGCATTGCCGGCGATCTGGACGCCGGTGCCCGAGGCGTAGAAACCACCGATGGTGTTGTCGTGCGACAGATTGCCGCGCCCCGGCGACAGGTCGGTGTCGCCGACCAGCGCGGTGGTACCGGCGCCGTTGCTGATCTGGAAGCCGATGTTGTTACCGAAGGCTTCGTTGCGGCGGAAGCGCGATTCGCCCGGATTGGTGAAATCGAAACCGGTCTGCTGGTTGTTGCGCGCGATGTTGTTCTCGACCACACCCGGCGTGACACCGGCCACGCCGATGGTGCCATTCACGGTGATGCCGTAACGGTTACCGTAGGCGAGCGAATCGCTCAGTCCGCCGATCGGGCCGTCGATGGCGATGCCGTAGCCGTTCGGGTTGTCGTAGGAAGTGAGGTGCGAGAACGACGCGAACGGGGCGTTGGTGTCGATGCTGATGCCGTCGGCCAGATGGCCGTAGGCGGTGATGTACGACGCCGAGAAGCTGTCGGAGTTGTTGTAGACGTAGAGGCCGCGGTTGGCGTTGGCGAGCGTCAGGTGGTCGATGCTGACGAAGTCGGCATCGTTGATCTCGATCAGCGCCTTGGTGCGATTGCCGGGGATCGCGGGCAGCAGGCGCGCGATGCGGCTGGCATCGAGCGGGCCGGTGATGCTGAAGCCCTCATCCAGCCCCAGCCCCATGTCGGTCGAACCGGAGATGGTCGCCGTGTCGATCAGCGGGTAGTCACCGGTGTCGATACGCATGACCGAGCCGGCGTCGAGCGTATACGCGCGCAGCACGTTGACCGGGTTGGGCTTGGGCGCGGTGGCGAGCTTGCCGGTGTTGCGGTTCGAACCCACCGCGCCGGGCGTGAATTCGTCGCCGGCATTCGAGCCGTCGTCCACCCAGTAGTTCTTGCCGTTCTCGGGGACCTTGAAGGTTTCCTGGGCGCGGTCGATGACTTCGGGCGCGTCGACCAGCGACACCTGGATGCGCAGCCCGTAGGTGCCGTAGTCGATGCCGCCGGTCTCGGGAATCCAGACGAAGGCGCCGTCATCGGGCGTCGATGCGGCGATCGTGGTGACGAGTTCCGGGCCGTTGGCGGTGTCGCGCAACAGATCGATACGCACCGCCGAGAACGTCGTGTTGTTGACGGTTTCCCAGCGGATGGTCAGCGGCTCCGCTTTCTCCCAGTCGGTGTACAGATCCGGGTAGCGCAGCATGATCTTGCGCTCGGTCGAGGCCGCGGGCTCGTGGGTGCCGAAACCGTAGGCGCCGCGATCCGGGACGTAGGCTTCGGATACGACGGTGAGCGAGGCCTGGTCCATCCAGGCGTCGTTGGAGCCGGGATTGATCCGGTCGGCAGTGAAGCGATAGACCGCGAAGCGCGCGCCCACCGGGATGGCGGCGCGGCCACCCACCAGCTCCCAGCGATCGGACGCATTGAGCGCATTGACCGTCGTCACGGTGCCGGCGATTTCGACGTTCGAGCTGTTGTAGAACCGGACCGTCAGGATGCCCTTGTCACTCGGATTCTCGGCCAGCGTGCGGACGCGACCGCTGAAAATCACGTCGAGATTGCCGGCGTCGAGCTGCGCCGCGGAGTAGCCGGCGGTGATCAGATTGACGGTCTGCTCGGCAAAGCCGTCTTCGGTGTTGCCGGCGCTGTAGAAGTTGCCACCTTCATAGGCGGCCGGCGATCCGCTCTTCACCGCCGAACCCGGACTCGTGGCCCAGCCGGTCAGGCCGTTCTCGAACCCCGAATTGAGCAGAAGATTGGTGTACAGCGAGGGCTGGGTCTGGTCGAGCGCCGCGTCGGCGCTTTCGATGTCGGGGCTGGTGAAGCGCAGGCCCGCGACCGTGCCGTTGATGCGATAGTCGTCGGCCTCGGCATCGGCGAAGCGCGGCTCCGACCACAGCGGATTGACCACCGTGGCGCCGGTGGAGTGCAGGTCGAAGCGGGCGATGTCGGCCTGCCAGTCGAGCACATCGGTGAAATCCTTGGTCCAGTAGCCGACCCGGCCCGCGCCGCTCGCGTAGAGGTTGTTGTAGTCGCTGAAGAACCCCGACTGCGAATCGTTGGCCACGTAGATGTCGTAGCCGCTTTGCGCCCAGAGGATGTTGCCGCGCACCTCGGCCTCGGAAGCACCGGTGATGACACGGATGTTGTCGCCTTGCGGGGCGTAAAACGTGTTCTGGTAAACGCGCACGTCGCTCACACCGGCGATGCGCAGCGCGACATCGGTGTTGCGGTAGAACAGGTTGTGCCAGACGCGCTGTTCGCTCGTGGCATCGAGGCCCACGGCGTTGCGCGCGATGCGGCTGTATTGCACGGTGCCGGTGAAGGCGCCGATGCCGGTCTGGTTGCCCTCGATCACGTTGGCAAGATCGAGGGTGGTGCCGCCGATGGTGCCCACGCCGGTCACGCCAGTGGCGTTGTTCGCGACGCGCTGGTTCTGGATTTCGGCATTGACCAGCAACACGCCGACCGTGTTGCCGGTGATGTTGTTCTGGCCGGCGCCGGCCGCGAAGCCAAGCGCGCCCGCACCCGAGACCGTGGTGCGAACACCGATGCCGCTGCCGGTGATGGTGTTGCCCGACAACGCGGCGGCCGTGTCGTACTTCACGCCGATGTTCACGCCACCGATCGTGTTGCCCGAGATCGGACCGGTGAACAGCGCCGTCAGATCGAGACCGATATCGCCGGCCGCGATGGTGTTGCCGCGGATCGTGCCGCTGGCGGCAACGCCGACCCGGATGCCGACGCCCGCATTGAACGTGTTGTCCCGGATCAGCAGGCCGCTGGCACCGGCGCCGCCGCCACTCGCTTCGATATCGACGCCGAAAGCACCGCTGACGGTATTGCCTTCGATGACGGCACCCGCGACGGCGCCATCGAGAATGATGGACCCGCCGATCGCGCTGTTGACGAGTTGGGTATTGCTGCCGCCGGAAAGCGTGACACCGCCCACGACGATCGACTCGGTGAGCGTGAAACGTGCGGCGCCCGCCACCGCAACCGCGCCATCGATGGCCAGGCGCTGCAGCACAACGTCGCTCGCACCCGCGGCAACCAAGATGTTGCCCGAGACCACAGCCCCCGGAGCGCCGACGATGGTGACACCGGCGTCGCCGGCAGCGATCGCGATGTCGCCGACATGGTGCCCCTTGACGATGACGACATCGCCCGCGCCGAGATCGTTCTGAGCGAGCACATCGGCGAGCGACGTGCCGCCGACGGCATCGGCGACGAAGGTGCGGGTGAAGTTGAGCGCGTTGCCACGGACGTAGATTTCCGGCGTGCCGGAGATGGCGTCCTGCCAGATGGCGTAGGTGCGGCCGGTGCTGTCGGTGGTGACGGCGAGGTCCTGCGCCTTGCCGTCGGTCCGGCTGATGCCGCCGGGCAGCAGGTCGCCGGTGACTTCCTCGACGAATGCGCTGCCGTTGAACTTGACGGCATAGAGGTCGGTGTTGCCCTGGTCGAGCGGGGTGCGGATCCAGAGCAACCGCACCTGGCCGCCGCCACTGCCGAGCTGCGGCGTGGCCGGGCGTTCGGGCGTGCCGAAGATGCCCTTGACCACCGGCGCCGCGGCGCCGACGTATTGAACCGCGACGATGGCCGCGCCCTGATCGGAGAAGGTCTGCCAGGCCGCGAACACGTTGCCGCCGCTGTAGGCGAGCGTCGGTTGCGCGTTGTCGCCGATGGTGCCTTCGAGCGCCGTTTCGGCACTGCCACTGACACCGCTGCCGGACCCCGAGCCCGACTTCTCGTTCCAGGTGCTGCCGCTGTACTCGCGCAGGTAGGCCTGGCGCACGCCGCCCGGGCCGGACGCCTGCACCCATGCCACCGCGACCTTGGTGCCGTCGGTGGTGACGGCGAGATCCTCGACGTCGCCCGCCGCGTTGGCCGCGACCCCCGCGAGCGCGCCGGCGATACCGGTGCCGCTGGCGCCGCCGGTGCCGAACTCCTGCCAGGTGCCGCCGGTGAAGATACGGGCGTACACATGCTTGGCGTCGGCCGGCCCATCGAGCCAGACCAAGACCGGCCCACCGTTGGTCATCACTACATGGGCATCGTCGGCCAGGCCGGACGCGGAGATCCCGCCCGCCGACAGCGAATTGCCGTAGGCCACCCAGCCGCCGGCACCGCCGTTGGCAGCAGGATCGAAATGCGCCACCCGAATGTCGTGTGCGCCGGCGATCGTTTCCTCGGTCCAAGCCACCACCGGTTGGCCGGCGGCATCGACAACGACACTGGCCGCATACGACGGGGCATCGGTGCGGCTCACGCCGCCGGCGCTCGCGCTGCCGCCGAGCTGCGACCAGCCATTGGCGTCGTGGCGCGCGACATAGATCTCGGGATTGCCGTCGCGCGTGTCGGTCCAGGCGACGAACGTGGCGGTCGCGCTCGACGCCGCATCGGGCTCGCGCGACAGGCCGGGGTCGCCGCTCAGGCCGAAGCCGCGCGCCGAACCGCCCAGGTCGCTCCAACGTCCGCGTTGATCGACGCTGTCGGGCAAAGTCGCCGCTTCACGCGTGTTGGTGTAGTCGATGGCGTGCAACGTCGGCGCCGCGGTAGCCACAGGAGCCACGAAGCTCGAGGTGTCGCCCGCATCGCCGAAATCGATCACG
>JANMWG010000376.1:0-9998 GCA_031393885.1 Betaproteobacteria bacterium | reverse complement strand
TTACGGCGCCTTTGGCCTGGTCTGAAGGGGACGGATCTCGGGCAGGACGCCGCCGGGCTGGCAGCGGCGGCATGCAAGCTCCACGCCGAGCCCCGGGCAGACGTGCCCGAGGCTGCTAGAGTGACGCCCACCCCCAGGCTGCGCTGCGCTGCGCCTTCCCCCTCGAGGGGGCACCCCGTCCTCGGGGGACCCTGTGGGCGGGGTCCCTTCGCTGCTGAAGGCCCTTCGTTCGGCACCCCCAGGCTGCGCTGCGCTCCGGCTTCCCCCAGGGGGCGCAGCATCCTCGGGGGGGCCTGTGCTGCCGCTAGAACCGGTTCTTCCATTCACGCAGGACAGCAAAGGCATCGACGGGCGTGGCGAGCAGTCGGTTGGCGTGTCGGGCCGCCGCAGCTGCGATCTCGGGGCGGTGGACGCGGAGAAATGGATTGGTGTCGAGTTCGGTCGTGATGGTCGACGGCAGCGACGGCGTGCCCGCGTCGCGCGCCGCCCGCACGTCGCGCTCGCGATCGGCGAGGTCGAGGTTGTCCGGGTCGACCGTCCGCGCGAAGCGGATGTTCGCCGCTGTGTATTCATGCGTGCAGTAGACTCGGGTGGACCCCGGCAGCGCCGCGAACTTGGCGAGCGACGCCATCATCTGCGCGGGGGTACCTTCGAAGAGCCTGCCGCATCCCGCCGAGAACAGCGTGTCGCCGCAGAACAGGATGCCGGGCGCGAAATAGGCGATATGGCCAGCCGTATGCCCGGGAACATCGAGTATCCCGAAAGTGACGTCGAGGGCGTCGACCACCACCGTATCGCCCTCCCGCAGCGCCCTGGTGCGGCCCGGTATCGCCTCCGACGCGGGGCCGAAGACCGGTACGTTATACTCGGCCAACAGCGCTTCGACACCACCGACGTGGTCGGCGTGATGATGCGTGACCAGTATGGCGCGCAAGCGCAATCGCTCTTGCTCGAGGTAGGCGAAGACCGGTTCGGCATCCCCGGGATCGACCACCAGCGCATCGGTTGCGTTGCGCAGACACCAGATGTAGTTGTCCTGGAACGCCGGTAGGGGAATGACCTGATTCAGCATGATGCACCGGAGTGTCGGTCGACAGAGGATGGCGTGTCAATGCAGCCGGATGGCGACAGTCTTGCCCGCTGGTTCCAGACCCCGCTGGGCGAACGGCTGCTTGAACGGGAGCAGGCGTGGTACGACGCCGAACTCGCCGATGTGTTCGGCTTCAATGCGTTGCAGCTCGGCTTGGCCGAATTCGATTTCCTGCGCGCCAACCGGATTCCCATGCGGGCACGGGTAGCCCTCGATGGCCCGATGCAATTGCGTGCCGATGTCGCCGAACTCCCGATCGCCTCCGGGGAGGTCGACCTCGTGGTCCTGCCGCACACCCTCGAATTCAGCCCCAATCCGCACCAGGTGTTGCGCGAAACCCAGCGCATCCTGCGCCCGGAGGGGCATGTCCTGATCTCCTGCTTCAACCCCTGGAGCCTCTGGGGGCTGGCGCGCTTGTTCCGCGGGCGCAACGGTGACTACCCCTGGTGCGGCCAATTCATCGGCCTGCCGCGCATCAAGGATTGGCTGGCGCTGCTGGGATTCGACTCCGCGGCCGGCCGCATGACGGCCTACACGCCGCCGCTGCGCGGTGAGCAGTGGCAGCAGCGGTTGCGCTTCATGGAACCGGCAGGCGATCGCTGGTGGCCGTTTGCCGGTGGGGTGTATTTTCTGCACGGGATCAAGCGCGTCAGCGGCATCCGTCTGATCACGCCGCGCTGGAAGATGGCCACCGCGCGCAAGAAGGTACTCGCGCCGGTTCCCCATCGCTTGTCCGACAGCCGATGCGAACCGCGGCGCGGCGCACCACACCATCGCGTTTCCGAGGATCGATGACCGACCGCGTCGAGATTTACACCGACGGCGCCTGCAAGGGCAACCCCGGTGTCGGCGGATGGGGCGCCTGGCTGCGCAATGGCGGCAATGAGACCGAGCTGTTCGGCGGTGAACGGCACACCACCAACAACCGCATGGAACTGCTGGCCGTCATCGAGGCGCTGTCGACCCTGTCGCCGCCTGCCAACGTGCGCCTTCATACCGATTCGCAGTATGTCCAGAAGGGCATCAGCGAGTGGATTCACTCGTGGAAGCGGCGCGGTTGGCGAACTTCCGACGGCAAGCCGGTCAAGAACGTCGATCTCTGGCAGCGGCTCGATGCCGTCTCAGGTCGCCACAAGATCGAATGGGTGTGGGTTCGAGGCCATGCCGGCGACCCCGGCAATGAGCGCGCCGACCAGCTGGCCAATCGCGGCGTGGCGTCGATCGGCAACGGCGCCGGGCCATGAGACAGATCGTTCTCGATACCGAGACGACCGGCCTGGATCCGGCGCTGGGGCACCGCATCGTCGAGGTTGCCGGCGTCGAGTTGCGCAACCGGCGCGTGAGTACGCACGACTTTCATCGCTACCTCAATCCCGGTAGGCCGAGTGACCCGGGGGCGCTCGACGTGCACGGCCTGACCGAGGATTTTCTGCGCGAGCAACCGGTGTTTCGCGACATGGTTGCCGACTTTCTCGACTTCGTCGCCGATGCCGAGCTGATCATTCACAACGCGCCGTTCGATGTGGCGTTTCTCGACCGTGAGCTGGCGCTGCTCGACCTTCCGCCCCTGTCCACCCACGTCGCGGGAATCACCGACACGCTGCGTCTCGCGAAGCAGCTTCACCCCGGCAAGCGCAACAGCCTCGATGCGCTGTGCGAGCGCTATGGCGTCGACCACACCGCGCGCACGCTGCACGGCGCGTTGCTGGATGCGCGCCTGCTGGCCGACGTGTACCTGGCGATGACCCGCGGGCAGGACAGCCTGATCATCGACCTCGGTGACACCCGCTCGACGGTTGACCAGGCGCCGTCGCAAACGGGCACCCTCGATCTGGTGGTGCTGCCGGCCAGCGATGCGGAACTGGTTGCGCATGCCCTATACCTCAACGATCTCGACAAGGCTTCCGGCAACAAGTGCGTCTGGAAGCAGTTCCCGGTCTAGCGCTTGCTGGGCCGAGGTCTCGGGGGCGCTGGTCCCTTTGCCGGGAACGCCCGGCGCAGCGTTGCTGAACGAAGGGAGTTTCCGAAGCGAAGGAGCAGCGCCCGGAAGGCCTCCTGAGGACGCTGCGCCCCCTGGGGGAAGGCGGAGCGCAGCGCAGCCTTGGGTGGGCGTCACCTCGGGGAAGGCGCAGCGCAGCGCAGCCTGGGGGTGGGCGTCACGGTGCGCACAGGGCTCCCCGAGGACACCGGCCCCCTGGGGGGAAGGTGAAGCGCAGCGCAGCGCAGCCTGGGGGTGGGCGTCACGGTGCCCACAGGGCTCCCCGAGGACACCGGCCCCCTGGGGGGAAGGTGAAGCGCAGCGCAACCTGGGGGTGGGCGTCACGGTGCGCACAGGGCTCCCCGAGGACACCGGCCCCCTTGAGGGGGAAGGCGCAGCGCAGCGCAGCCTGGGGGTGGGCGTCAGCCTCTCAGGGCAGAATCCGCACTCCCTTTAGCAGGTCCAGCGTGTACGCCTTGCGATAGTCGATGCCGGCCCGCACCAGGCCAGCGTCGACCATGAAGTCGTAGGTCTGCTTCCAGCGGGCATCGGTCATCGACAGGATGCCCTGGGTGGCCGCTTCTCCGCCGGTCACCAGCGAGTAGACCTTCATGCGGTCGACGCTGAAAGCGAGCAGCGCATCCTCAACCTCGGGGTTGGCCTTGCGCACCAGTGCATTGCCCGGCGCCGGGTTGGCGAGGTAGCTCTTCCAGCCCTCCGCCGTTGCCCGGAGGAAGCGGGCGAGGGCATCGCGTCGCTCGTGCAACACCTTATCCGTGGTCACGAGGGTCTGCGCATAGGGCGGATAACCCTGGTCGGCCAGCAGGAACACATTGGGCTTGATGCCCGCCTTCTCGATGGAGTAGGGCTCCGAAGTGGCATAGCCCTGCTGGGCGACATTGCCGTCGACCAGGAACTGCTGGACGCTGAAGGCATAGGGGCGCTTCTGGGCGTCGGTGAATCCGTATTTGTTCTTGAGCCAGGGCCAGAACGTAGTCTCGCTCGCCTGGCCGATGAGCAGCGTGCGCGATTTCAGGTCCGCCATCGTCTTGACGTCGGGATGCGCGATCAGGGCTGCCGGGTCTTTCTGGAAAGTGGCGCCGATGGTGACCACCGGCAGGCCCTGCTCGACCGCCTTGATGGTCTGCAGGTCGTAGCCCATGACCACGTCGGCGCGGCCCGCGAGCAGCAACTGCATCACGTTCACCTGGGGCCCGCCCATGCGCACCTCCACGTCCAGGCCGTTGCGCCGGTAGATGCCCTCGGCCAGCGCCTGATAGAAGCCGCCGTGCTCGGCCTGGGCATACCAGTTGGTGATGAAAACGAATTTCTCGGAAGTCTGGGCGCGGGCCGGCATCGCGGCGACGATGCCCAGCACCAACGCGGCGACCAAACCCGGCCAGCGCGACGCGAACGAGGGATTCATGATGGTCCTTTCAGTGTGATCAACCGCCATGATGCTGACATGGCGGGCGCGACTCAAGCGGCGATGGTGCTCTCGTGCCAACGACGCAGCGTCAGCCACGCGAGCAGGCTCGCCGCGGCGAACAGCGCCACGCCCGTGGCGGTGATGAGCACGAGCGCGGCGAACAGGCGCGGGATGTTGAGCTGAAGCCCGGCTTGCAGGATCTGATAGGCCAGACCGGAAGCGGTGCCGCCGGTCCCGGCGACGAACTCGGCCACCACCGCGCCGATCAGCGACAGGCCGCTGGAGACCTTCAGGCCGGCGAAGAAATACGGCAGCGCCGACGGCACCCGCAGCCTGACCAGCGTCTGCCAGCGGCTGGCGCGATTCATCCGGAACAGGTCGAGCAGCCCGCGGTCGACGCTGCGCAGGCCGAGCGTGGTGTTGGCGATCATCGGAAACAGCGCGACGATGGTGGCGCAGATCACCAGCGCCGGCAGCGGGTCGCGCACCCAGATGATGATCAGCGGGGCGATCGCCACGATCGGCGTCACCTGCAGCAGCACCGCGTAGGGCAGCAGGCTCATCTCGATCGCACGGCTTTGAACGAACACGAAGGCCGTCGCCACGCCCAGCACCACCGCGGCCAGCAGCGCCAGCAGCGCGATACCGAGGGTGACCAGCAGCGACGACGACAGCAGCGACCAATCGGCCACCAGCGTTTTCGCCACCAGCCACGGACCGGGAACCAGATACGACGGCACGTCGAGCCCGGTGACGAGCGCCTGCCACAGCAGCAGCACCACGGCACCCACCGCGAGCGGCGCCAGAACCAGAGACCACCGGCCGGTGACGGCGCTCATTGGCCGGATCTCATGCGGCACCCGCCGCGACCATCAGACTCTGCAGTCGTGCGCACTGCTCGGCAAAACGGGTGCTCAGGCGGAAGCTGTCGTCGCGTGGATGCGGCTCGTCGATCACCAGTTCGGCGGCGATGCGCCCGGGCCGCGGCGACATCACCAGCACCCGGGACGACACGAACACCGCTTCGACCAGGCTATGGGTGACGAACAAGGTGGTGAACCGGCGTTCCTGCCAAAGGTCGAGCAATTCCCGGTCGAGCCGTCCGCGGGTGATCTCGTCGAGTGCGCCGAAGGGCTCGTCCATCAACAGCAGGCGTGGCGCGGTCACGAGCGCCCGCGCGATCGACGCCCGCATCTGCATGCCGCCCGACAGTTCACGCGGCAACGCCTGCGCAAAGTCCGACAGCCCGACTCTCGCCAGCGCTTCCGCGACGCGCGCCTCCCGGTCGGTCGCGGGCGCGCCGGCGAGTTCGAGCGGCAACGCCACGTTTTTCGCCACGCTGGCCCAGGGCATGAGCGTCGCCGACTGGAACACGAATGCCGTGGCATCCTCGTCGACGCGCCGCACCGTGCCGCCGCTCGGCACGACCAGCCCGGCGGCAATGCGCAGCAGCGTGCTCTTCCCGCAGCCCGAAGGCCCGATGAAGGTCAGGAATTCGCCACGCCGGACCAGAAGATCGACGGTGTCGAGGGCATGCACGCCGTTGGCGTGAACATGCGATACCCGAGACAACCCGAGGGCGACGGCAGGACCGTCGTCCGTCACTTTGTGCATGCTGTTCCAGGCTTGCGATAGATGGACGGCCGCAACTTTGGCATATTCGGGGCATCCGATCGAAAATAACCGGCAAGAAAACCATGCGAGTCGACATCACCCGCGCCGAGAACGGCATCACCATCGTGAGTCTTGCCGGCCGTCTCGACCTCGAGGGCGCCCGTGATCTCGAAGGCACCTACACCTTCGAGACCACCACCCGGCGCGCGCTCATCGTCGTGAACCTCGCCGCGGTCAGCTTTCTCGCGTCGATCGGTATCCGCACATTGCTGGTCAGTGCCCGCGCGCAGGGCCAGCGCGGCGGCAAGCTGGTGTTGGCGGGGGCCGATCCGCTGGTGCGCAAAGTGATCGAGACCGCCGGCGTGGATCAACTCATCCTCACTTTCGCGACCGTCGACCTGGCGGAAGCAGCGCTGCTGAACGGCTGACGGCGCCGCGCTGTGCGCCGTCTGGTCCTTGCGAGCGACGCCGACGCCGTGCTTGCGGCAAGTGCGTGGCTGCGCGCCCTCGCCCAAGACGAACGACTGTCCCACGACACCGGGTTCCGGCTCGACCTGTGCCTGACCGAGCTCGTCAGCAATACCGTGGCGCATGCCCATGCCGACGGCGCTGCGCATCGCATCGAGGTCGACATCGTGCTCGATCCCGAAGCCGTGTCCGTGCGTCTTGCGGACGACGGCGCGCCATTCGATCCGTTCGCCGCCGAGACGGCCGCATTGCCCTGGTGCCTGGCCGAGGCTGAACCGGGCGGTGCCGGTCTGCGTCTGGTGCGCGAATTCTGCGATAGCGCGAGCTACCGCCGCGACGGACCGCACAACATCGTCGAGTTCGCGGTCCTGCGCGCCCGGCCGCGCGTCCCCGCCACGAGCCCGCCCGGCGATGTCGGGGCAGATGCGGCAACACCCCTGATCCGCGCCATGGCGCGCTGCGATCTGTTTCGTGATCTCCACATGGACCAGCTCGAAGCGATCGCGGCGCAGGGCAGCGTGCGCACGGCGCACGATGGCGAGGTCCTGCTGCGTCCCGGCGACACCAACCGGCACGTGGCGGTGGTGCTCGAAGGCGGCTTGTCGATCCACCTCGACACCGACAGCGCCGACGAGGCGCTCGTCATCGGCACCGGCGAATGCGTCGGCGAGATGTCCGTGGTCGATGCGAGTCCGGTCTCGGCCCTGGTGACCGCTCGCGGGGACTGCCGCATCCTGTTGATCGAGGCCGACGCGTTCCTGCACCACGTGCTGCCATTGCCGTCGGTGGCGCAGCATGTCCTGGCGACGCTGGCGGCCCGGATGCGCCACGGCAACCGGCGCATCGTGGCCAAGGTGAAGGAGGCGGCCGAACTCGATCGCGTCCGGCGCGAACTGGCGCTGGCGAGCCAGATCCAGGCGGCGATGGTGCCGCACCGGTCGCCGCTCTTCCCGGGTCATCCCCGCATCGATCTCTCCGGGCGGATGCGCTCCGCCCGGGAGGTCGGTGGCGACCTGTTCGATGCGTTCTTCGTCGATCCCGATCACCTGTTCCTGGTGATCGGCGATGTCTGCGGCAAGGGGATGCCGGCCGCGCTGTTCATGGTCAGGACGCTCACGCTGCTGCGGACCGAGGTGCAGGCGATCGCCAACGCCGCCACCGGTTCGGTCGCGACCTCGCTCGGGTCGATCATCGCCAGCGTGAATCGCACCCTGTTCGACGATCTGCAGGGTGAATTGTTCGTGAGCCTCTGGTGCGGCGTGCTCGAAGTGTCGTCCGGGCGGTTGTCGTGCCTCAATGCCGGCCATCTGCCGCCTCTGCTGCTGCGGTCGGGCCACATGCCGTCGCTCCTCGACGCCCGGCGCAATCCGATCGTGGGTGTGGTGCCCGATCTCGCCTTCGAGGCCTTCGACATCCGATTCGAAGCGGGCGATTCGCTGCTGCTCTACACGGACGGGGTGACCGAGGCGACAGCCTTGTCGGGCGACCTGTTCGGCGACGACCGACTATACGAGTTGACCGTCGACGGCGACCGCGGCGCGGCAGAACGGTTGCTGGACGTCGTGTTCGATGCCGTGATCCGGTTCACCGGCGAGCAGGCCATGGCCGACGATCTGACCGTGATGTGCCTGCGGCTCGGGCCGTTGCCGTAGCGCGGCCCGCCTCGATCGAGAGTGAACGCGATGCCTCGCTCGCACCCGACTCGACCCCACCCCACCTCACCCCACCCGACCCGACCCGGATCGAATGGTACGCACCTGATCCAAACGGCCTGATGCTGTCTCCCATCCACCGCGCCTGGAAAAAAAATCTGACCGAACGGTCGATGGCGGGAGGCGGGGGCGACGATACGTTCATGGTCGACAACGTCGGCGATCAGGTGACCGAGGCGACATCCCAGGGAACCGACACGGTGATCGCCAGCGTTAACTTCGCGTTGAGCGGCAACATCGAGAACCTGATGCTGACCGGGGCTGCCCCCATCGGCACCGGCGATTCGTCGAACAACCGGATCGTCGGCACCACGGGCGCCAACACGCTGGACGGCGGCTTCGGCAATGACACGCTCGTGGGCGGCGCCGGCAACGACACGCTCACCGGCGGCACCGGTGTCGATGTGTTCGTGACGGCCTGAGGCGCGACGCCCGACAGTAACGGCGCGTCGGCGCCGGTCCGCCGGGCAGTCGGTATGCTCCGTTCCTGCCCGGCGATGCGCATGCGTGGCGTCGCGGTGACGCCAGCGTCGTGCATCGGGTTGTCGACGGCCTCATTCTTCGGAGGACCCCCTATGGATCTCAAGCTTCAGGACAAGCTCGCTCTCGTTTCGGGCTCCAGCAAAGGCATCGGCCTGGCCATCGCCAGGACCCTGGCAGTGGAAGGCTGCCGGGTCATCATCAACGGGCGTTCACCCGATGCGGTCGCGGAGGGTGTGGCGAATGTTCTCGGGGCCGCACCCGGCGCGGAGGTGCAGACCTTCGTGGGCGACCTTTCCGTGGCCAGCGTCACGGCGGAACTGGTCGATCGATTTCCCACGGTCGATGTGCTGGTGAACAACCTGGGCATCTTCGAGCGCAAGGTATTCGAGCAGATCGGCGACGACGACTGGCAGCGCTACTTCGATGTCAACGTCATGAGCGGGGTGCGGCTGTCGCGTGCCTACCTGGCGACGATGAAGCAGCGCAACTGGGGCCGCATCGTCTTCATCAGCAGCGAGAGCGGAATCCAGATTCCGCCCGACATGATCCACTACGGCATGACCAAGACGGCGCAGCTCGCCGTATCGCGCGGACTCGCCGAAACCTGCGCCGGCACGGGCGTCACGGTGAACGCGGTGCTGCCCGGCCCCACCTATTCCGACGGCAACAAGGCGGCGATCGCGAAGCGCGTGCCGGGAAAGCCATTGGCCGAAGTGGAGAAAGAATTCTTCGAGAAAGTGCGCCCGAGCTCATTGTTGAAGCGCTACGCAACCGTCGACGAGGTTGCCAGCATGGTGGCGTATGTCTGCAGTCCGCTGGCGTCGGCGACGAATGGCGCTGCCCTGCGGGTAGAGGGTGGCGTCGTCAGGGCCTGCTTCGGCTGAGGTGACGCCCACCCCCAGGCTGCGCTGCGCTCCGGCTTCCCCCAAGGGGGCGCAGCGTCCTCGGGGGTGAGGCCGGACGCGGACAGTCCCTGCGGACTGTCTGTGCCTGCCGAACGACAGCGGCCTCCGGCCGCTGGCACCCTGTGGGCGCTGCCCCTTCGCTTCTGAGTTCCCATCGTTCACCACCCCCAGGCTGCGCTGCCTGCCGAACGACGGCGGCCTCCGGCCGCTGGCACCCTGTGGGCGCGCTGCCCCTCCGCTCCAAAGAAAACGGGCCTTCGTGAGGCCCGTTTTCGGTTTGCTGCTGTCCGCAGCGTCAGGCTTTGCGGCGTCGCGCCAG
>JANMWG010000362.1:0-2831 GCA_031393885.1 Betaproteobacteria bacterium | reverse complement strand
AGGTCGGTCCAGGTGAACGAGGCTGGCGCAAATGTCGTGTTGTTTAATCACGCGGCGGGAGTCGAGCCGATGGGAGTGCCGGAGGGCGTCACGCTCGACTCCAGTGAAGGCTATGCGGTGGACGAAGAGAACGACATCACGGCTGTCCAGTTAAGGGTTTGATTTGATTTCGTAAGCGACGTTCAGGAGATGAGTAACACAGCGATGGAGGTGTCTTCGACTTGGTTTCAAAACCCAAGATCCTGGCCATGCTGGCCCGGAGATGAATCTCTCTCCGACGGTCTTCGCTCAGATTCTTGCCGGGCTGGACGCCAACGAGCTGGCGCGTGCGGCGGCCCGATTTCCGATGCCGCGGGCATCGCGAGCGTTGAGCGCCTACGATCATTTTGCCGCAATGGTCTTCGGTCAGTTGACGTATCGCGAGAGCTTGCGGGGGATCGAAGCCTGTTTGCGAACACGCGCTGCGCTCGCCTACCGGATGGGCATCCGCGGTCGTGTGACCCGCACGAATCTGGCATACGCAAACGAGCATCGGGACTGGCGGATTTTTGCCGAGGTGGCGGCGGTGCTGATGCGCCGGGCGCAACGACTCTATGCCGAGACACCGCCCGCACTGGGCTTGGAGGCGGACCTGTTCGCCTTGGATGCGACCGTGATCGAACTGAGCATGGCGCTGTTCCCGTGGGCACGGTGGAAAAAGACGCTGGCTTCCGTGAAGCTCAACGTGCTGCTCGATTTGCGCGACGGAATTCCAGTTTTCGCCAGCATCTACGAGGGCAAACGGCACGAAGTCGCATCGCTCGACGAGATCCCGGTGTCTCCGGGAAGCTACTATGTCATCGACCGAGGCTATCTCGATTTCGCGCGATTGCACCGGTTGCATGCGGTGGGGGCTTTCTTCGTCACCAGGCTCAAGACCAACACCTGCTTCTATGTCATGGCCTCGCGTCCCGTGGACAAGGCTGCCGGGCTGCGCTGCGATCAAACCATTCGACTCAACTCGACCAAGGGCCGGGCGTGTTATCCCGAGCCGTTGCGGCGTATCAGCTATCTCGATCCAGAAACCGGGCAGGCACTGGTCTTTCTGACCAATCAATTCAAGCTCGATGCCCTGATCATCACGCTGATCTATCGCCGCCGCTGGTCCATCGAGCTCTTCTTCCGCTGGATCAAACAGCACCTGCGGCTGCGCGGATTTTTCAGCACCTCGCCGAACGGTGTCCGCGTCCAGATCTGGGCCGCCATGTCCGCCTTTCTCTTGGTGGCGATCGCCAAGCAAAGGAAGCACCTGCCCCAGTCGCTTTGGGAAATTCTGCAAGTGGTCAGCGTCTCGTCTCTTGAGCAAATACCTCTTCAAGAGCTCCTTGTGAATCTCGATACAAACAACCCTCACCTTGATATTCCTAACCAGTTGGAGATGAACTACTCATAACTGGACAGCCGTGATGATTAGACTGTCATTGCGAGAAGCGGAGCGACGAAGCAATCCAGCTGGATTGCCACGGCGCGCTTCGCGCACCTCGCAATGACAAACGTCCAGAAATTACGGGACGTTGGTATTAGGGTACGTCTTCAAAATGTCATTGCGAGGCGTCCCGCCCTGCGGGACGTCGAAGCAATCCAGCTGGATCGCCAAGAAGCCTGCCCTGAGCGCAGCGAACGGGGACCGCTGCTGCGGTCCTCGCGATGACAAGGCATTTGAAGACGTGCGCTAGGCACTCAGCCAGCAGCTGGCGCTTGCCCACCGGCGAGAACGGAATGCGCCGGAGCCGAGCCGTCTCCCAGACTTGTTTTCCCCGGAGTCCTGCGCTAGCGATCGGTAGCCCGCAGTTCCCGCGGGCGGTTAACCCCAGTCCCACTACCCCCATGAATAAACAGAGTATCATCTCCGTTGTCGTGCTGTTCGTCGTTTCGATGGCGCTCGACTTCGTTGTGCACGGTCTGCTCCTGAAAAACGATTACGCGTCGCAACCCGCCCTCATGCGCACCGAGGCTGACGCGCAGCGCCACGCTCCCGCCATGCTGCTCGCGCACGTCCTCCTCGCGGTCGGCGTCACCGCGATCTATCGGCGCGGTCGCGAAGCCGGCAAGCCGTGGCTCGGCCAGGGACTGCGCTTCGGCCTGTGGTTCGCCGTCGCGGCCTGCGTGCCGGGATTTCTGATCTATTACGCGGTGCAGCCCACGGGGCTCGTGGTGGCGTGCAAGCAGATCGTGTTCGGCGGCATCGGGACGGTGCTGGTCGGGCTCACGGTTGCCGCGCTCAACCAAGACACGGCCTGATCGGGCCACTTCAACCCAGCTTGGTCACGCCGATGCCCGGCCGGTCGGGCAGCGTGATCTTGCCGTCGACGATCGACGCGCCGGCGAAGCAGTCGTTCGCGATGAGCACGGCGCCGTCGAGATCGGCCCAGTCGACGAGCGGCGAAAGCTGCGCGGCGGCGGAGATCGCGCATGAGGTTTCGGTCATGCAGCCGAGCATGACCTTCAGGCCGAGCGCGCGGGCCAGGATGATCATCTTGTGCGCCTCGCGCAGGCCGGTGCATTTCATCAGCTTGATATTGATGCCGTCGAACACGCCTTGGAGCGCGGTGACGTCGGCGAGCCGCTGGCAGCTTTCGTCGGCGATCAGTGGCAACGGGCTGCGCTCGCGCAGCCATGCGGTGTCATCAAACTGCTTCGTGCCCATCGGCTGTTCGATAAACACCACGCCGCGCGTCGCCAGCCACTCGATCATGCGCAGCGCCTCGTCGCGGTTCGTCCAGCCTTGGTTCGCATCAACCGTGATCGGCGTGTCCGTGACGCTGCGAATGGTCTCGATCATCTCGCGGTCG
>JANMWG010000350.1:0-4539 GCA_031393885.1 Betaproteobacteria bacterium | reverse complement strand
AGCCCGGGGCCTGTGAACAGGACCTTGTCGATCAAGAAGATTTCAGCCGGGCGCTCATCCCGGAAATAGAGTCGCGAAGCCAATCGATGAGCGCGAGGCGACGCCAACACAAGGAGTTGAAATGTTCAGGAAAACCGCATTTGTACTTGCCACCCTGGCGTTGACGGCGACGTCGGCCCAGGCCGCTTGCGCTTACAAGAACACGGTACCCGTCAAGGCGTACTTCGCCGCGTTCCCGGCGTGGAAGATTGCCGCCGAGGCCATGAAGGAATGCGGCAATTTCACAGCCGAGCTGGACCAGGAAATCCGCAGCAAGGGTGCACCGGCCCTCGCCGCGAATCCGGCGCTGTATCACATCGAAACCGTGCACAACGGCACCATCGTCCCGCTACTGAGCGAGAAGACCATCCGGCCACTCGACGATCTCGTGGCCAAGTATGGGCAGAAGCTGAAACCCAACCAGTTGATCAAGGTCGACGGGAAGATCATGGCGGTCGCGCTGATGGTCAACATGCAGCACCTCCAGTATCGAAAGGACATCTTCGACAAGCTCGGTATCCCGGTGCCCGAGACCTACGACGACGTGCTTGCCGCAGCCGAGAAGATCAAGAACGCGAAGGTTGTCCAGTATCCCCTCGGCGCGACGTTCAAATCGGACTGGAACATCGGCATCGACTTCAACAACCTGTTCGCCGGGTATGGCGGCGTCTACGTCGATGCGGACAACAACCCGAAGATCAATTCGGAGGCCGGCATCAAGGCGCTCGAGTTGATGAAAAAGCTCACGGCATATCTCGATCCGGAGTACCTTACCGCCGACGCGACTTTCGTGCAGCAGCAGTTCCAGCAGGAGAAGATTGCAATGTCGGTTTTCTGGGCTTCGAGAGCCGGAAACCTCGAGAACGCAAAGGAGAGCAAGGTCGCCGGCAAGATGGCGACTGCTGCCGCGCCTCGGGCGGTGAAAGGCGGTGTTCCCGCGGTCCAGTATTCGTGGGACGGATGGGCGATCGCAAAGAACATATCCGACGCAGAGGCCGAAGCGGCGTTCCGGGTGGCAGTTGAAGGCGCGAATGCCGACATGGTGAGGAAGAACAACGACGTCGCGGTCTGGCTCGTCGATGGATTCAAACCCTCGGCGGTGGCCAAGGGCGCGATCGACACGATCGAGAATGGCGCTCCGTCAGCCCCTTCGACCGTGTGGCGCGGTTTCATCGACGGGGCGATCGCGAAGAACGTCCCAGACTACCTGCTGGGCAAGAAGTCCGCCGTCGAAACACTGCAGAGGATCGACGCCGACTACCGGGTATCGGCGAAGGAAGCGGGCTTGCTGAAGAAGTGACCCGCAGTCAGGTAGCGGCGCACCAACGCTACTGACGCAGTCGCATCAAGACGCCGGTTCGCCGGCGTCTTTCGCGCCAGGCAACGAGGGCAATAACACCCGATCCCAGCCGCTCAGGGTCTCGATCGCACGACCGACGCGAAAAACGGTAGGCTCGTCGAACGGGCGCCCGATGACCTGTACTGCCAGAGGCAGGCCATC
Source organism: Betaproteobacteria bacterium (assembly GCA_031393885.1). Taxonomy (GTDB): domain Bacteria; phylum Pseudomonadota; class Gammaproteobacteria; order Burkholderiales. The sequence continues at coordinate 2,999 of JANMWG010000350.1, read as the reverse complement.
GGCGCCCAGACCGACGGGCACCGTCATCGCCGGGTGGCCGGTGAGGTTGAACGGGCTCGATTGCAGCGGCCACGCCAGGGCCTGCTGCTGCGCGTCGAACCGCGGGGCGGTGGCCAGGCTGACGGCGGTGATCAAGCCATCGTAGCGTGCAAGAATTTCATTGACCTCGTCGGTCAAACGCCGCTTCAGGCGAAGCGCGTTGAGATATTCCGACGCCGTGATCGACATGCCGGCGATGAATCGCCGGACCGTGATCTCGCCGAAATCAGCCAGGCGATGCTGGAGGTTTGCCTTGTGCACCGCGTAAGCTTCCGCGTTCATGATCACGCGGGTGCAAGCTTGAAAAAGAGCGTAGTCCGGCAACGCTACGTCTTCGACACGTGCGCCGTTTTCGCGCAGCAGCGCGATCGTTTTCTCGATGGCGTTCCGGACGTCGGAAGTAAGCATGCTGCTGCTCTCGAAGAATGCGCGCGGCACGCCCAGCCGCAGCCCGGCAACGCCGTGTTCAAGCGTGGACCGGAAGTCCGGTACGGGAATGTCGGCACTGGATGGATCGAGCGGATCGTGCCCGGCCATGATCTGCAGCGACAGGGCGGCGTCTTCCACCGAGCGCGACAGCGGTCCGCAGTGATCGAGGCTCCACGCCAGTGGGAAGACCCCGCTTCGCGAAACCCGGCCATAGGTCGGCTTCATCCCGACCGTGCCACACCATGCCGCCGGCCCCCGGATCGATCCAGCCGTGCATGACCCTATCGCCATTCGAACGAAGCCTGCAGCCACAGCGGCGGCGGATCCCGATGAAGAGCCGCCCGGGATATGCTGGAGGTTCCAGGGATTGCGGGTCGGAGGAAAGGGCAGGTCGAAACTCGTGCCGCCAAGCGCAAACTCGAACGTCGCCAGCTTGCCCAGCATGATGGCGCCGGCGTTTCTGAAGCGGGCGGTAATCCCGGCGTCCACTTCGGCTACGTGACCGAGCCGCAACTTCGAGTGGCAGGTGGTCGGCAATCCCGCGACGTCGATGATGTCCTTCACCGCATACGGAATCCCGTGCATGGGTCCGCGGTCGTGACCCTGCCGTAATTCGACGTCGGCGGCGCGTGCAGCGGCAATGGCCGCCTCGCCGTCAATCAAGACAAATGCGTGAACCGCCGCGTCTGACGCTGCAATTCTGTCGAGCGAATCACGCGTGACCTGTTCCGATGACAGCAGGCCCGCTCGCAAAGCCCGCCCGAGCTCGGCGATCGACAGCAAGCCGGTCGTCATGACAGAACCATACCGGGTGGGAGCACAAGTAAGGTGGACGGTTCGGGGTCCGATTGACAGGCGATGTCGACAATTTCGACCTGTTTCCTGACATCGGCAAAGTCCGCGAGCGCGGCTAGGCACCGCTCCGCTGGAAGGGCGATCCCCTCCCTTTTCAGCCAGTACTCGAATTCAGCCAGGAGTGCGTCTTGTTTTTCCATCTCGGTGACCACCAGTCTTGCTATTCATATCTGCATCGGGTCGGGGCTCACTGTCATGGCCGCGATGCCACTGCGTTGCCGCTGCCGCGGACGCAGACAACGGTCAGTCTAGTGCTGGATGTCGGTCTGTATTGGTTCGACTGCGGCTTGGTTAGAATACTAACCACAAGTCAGCCGTACCGCCTGCACGCAATTTAGAGACTTCCATGGCCGTCATCGGCGTACATCTGAGAGAGCTGCGCTCCCGGCGCAAGCTGACCGTGCGCGAGCTCGCGGCGCGCTCCGGTGTCTCCCACGCGACGATCTCCCTCGTCGAGCGCGACAAGACCAGTCCGAGTGTCGACACGCTCGCGGCGATGCTGGACGCTCTCGGCACCACGCTGGTCGGGTTCTTCGATGAAATCCGTCAGTCGCTGCCATGCTCGCCGTTCTATTCGAATGAGGATCTGGTCGAGATCGGCAATGCCAAGGCGATCTCGTATCGAATGCTCGGCGCGAACCATGTGAATCGAAAAATCCTGATGCTGCGGGAGACCTACGGGATCGGCGCCGAAACCGGCGTGGCGTTCTCGCACACCGCCCAGGAGACCGGCTTCGTGCTGCGGGGATCGGTCGAGGTCACTATCGGGGCCGAGTCGCGCGTGCTTAAGGAAGGCGATGGGTATTATTTCGACAGCCAAACTCCGCACCGATTCAGGAACGTCGGTGACACGGTCGCGGAGGTCATCAGCGCGGTCACGCCGCCGACCTACTGAGCACGTCGATGGCGGCGCCGGTCGCAAGGTCCGTCCCGGATTGAAACCGACGCAGAAGAACGGTGTACGCCCTGCCCAGCGCCGCGCCTCCGGCCAGCCCGGTGGCGGTCAGCAACAGCAACCAGCGCCAGCGGCTCCAGCGCTTAACCGGCGCGGGACCTAAGGGCAGGTTGTGCATCACACGCTGGGTAAAGCCGGGCTGGGGCCGCAGAGCTGCCTGCAGCACAGGGCGTCCAAATCGTCGTCGTTATCCATTGCGGGTCTCCATGTCGATGGTGGCTTGCAGCAGGCCGCGCAGCCGTTGTTTAGCCCGGTGCACGCGGGTTTTGATGGCGGCCAGGCTGTCGCCTTCGATGCGGGCGCTGGCATCGCTGATGGGCAACGCTTCTTTCCATGCGTGCGCGTTGCGCTGAATTACGCCATCAACCGCGGCCGCAGGTTCTCCAGCATGTCCCGCACCATGGCGTCCAGGTCGTAGTGTGGCCGCCAGCCCCAGTCGGCCTGTGCGGCGCTGTCGTCAATGGAGCGCGGCCAGCTATCGGCGATGGCCTGGCGAAAGTCGGGCTCGCACTTCAGGCTGAAGCCCGGAATATGCCGAGCGATGGCCGCCGCAATCTGCACCGGCGTAAAGCTGATACCGGCCAGGTTGTAGGAGCCCCGTTCGCGCACCTTGTCGCTCGGTGCCTCCATCAGTTCCAGCGTGGCGCGTATCGCATCGGGCATGTACATCATGGGCAAGGCCGTGGCCTCGGACAGGAAGCTGGTGTAGCGGCCCTGCTTG
>JANMWG010000044.1:0-2648 GCA_031393885.1 Betaproteobacteria bacterium | reverse complement strand
GCCACTGCCTGAGCAGTTCGGTGCGGTGCACCAGCACCAGCGTGTTGACGCCTCGCCGCGCGATCAGGGCCGCGGCCGCGACGGTCTTGCCGAAGGCTGTCGGCGCGCACAGCACGCCAGCGTCGTGCTTCAGCATGGCGGCCACCGCCGCCGCCTGGTCGTGTCGCAGCGTTCCCGAGAAGTTGACATCGAGTGGCTCACCGGCAAAGCGCTCATCGCGCAGGTCGCAGCGGATGCCGTTGTCGTGCAGCAGGTCTTGCGCTGCTTCCAGGCAACCCCGCGGCAGGGCGATGTGCAGCGGGTAGTTCTCGGCGCAGCCGATGACTCGCGGCTTGTCCCAGACCGACATGCGCATCGCCTGCGCCTTGTAGAACTCAGGGTTCTGGAAGGCGGCCAGCCGGACCAGCCGATTGGCCAGCGCCTGCGGCAGCTGGGCTTTCTCGAAGTACACCAGGTTCGACAGCGTCACCGTCAGCGCCACGGGCATGGTGCCGGGCAGCTTGCCGTTTGCCGCAAACGTACGCTTCCAGGGCTGCTTGAGGTCTTCCTCCTCGACAAAGGTCACATCCAGTGGATGCACACCGCCAGTCGCGCGCAGGATGGTCGGCTCGATGTCGTGCGGCGCCATCAGCTGGACACCTGCCAGAAAAGCCCACTGGTCGGCGTAGACACGCAGTGCGTCATCGACGAAGACGCTGCCGCCGGTCTCGCGCGGCCGCTTCTGCAAGGGCAGGGCGATCAGGTTGCCGAAACCGCCGACCCGGGAGCCCGCAGGGCTGCCGCCCTGACCAGAAGGCATCGTGTCCTGGTTGGGAAACAGCCGGTCGTAGGACGACAGTGTCAGTTGGCGGGTGCGGGCGCAGGTGTGGCTGATGACGGCCGTGCCCAGCCGCCGGGCATCCCGGGCAGAAACCCTGCCGGCGAAGAAGATCCAGATGTGGGCGCCGTTGCCGGACCGTGACACTTCCAGCGCGGCCGGAACTCCCAGCTCACGGCAGGAGTGCATGAAAGCCAGTGCGTCGTCGCGCCAGTCCGCTTTGTCGAAGTCGACTGCCAGGAAATAGCAGGTGTCGTCCGGCATCAGCGCGTAGACGCCCACGGTGTGGTCACCCGCCAGATGCTTGTAGAGCACGCCATCGGTCAACGGGATCAGCAGCCGGTTGCTGCAGTCGCCGCACTTGATGCGAGGCTTCTCGCAGACGCCGGCGCGCCACTCGTTGGCGCAGGCCGGCGCGTAGCCCGACTTGCCGCTGTTCTTGCTCTCCCAGCGCACCGGGTAGACGTCCGTCCGTCCACGGAACAAACGCCCGAACAGCGCGACCTTCTCGGCGGTCGACAAGCGTGACAGATCCAGGTCGGCATCGGCTGTGGCATCGGATGTGGCATCGGCGGCGGTCGGTGCTGTCGCCGGCGCTCGCCAAGCAATGCCATGCGCCACCAGCAGTCCAATCAGGCGTGCGTTCTCGGCGCGAAGCGTCGCCAGTTCTTCACGCTCGTCAGGCAAGGCCATGGTCGCTCCACAGCGCGTCCAGGCCATCACCCACGCCGTATCCCAGGCCGCAGCCGATACGCCGAACGTTCCTCAACCGGTTGAACATGCCCTCATGCAATTTCACCGGCAAGCCCGTGATCGCCCTCAGCGCCTGACCGAACATGCTGATCAATGCACTCAAGTACACCTCGTCGTCCATGCCGACATCGGCGCTGAAACCAGCAGCGCGCTCGCAGTAGAACACCATCAACTCAGCCAGGCCGACGGGTTGACCGTCGGCCTTCTTGAAGTCTGCGACGGCCTTTTTCGCCTTGGAAACCGAGACGTCCTGGCCTCGAAACACATCCGGTGAAAGCCAGCGCTCTATGGTGGCCTTGTAGGGTTTGAGAATGTCGTCGCCCAAGTCAAAGCGGGCATGCAAGAAGGCCTGGTTGTCCTTGCTGGCCGCATAAAGGTCATGCAGCAGCCCGATCAGGGTCGCCGGGTCAAGGGTTGCCAGCCGGGCCTTGAGAGCGCTCCGGTTTGCGACCGGTTTTGCTGACTTGTCCTTGATGACCTTCATCTCGTCTTGCTCGTCCCAAGGTCACCCGTCAGGCTGCGGCGGCGGAAGTTGCCTTTGTGAAAGCTGCGCACGCCAGACTCGATGTAGGTGAAGGCGGGATAGATCGCCACGTTGCGTCTGACAGAGGACGCGACCTGGGCCAATGGAAGGTGGCGGGTGTCACTGCCTTGGCCGGCGAACACGTTCAGACTGGTTGTCATTCGGAACCCTCGTTTGCAGGCGTTGCCGAGCGCCGCTGTTCCAGCGCTCGCCTCGACCGCTGCAACTCCTCCGCCAACAGCTGCTCATCCGGCAGTACCGTCTGGTATTCAGCCGCCAGCACCTTGTTCTGCAAACCCTCCAGCGCGTAGTGCGCTTCGGCGGCGCCCTTGCTGGCACACAGGATCAGGCCGACGGGTGGGTTTTCGCCCGGCTTCATCCAGTGGGCGCGCGCGTAGTTCAGATAGAGCTGCATCTGGCCCACATCGGCGTGGCTGAAGCGGCCCACCTTCAGGTCAATGACCACCAGACACTTCAGCCGGCGATGGAAAAACAGCAGGTCGACGCGGAACCAGGCATCGTCCAGCCGCAGCCGGCGATGGCGGCCGACAAAGG
>JANMWG010000293.1:0-23270 GCA_031393885.1 Betaproteobacteria bacterium | reverse complement strand
CTGCTCGACGATTCGCCCGCGAATCTCGTGACCCCGGCGGGCCTGTATGTCCCGCAGAATTACGACCGCGAGTTCCGCGGGCTCGCGTCGGTGCGCACCAGTCTGGCCGGCTCGCTCAATGTTCCCGCCGTGCGCACGCTGATGCTGGTGGGGACCGACCGCTTCGCCGAGCGTCTGCACGACCTGGGTTTCGATGGTGTCGTCGAATCGGGTGACTACTACGGGTTCTCGCTCGCTCTGGGCTCGGCCGATGTGAGCCTGTGGCAGCTCGCGAACGCCTTCCGGTCGCTGGCCAATGGCGGATGGTGGTCGAAGGCGCGGTTGCAGGCCGCACCGCCCGCCCGGCCGGCGCGGGTGATGGACGCCGACGCGAGCCATGTCATCGGCGACATCCTCGCGGACCGCGCCGCGCGCAGTGTCACCTTCGGTCTCGACAGTCCGCTGTCGCCCCGATTCTGGACGGCGGTCAAGACCGGCACCAGCAAGGACATGCGCGACAACTGGTGCATCGGTTTTTCGCGTCGCTACACCGTCGGGGTCTGGGTCGGCAATTTCGACGGCAGCCCGATGCACGATGTGTCGGGGGTCGCCGGGGCGGCGCCCGCGTGGCTGGACATCATGAATGGCCTGCACCGGGGGGAGGCGAAGGTGTCGGCGCCGGCGCGACCGGCCGACGTGGTCCTGATGCGGGTGAGTTTCGTGCCGGCGGTCGAGGCCGCTCGCGACGAACTGTTCCTCAGGGGAACCGAAGTGGCCGAGATCGTGATCAAGCCGCCGGGCGGCGCGGGTGCGCGTATCGCCTATCCTGGCGACGGCGCCATTCTCGCGGTCGATCCTGACATTCCGGATGCGGTGCAGCGGGTGCGATTCATCGCCACCACGCACGCACCGCCGTTGGTGTGGAGAGTCGACGGCGAATCGCTATCCGCCGCCGACGGAGGTCTGTGGCGACCGCGTCCCGGCCGGCACGAGTTGCAGTTGCTCGACGGCGATGGCGTCGTGCTTGATCGTGTTGAATTTATGGTGCGGGGAGATCGTTGAGACATCTGTTACGCCGAGGTGTTCCTCCGGATGAACACCTCGCTCAGAAGCAGCGGCATCGGCGTGACGTAGCAACGCCAGAGCGCCTGACCGTGAGATCACGGATCCAGAAAAACGCACACCGCGCCAAGCGCGCGAGTCGCGGCGTGGGCCGGTGCGGCTGAAATCGCCAACGCGTAGCCGAATCGGCGAACATGCGCGTCGTAATGCCCGCCGCTGCGATGCTCGGTGACGTTCGGCAATCGCCATTGGGGCAATTTTCAGTTAGTGTCGTTAAAGTCAACACCACTATCTCGTCGATCTGATAGCGGTCACGGATTCAGGAGGGATGCCGGTCCCGATCGCGACTTGCAACTTACGCGACTTGCAACTTACGGGATGGCGAATGTTCGTGCCGAAAGAGTCAGCAGCAGTTCCGGCATGCCGCGCGAGGTGGTCAGGGCAAGCACCTGTTTGCGGGCCAGAGAGCTTGCCCGACACGCGAATTCGGTCGCAGGCCGCGAGAGGCGGGCTGCCATCATCGCGAGAAAACGGTCGGCGGCCGCACGATCGAGGAACGCCCCCAGGACGGTCAGACCGGGGTCGGCGGGAACGATGTGCCAGGCGTCGACCGTGGCGGGCAGTTGTTCGAAGGCGAGCGATTCGGAACGGGTCATGAAGCGCGAGCGCATCGGCTTGTCGCAATCCAGTGCCCGGGCCCAGCGCGCTTCGGCATCGTCGGTCACGGGCAACTCGCGCCGGAACAGGGCCGCCAGCAGGTCCCAGTAGATGCCGTGGTCGATCCGGTTGGCATGATCGACCAGGACCTTGAGCCGGAATTGCCGCGCATGCAGGTCGAGCCACTGATCGTGGACACCGCTCGCCAGTAACGCGTCGGCTCTCTGGAGCAGCGACGTATAGAGGCCGTTGACGTAGCTCGCGAGCGGCGGGATGTAGGGCGACTGGACGATCAGCGGGTGCTCCAGCGACGCCAGGCGCCCGGGGCGACGCACGATGCAGGCGGCGAGGTCGGGATGCAGCGGCTCCGGCTCTGGCAAGCCCGCGAGGCGCCGCGTCGCGGTGGTGGCATCCCAGGTCATCTCGTCCATGCGTGCTCCACTGAAGTGGCAGTCTGAGTCGACGCCGAAAAGCCGATCGGGTGTGCCGCACGGTGCGCTCGCGCAGCATCATATCCCGTCGGCAGCCGTTCAGACGCCGTCGCGGGCCCGGGCCGGGCACGGGAATCGGCAGAGTAGTGTCGGCAGAGTAGTAGCCAAACCCGGTCTGGCATCCCTACAATGCGCTCGCCCGCCAGAACGGGTAGTGCGCGATGTTGCTCGCGACAGCTGCATTGCAGCCTCACCGCTGCACAAAAATCATCATCAGGGGAGGGGATTGACGTGCCCACGCAGACGGTTTCGCCCGATTTGGTTTCGCCCGATTTCGAGGAATCGACCTTCAAGAAGGTCGGTGCCCGCCTCATCCCGTTCCTGTTCCTGTTGTACATCGTTGCCTTCCTCGACCGCGTCAATGTCGGTTTCGCGAAACTGCAGATGGCGAAGGATCTCGCGTTCTCCGACGCCATCTATGGTTTCGGCGCCGGCGTGTTTTTCTTCGGCTATTTCTTCTTCGAGGTGCCGAGCAACGTCATCCTCGCCAAGGTCGGCGCCAAGCTGTGGATAGCCCGCATCATGATTACCTGGGGCATCATCTCGACTGCGTTCGCGTTCGTCGACGTCATTCCATGGGGCCCGCTGCCCGGGTTGTTCGGGCTCGGCAACGTCGAGTTCAGCTTCTACGCGTTGCGGTTCCTGCTCGGCGTGGCAGAGGCGGGCTTCTTTCCCGGCATCATCCTCTACCTGACCTACTGGTATCCGGGCGAGCGCCGCGCCCGAACCGTGGCGTTGTTCATGACCGCCATCGCCATCGCCAATGTGCTCGGGTCGCCGCTGTCCGGGGCGATCATGCAGTACATGGACGGCATCGGCGGCTGGCGCGGCTGGCACTGGTTGTTCGTCCTGGAAGGGCTGCCGTCGGTGATCCTCGGCATCCTCGTCCTGTTTCTTCTCGATGATGGCCCGCAGAAGGCAACCTGGCTGTCCGATCAGGAACGCGAACTCGTGATCTCCAAGGTGGCTGCCGACAATGCCGACAAGGCACACGGCGGCGGGCCGCACAACATCATGGGCGCCTTCCGCAATGGCCGCGTGTGGGCCTACGCGTTCGTCTATTTTTCCGGCGTCATCGGTTTCTATGCGGTCACTTTCTGGATGCCCACGATCATTCAGGAGCTCGGGGTCGACAAGAAAGATTTCCTCAAGGTCGGCCTGCTCAGCATGATTCCCTGGGGCATTGGCGCGGTGGCTATGGTCGTCGTCGGCAGTCATTCCGATCGCACCGGTGAACGTCGCTGGCACGTCGCCCTGTCGCTGCTCGTGGCCGTAGGCGGTCTGTTCGTGCTCGCGGCTGTGGGCAAGGCGCCGATACCGTCGATGATCGGCCTCACCCTGGTCACCTCGGGCATCTTGTCGTTCGTTGCCACGTTCTGGGCGCTGCCCACCGCTTTCCTGACCGGCAGCGCCGCGGCGGCCGGCATCGCGTGGATCAACTCGGTCGGCAATCTGGGCGGACACTTCGGCCCCGATCTCATCGGCCGTATCCGCACCGCCACCAGCTCATCCGAGTGGGCCTTCATCACGCTCGGCATCATCGCGCTCGTCGGGGTGGCGGTCACCCTCCTGGCGTCGCGCGGACTGCAGAGCACTGCGCCGGCGCGGCGGACCAGTCACTGACGACGACCATGGATCCGGCGGGCAGCAGCGTGCCGAGGGATGCCTTGCCGCCCCGACGGGACACGCCCCGGCGGGTTAGAGGGTCTGACCAACGCCGGTCGCATCGGTACAATCGCCGGGTGGCTAGACCGACTGCGACCGACTGATATGACCCCTGGGCGCCAGACTGCATGAATCCCGTGCGCCGCGTGTTGCTGATCCTGCTGGCCGTGGCGCTAGCGGCGCTGCTCGGGTTCCTGTATTACAAGACCGAAGGGGTGGATTTCGCACGGCAGGTGCGGGTCAACGAACACCTGCGCAACCTCAAGGCCACCGACGGCAAATGGAATGAATCGCTGCTGCGTTCCCGCAGCGAGACCCTGGCCAAGGACGATGGCCCGCCGGTGGTGCGCGATCAGGTCGCGCGCGATCTCGACGGCCTGGCATCGGCGGCGCGTACCATCGACGATGCCGTTCTCGTCGCCGATGTGGCCGCGCTGGTAACGCTATACGACCAGAAGCTGCGGATGCTGAACGACTACCGGACTCATGCGCGTGTCTTCCGCGGCGCGGTGCGCAATGTGCTCGATGCGTTGCCACGGGCCCAGACCCGCATGCGCGATGCAAAGGAGGTGTCGCGCGTGCCGCCGACGTTGCTGGTCGAGGCCCGCGAGGCCGTGGACCGCCTGGCCGCAACCGTGGTCGAGTTCAGTTCGCTTGGCGATGCCGGCGCCCGCGGGCGCGTCGAGGCCGCCACCAGATTGCTCGAGAGCGCCGCCGGCGCCATGGGTAGCGAGGTGGGCGAACCGGTTGCCGCGGTGGTCAACGGGCTGCGCCAGCTCGCCGATGCCGAGAAGCCGCGCGAGCAATCGTTCCAGAAGCTCTACTTCTTCCCGACGGCGCCGCGCACCGACACCCTCGGCGGATTGTTCGCCCAGTCGTTCCGCAGCCAGCTCGAGGAGCGCGAACTCTACCGGGTCTATCTCATCGCCTTCTCGGCCGCCTTGCTGATCGCGCTCGGCTATTTCGCGTTGCAGCTTTTTCGCAGCTACCGCGTGATCAACGACGTGAATGCCCGGCTGAAAAGTGCCAACGAGACCCTCGAACAGAACGTGGCGGCCCGGACGCGCGAGCTCTCGGACGCCTTGCGGCACCTGAAGGAATCCGAGGCGATGCTGGTGCAGACCGAGAAGATGTCCTCGCTCGGGCAGATGGTCGCGGGCGTGGCCCACGAGATCAACACACCGCTCGCCTACGTCAAGTCGAGTCTCGAGACGGTCACGACGCAGTTGCCGGAACTGTCGGCGCTGTTCGATGAAACCACCACGCTGCTCGACTTGCTGCAAGGCGGAGACACCACCGAGTCGCAGATCGGCGCGCAGTTCGCGCGGGTGAGTTCGGTCGCGGAGACGCTCCGCGAGCACGAGGTCCTGGTCACGTTGCAAGGCCTGGTGAAGGATGGCCTGTACGGGATCGGGCAGATTTCCGAACTGGTGTCGAACCTGAAGGATTTCAGTCGCCTCGACCGCAATCGGCTCGCGCAGTTCGACTTGCGCGATGGGCTGGAGAGCACGTTGCAGATCGCGCGCCTTGTCATCAAGGACAAGGATGTCCGCAAGCGCTTCGACGAGATTCCGCTGGTGTCGTGTTCGCCGTCGCAGATCAACCAGGTGTTTCTCAACCTCATCACCAACGCCGCCCAGGCGACGCCGGAGAAGGGCGGCATCGTAGTGTTGTCGGTGCGCCGGGCGGGCGACAATGTCGTGGTCGAGGTGCAGGACAACGGGCATGGCATTCCCGCCGACGTCCTGTCCAAGGTCTTCGATCCGTTCTTCACCACCAAGGAGGTCGGCAAGGGCACCGGACTCGGGCTGTCGATCGCCTACAAGATCATCCAGCAGCATGGCGGGCGCATCACCGTGGCATCGAAGGTGGGCGTCGGGACCCGCTTCACGGTTACGTTGCCGATCGTTTCGGCGGCGGTAGCCGACCCTGCTGCCGCATAGCTACACGCGATGCCGCCGCTCCCGAAACGCATCGGTAAATACGAGATTCGCGGCGTGCTCGGCGCCGGGGCCATGGCGACCGTCTACCAGGCCTACGACCCGGTGATCGAGCGCACGCTGGCGATCAAGGTGGTCGACAAGGCCCGGCTCGATGCCAGCGAGTCGGTTGCCATCCTGTCGCGGTTCGCCATCGAGGCGCGCGCGGCCGGTCGCCTGCAGCATCCGAACATCGTCGCCGTGTACGACGCCGGCGAGCACGGTGATCTCGTCTATCTGGTGATGGAGTGCGTGTTCGGGCGGCCGCTCGCCGCGTTTCTCCAGGCGGAGGACTTCCGGGGCGAACCCGACAAGGTCTGCGACATCGTCCTGCAGGTGCTGGCGGCGCTCGGCTATTCCCACGGGCAGGGCGTGATCCATCGCGACGTGAAGCCGGCCAACCTGATCGTGAGTCGCGAAGGCGTTATCAAGGTGGCCGATTTCGGTATTGCGCGCATCGAGTCGTCGAATCTGACCCAGACCGGCGACCTGATCGGTACCCCGTCGTACATGTCGCCGGAGCAGTTCGCCGGCGAGACAGCCGACCAGCGCACCGACCTGTATGCGGTGTCGGTCATCTTCTACGAGCTGCTCACGCGCAAGCGTCCGTTCGAGGGGCCCAACAACGCCGTCATCATGCATCGCGTCTTCACCGAGACGCCGGCGCCGCCTTCGGCCCTGAATCCGTTGCTGTCGGCCCGGCTCGACCCGATCGTCCTGCGCGGTATCTCCAAGGACCCGCTCGACCGTTTCCAGTCGGCCCGAGAGTACCAACAGGCGGTCCAGTCCGCCCTGGGCGACAAGCTGCTGGCGGACGTGCCGCCAGCCGCGGCGCCGCCGACCTTGCAGCCCGGCGTCCTGCGCGCGATCCGGGCTCAACGCGCGGTGACCGGGGCGGGCGAGGCATCGGTGCCGTCGGTGACCCGGCCGGGCGCCACTGTCGCGCCGCTGCGCACGGGAGGCCGCAACGACACGCGCCCGGTGGTGATGTTCGTCGATGACGAGGTCCGTATCCTGACGGCGCTCGGTGCGATCTTCCGGCCACACTACCGGGTGCACATCGCGGACGATCCGGTGAAGGCGCTGGAAATGATCAAGCGGCTGCCGGTGCAGGTGCTGGTGTCGGATCAGCGCATGCCCGGCATGCTCGGCGTCGAACTGCTGCGGCTGGTGCGCGAGATGTCGCCGCGTACCGTCCGCATCCTGCTCACCGGCTATTCCGATCTGGCCTCGATCGTCGGCTCGATCAACGAGGGCGAGGTGTGGCGCTTCATCAACAAGCCCTGGGATGCGCAGGATATCCAGCGCGTCGTGGCCGAGGCGGTCGGCGTCGCCAACGGCATTCCCGACGTGCCGGCGTGGCAGATGCCGACGCCGCCGCAGTTCGACGAGGCGATCCTGGCGCTCGACCCGTCGGACGAGCTTGCGCCGCAACTGCTGGACGCCTTCGGCAAGCGCAACTGGGTGGTACGGGCGACCAGCGTGGATCAGGCCGTCGGGTTGCTGGGGCAGCATGAGGTTGCCGTATTGGTGGTCGATCTCGAGGCTGCCAGCACCGAGATTCGCACCCTGGTGCATCTCCTGAAGCAGGAGTACCCGCAAATCCTGACCATCGCCGTGACGCGTGCGGCCGATGCCGAACTCCTGATCGATCTGATCAACGAGGCGCAGATCTACCGCTTCCTGAGCAAACCGGTGAATCAGGAGCAACTGGTGCGTCATGTCGAGGCTGCCCTGAACCGGTACCACGCCTACAAGGCGACGCCCGAACTGACCAGGGTGGCGCAGAAGGTCGAGCCCGCGAAGATTACCGAGCCGCAGTTGTCGGGCCGGCTGCTCGACCGGCTGCGAGCCCTTCGGGGCCGTTTCAACCCGGCAAATCGCTGAACCAGCGGGATGCCCCGGAGGCCTGCGTCGCTTCGCCACCCCTCGGCGCTACCGGGGATGCGGGTGTCAGGCCCCGCATTGGCAGCATTGGCTTGAGATCGAACGCTTCGCACGGTAAACTCTTGGGTTATCTCGTTTCCCTCCCGGCAGTCCCTTGGGGGTGTGTTGGCCGACGGCAGCATGTTTGGCGCGCATTCCGGAGGCGGCAGGCGAGGAAAACGGGAAATTCGCACACTCGCACGGCTTCTTTCGAAGTGCTCCATGTCGTTCAAGGCGCATCGCTTCGTTCGAAGTCACCAAGGTGCCTGCGCCCGAATCCGGGGTGCATGGTTCGGCGGGTGGAGGCCCAACCTGGAAGATCGAGCGGGAGTTTTCATGTCAGTGACCATGCGTCAGATGCTGGAGGCGGGGGTGCATTTCGGCCACCAGACCCGTTATTGGAACCCGAAGATGGCACCTTACATCTTCGGCCATCGCAACAAGATTCACATCATCAACCTGGAGAAGACGCTGTCGATGTACCAGGACGCGATGAAGTACGTGCACCAGCTCGCGGCGAACAAGGGCACGATCATGTTCGTGAGCACCAAGCGTCAGGCGCGCGAGATCATTCGCGAAGAGGCGGTTCGTGCGGGCGTGCCCTTTGTCGATCATCGCTGGCTGGGCGGCATGCTCACCAATTTCAAGACCGTCAAGGGCTCGATCAAGCGTCTGCGCGACATGGATGCCATGGTCGCCGATGGCTCGATCGAAAAGATATCCAAGCGCGAAGCGCTCACCTTCCAGCGTGAGCGCGAGAAGCTGGATCGCAGCCTCGGCGGCATCAAGGAAATGAACGGATTGCCCGATGCGTTGTTCGTGATCGACGTGGGTTACCACAAGATCGCGATCACGGAAGCCGGCAAGCTCGGCATCCCGGTGGTGGCCGTGGTCGACTCGAACCACTCGCCCGATGGCGTCAACTACGTCATCCCCGGCAACGACGATTCGAGCCGCGCGATCCGTCTCTACGCGCGCGGTGCCGCCGATGCCATTCTCGAAGGGCGTAGCCAGGTGGTGCGCGACATCATCAGCGACGAGTTCGTCGAGGTCGAAACGAGCGAAGAACAAGCCGTGCAGTAAGGCTCGCCGCGAAGTGGCGTCGATCCGGGCGGCCGCGTCTTGCGGCGCCCGGTGTTCCCCGCGGGCCGGCCACCCGCCGCAACACGACTGAGCATCTGGGAGACGACATGGCGGAAATCACCGCGTCCATGGTTAAGGAACTGCGCGAGAAGACCGACGCGCCGATGATGGAATGCAAGAAGGCGCTGAGCGAGGCCGAGGGGGATCTTGGCCGGGCCGAGGAAATCCTGCGCGTCAAGCTCGGCAACAAGGCGGCCAAGGCGTCGGCCCGCATCGCCGCCGAGGGGATCGTCGGCACCTGGATTGCCGCGGACGCCAAGCTCGGGGCTATCATCGAAATCAATTGCGAAACCGATTTCGTCGCCAAGAACCCCGATTTCACCGCCTTCGTCGCGCGGCTGGCCGAATCGACCGCAACACAGGGTCCCGCTGATGTGGCGGCGTTGTCGGCGCTGTCGATCGACGGCAAGAGCGTCGAGGACACCCGCACGGCGCTGGTCGGCAAGATCGGCGAGAACGTCTCGATCCGGCGGTTCGTGCGCATGGTCGCGGTTGGCCGGCTGGCCCACTACATTCATGGCGGTGCCAGGATCGGTGTCCTCGTCGACGTAAGCGGTGGTGATGATGCGCTGGCCCGCGATCTCGCCATGCACATCGCGGCCGCCAAACCGGTTGCGCTGTCGCGGGAGCAGGTGGATGAAGATCTGATCCGCAAGGAGCGCGACATCGCCACCGCAAAGGCAGCCGAATCGGGAAAGCCCCCCGACATCGTCACGCGGATGGTCGAAGGCAGTGTCCAGAAGTATCTCAAGGAGGTGACGCTGCTCGGCCAGCCGTTCGTCAAGGACGACAAGCTGAAGGTCGAACAGTTGCTTAAAGCGAGGTCGGCATCGGTCAACGCGTTCACGCTCTACGTCGTGGGTGAAGGCATCGAGCGCAAGTCGTCCGATTTCGCCGCGGAAGTCGCGGCCCAGGCGGCTGCGGCAGCGGCTCGCTGAGAGTCCCGCCATGGCCTCGCCGGTATATAAGCGCATCCTGCTCAAGCTGTCGGGCGAGGCGCTCATGGGCGATGACAGCTACGGCATCAACCGTGTCGTGATCGAGCGTATCGTCTCCGAGATCGCCGAGGTCGTGGGTCTAGGCGTTGAGCTGGCGGTCGTGATCGGTGGCGGCAACATCTTTCGCGGCGTGGCGCTCGGCGCCGCGGGCATGGATCGGGCGACGGCCGACTACATGGGCATGCTTGCCACGGTCATGAATGCCCTCGCGCTGCAGGATGCGATCCGCGGCGTCGGTCTGTCGTGCCGGGTCCAGTCGGCATTGAACATCGAACAGGTGGCCGAGCCGTATATCCGCGGCAAGGCCATGCGTTACCTCGAAGAGGGCAAGGTGGTCATCTTCGCCGCCGGCACCGGCAACCCGTTCTTCACCACCGACACCGCGGCGGCCCTGCGCGGGATGGAGATGAACGTCGACATCGTGCTCAAGGCCACCAAGGTCGATGGCGTGTACACCGCCGATCCGAAGCTGCATCCCGACGCCACCCGCTATCGCGAACTTACGTTCGACGAAGCCATCGTCCGCAACCTCAAGGTCATGGACGCAACGGCGCTTACCCTGTGCCGCGACCAGAAACTGCCGATCAACGTGTTCAGCATATTCAAGGCCGGTGCGCTCAAGCGGGTGGTCACCGGTGAGGACGAAGGTACCCGGGTCCACGCCTGAAACCCGGCAGCGGATCCGATCGCAGGAGGAGCCATACCGATGATCGCCGACGTGAAGAGTTCCGCCGAGCAGAAGATGCTCAAGTCCCTCGATACGCTGCGCAGCGGCCTCGGGAAGATCCGCACGGGACGCGCGCATACCGGTCTGCTCGATCACATCCGGGTCGACTACTACGGCAATCCCACGCCGCTGAATCAGGTCGCCAATGTCACCTTGATCGATGCCCGCACCATCGGCGTGTCGCCATTCGAGAAGAAGCTCGGCGGCGCGATCGAGAAGGCCATCCGCGACGCCGATCTCGGCCTCAATCCTTCCAGCATGGGTGACCTGGTGCGCGTGCCGATGCCGGTGCTCACGGAGCAGCGCCGCAAGGATCTCGTGAAGGTCGTCCGCAGTGAAGGTGAGGACGCCAAGGTTGCCGTACGTAATTTGCGGCGCGAGGCCAACGAGCAGCTCAAGAAGCTGCTCAAGGACAAGGCGGTGCCGGAAGACGACGAGCGCCGTGCCCAGGAAGACGTGCAGAAGCTCACCGACCGCAACATCGCCGAGATCGACCGCATGCTCGCCGCCAAGGAAGCCGAGCTGCTGGCGGTATAAAATGAGCAACTCTCCCCCTCAGCCTGCGCTGCGCGCCGGCTTCCCCCTCCAGGGGGCGCGGCATCCTCGGGAGACCCTGCGGATGCCGCCGCTTCGTTCTGCGTTGCCCCTGCGTTCGAAATCCCTTGGTCGCGACTTGGCGTCTCCTTCGACGTGGTCCGGTGCTATCGGGCCGAGCTGGCGATGAGTCTCTTCCCGAGTTCCACCAGCGAGATTCCGGTCACCGGCGATGTGCCGCAGCACATCGCGATCATCATGGACGGCAACGGGCGCTGGGCCAAGAAGCGCTTCCTGCCGCGCGTTGCCGGACATCGTCGCGGCGTCGAGACCGTGCGCGACACGGTGCGTGCCTGTGCCGAGACCGGCGTGAAGTACCTGACCCTGTTCGCGTTCTCGAGCGAAAACTGGCGGCGCCCGCCGGACGAAGTGTCGGTGCTGATGCAGCTCTTCATGCGAGCCCTCGAGCAGGAAGTCACGCGCCTCCACGAGAGCAACGTTCGGCTGCGGGTCGTCGGCGATCTGTCCGCGTTCGAGCCGTCGCTGGTGCGCCTGATCCGGGATGGCGAGGCCTGCACGGCGGCCAACGACCAGCTCACGCTGACCATCGCCGCGAACTACGGCGGGCGCTGGGACATCCTGCAGGCGCTCAACCACATGACCGCGGCCGACCCGTCGCGCGCGGGTCGCTATACCGAAGCCGAACTGGCGCCGTGGCTTGCGATGAGCTACGCGCCCGAGCCCGATCTGTTCATCCGCACCGGCGGCGAGAAAAGAGTCAGCAACTTCCTGCTGTGGCAACTCGCCTACACCGAGTTCCATTTCACCGAGACCCTGTGGCCCGATTTCGATCGCGGCGCGCTCGCGGCGGCCATCCTGTCGTATCGCACCCGTGAGCGTCGCTTCGGGCGCACCAGCGAACAACTCGCGGCAGCCACGGCCGACACCGCCCAGGGCGCACGTGCGCTCTCCGACGTTGCCGGGCGCTGATGCCACTGGCGGCGCCCATGCTGAGGCAGCGCATCACGACCGCGATCATGGTCCTGCTCGTCCTGCTGCCCGGTTTGTGGCTGCTGCCCAACGCCTGGTGGGCGGTGCTGTCGGCCGCGGTGATCGCGATCGGCGCCTGGGAGTGGGCGGGCCTGGCCGCATTCTCGCCCGGTTACCGGCTGCTGTTCGCCGGTCTCGTGGCGGCCTCGTGCCTGCTCCTCCTGCCTTTGACCGGCGGTGAACCTGCGCCGTGGATGACTGCGATCTGGGCGGGCGCCTGCGTGTTCTGGGTCGCGCTGGCCCTGCCGTGGATCGTGCGCCAGCGGCACTGGCGCCGACCGCTGGTGCTGGCGATCGCCGGCTGGCTGGTGCTGGTGCCGGCGTGGCTGGCGGTGGTGTTCTTCCAGCGCATGCCACTGCTCCTGCTGGCGGTGATGGCGGTGATCTGGGTCGCGGATACCGCGGCCTACTTTGTCGGTCGGCGGTTCGGTCGACGGCGCCTGGCGCCCTTGGTGAGCCCCGGAAAAACCTGGGAAGGCGTGATCGGGGCCTGCGCTGCCGTTCTTCTTTACTGGGCCTTGCTGACACTGCCGGCCTACTCGCTGATGCCCGATCTGGGCCAATGGCGGGTGCTACTGACCTTCGTGGTCATGACCGGGCTGGGCATCCTCGGCGATCTGTTCGAGTCATGGATGAAACGAGAGGCCGGCGTCAAGGACAGTGGCACGGTGCTCCCCGGTCACGGCGGCATACTCGACCGCATCGATGCGCTGGTCGCCGCGCTGCCGTTCGCGGCACTGGCGAGCGTGCTGTTGTGGCATCCGTGAGGGTTCGCCGATGCGCGGCCTGAGTATCCTGGGGTCCACCGGTACCGTCGGGCGCAACACGCTCGACGTGGTGGCGCGGCATCCCGACCGGTTCCGCGTCATCGGGCTCACGGCGCACCGACAGGTCGACCGGCTGTTCGAACAATGCCTGGAACATCGGCCGCGGCTCGCCGCCATGCTCGATCCGGTTGCGGCCGCAGAACTCGACACGCGCCTGCGCACCGCCGGTATCGAGTGCGAGGTGTTGTCCGGTGCGACCGGTCTCGACCGCATCGCGGTGGCGCCGGAGGCCGACAGCGTGATGGCTGCCATCGTCGGCGCCGCCGGACTCGGCCCCACGCTCGCCGCTGCCCGCGCGGGCAAACGGGTGCTGCTCGCCAACAAGGAAGCGCTGGTGATGGCGGGTGCGGTGTTCATGGATGCGGTGCGCACGCACGGGGCGACCCTGTTGCCGATCGACAGTGAGCACAATGCCGTGTTCCAGGCGTTGCCCGCTCGCTATGCCGGCGATCTCGATGCGGCGGGCGTGCGCCGCATCATCCTGACCGCTTCCGGTGGGCCGTTCCGCGCGCTGCCGCGCGAACAGTTCGCGTCGATCACACCGGACCAGGCCTGCGCGCACCCGAACTGGGTGATGGGGCGCAAGATCTCCGTCGACTCCGCGACCATGATGAACAAGGGCCTGGAGGTGATCGAGGCGCACTGGTTGTTCAACGCGCCATCCGACCGCATCGAGGTCGTCATCCACCCGCAAAGCGTGGTGCACTCGATGGTCGAGTACGTGGATGGCTCGGTGCTGGCGCAACTGGGCAACCCGGACATGCGCACGCCGATCGCGCACGCGCTGGCATATCCCGAGCGCATCCCGGCCGGCGTCGGCTCGCTCGATCTGGTGCGCGCGGCGAACCTGTCGTTCGAGGCGCCGGACCTCGATCGCTTTCCCTGCCTGCGTCTGGCCTACGAGGCGCTGGCCCGCGGCGGCGCCGCCATCGTCGCTCTCAATGCCGCCAATGAATGCGCGGTCGAGAGCTTCCTCGCCGGCAATCTTCGGTTCGACCGGATCGCGCCCACCATCGCAGCGGTGCTTGAACTCACGCCCGACGCGCCGGTCCACTCGATCGAGGGCGTGCTCGCGGCCGACGCCTCCGCGCGAGCCCTGGCCCGGCAAGCTCTCAGATGAACCATCCCCCCAAGCTTCCTTCGGTTGCTATCCCCCAATGGGGGGCCAGTGCCCTTGGGGGCGGCCCGGCGGGCACTGACACGCTCACCCCAGGCTTCGCTACGCTTCGCCACCCCCTCCGAGGGGCCAGTGCCCTTGGGGACGGCCCGGCGGGCACTGCGATTCCACCCCGAACCCGCGGCGTTCGCTGAGGCGCCAGGCGCCCCACCGATTTTCGACCGACTACCGGAGACCCCCATGCATCTGCTCTCTACGCTGCTGGCATTCATCGTGGCACTCGGCGTGCTGATCGTGTTCCATGAATTCGGGCACTACTTCGTCGCGCGCTTGTGCAACGTGAAGGTGCTTCGTTTCTCGGTCGGTTTCGGCGCACCGCTCTGGACACGCCGCTACGGCGCCGACGGCACCGAGTGGGCCATCGGCAGGTTTCCCCTCGGCGGTTACGTGAAGATGCTGGACGAGCGCGAGGCCCCGGTGCCCGATGCCGAACGCCATCGGGCATTCAACCGCCAGAGCGTCTGGCGGCGTTTCGCGATCGTCGTTGCCGGTCCGGTCGCGAACTTCATCCTTGCTGTTGTCTTGTATTGGGTGCTGATGCTGCACGGCGTTCCGGGTCTGCGCCCGGCGATGGCCGAACCCCCGGCCGGGACGCCCGCGGCGCAGGCGCAACTCGCCGCGGGTGATCTTGTGCTCCGCGTCGGCACCACGCCGGTCAATACGTGGCATGAGCTGCGCTGGCACCTGCTGCAGGTTGCGGTCGACCATGCCGCCGTGACGCTGGAGGTCGAATCGCTCGATCGCAGCATCCATGTGCGGCATCTCGACTTCGCGCACGTGACCACCGACAGTCTGGACGAGAACTTTCTCGATGCCGCGGGGTTGAAGCGCTTCCAGCCGCCGCTGCCACCGGTCATCGGGCACGTTGCCGAGGGCAGCGTGGCCGCCGCGGCCGGGGTTCAGGTCGGCGATCGCATCGACGCAATCGGCGACACCCCGGTCGCCGATTGGCAGCAACTGGTCGGCATCGTGCGGGCCCACGGTGGCCGAGCACTCGAACTGCACGTGGTCCGGGGCGAGGTCACCAGAACACTCGTGGCCACACCCGAAACGGTCGCGGAGAACGGTGCGCGGATCGGCAAGCTCGGCATCGGGCCCAAGGTCGACGAAGCCGCGATGGCGCGCTACCTGACGCAGGTCAGCTTCGGTCCGGTCGACGCCATCGGCGAGGCGGTCGCCAAGACCTGGGAGGCATCGGCATTCACCGTGCGCATGATGGGCAAGATGATCACCGGCCAGATCTCGGTGCGCAACCTGAGCGGCCCGCTCACCATCGCCGACTACGCGGGCCAGTCGGCGCAGATGGGCTGGATCGCTTACCTCGGGTTCCTCGCCCTGATTTCGATCAGCCTCGGGGTGCTCAACCTGATGCCGGTACCGCTACTGGATGGCGGGCACTTGATGTACTATTTCGTCGAGATCATCAAGGGAAAGCCTGTGTCCGAGCGAGTACTCGAAATCGGGCAGCAGGTCGGCATGGTCGTTCTCTTCAGTCTCATGGCATTCGCCATCTACAACGACATACATCGCCTGTTCGGCGGCTCCTGACGGATGAAGCGTTCCCTTATCGCGATACTGATCGCTCTCGCGTACGCTCCATCCGCCAAGGCATTCGATTCTTTTCAGATTCGCGATATCCGGGTCGAGGGCATCCAGCGCACCGATGCCGGCACGGTGTTCAGCTATCTCCCGGTGAAGGTCGGCGACACCATGACGGCCGAACGCGCGACGGCGTCGATCAAGCAGTTGTTCGCCACCGGTTTCTTCAAGGACGTCCAGCTCGACAGCGAAGACGGCGTTCTGATCGTCCTGGTGCAGGAGCGGCCCGCCATCGCCAGCGTCGATTCGCGCGGCTCCAAGGAATTCGATCGCAAGCGGCTGCTCGAAATCCTCAGGCAGTCCGGGCTGCAGGAGGGCCGAATCTTCGACCAGGCGGTGCTGGCACGCGCGAAGCAGGAACTGAAGAATCAGTACATTGCCCGCGGCAAGTATGGCGTCGATGTCCAGACCACGGTCAACCCGCTCGAACGCAACCGGGTCGCGGTCAACTTCAACATCGCCGAAGGCGAGGTCGCGAAGATCCGCACCATCAACATCACCGGCAACAAGCTGTTCCGTGACAAGGAACTGCTCGATCTGATGGTGCTGCGCACCCCGGGCGTGATGACCTGGTACACCAAGAACGACCAGTACTCGAAGCAGAAGCTCTCCGGCGATCTCGAGACGCTGCGCTCGTTCTACCTCAACCAGGGCTATCTCGAGTTCAACATCGATTCGACCCAGGTGGCGCTCAGTCCGGGCAAGCGCGACGTGTTCATCACCGTCAATCTCACCGAGGGCCAGAAGTACCGTGTCACCAGCGTCAAGCTGGCCGGCGACCTGCTGGTGCCGGAGGAGGAGTTGCGGCGCCTCATCAAGACCAAAACCGGCGACGTGTTCTCGCGTGAACGCCTCACCGAATCCACCAAGCTCATCAGCGACCGTCTGGCGAACGAGGGCTACGCCTTCGCGCAGGTGAACGCCGTGCCCGAGATCGACCGCGACAAGCGCGAAGTTGCCTTCACGCTGTATGTCGATCCGGGGCGCCGGGTCTATGTGCGGCGCATCAACGTGGCCGGTAATACCACCACCAAAGACGAGGTGGTGCGGCGCGAGTTCAGGCAGATGGAAGGTGCGTGGTATTCGCAGCAGAAGCTCAACCGTTCGAAGGTGCGGGTCGATCGGCTCGGGTTCTTCTCCGAGGCCAACGTCGAGAATCCGCCGGTGCCCGGCACCAACGATCAGGTCGACGTCAACATGACGGTGAAGGAGCGTCCGACGGGCAGCCTGACGTTCGGCGTCGGCGTGTCCAGCGCCGAGCGAATCATCCTGTCTGCGTCGGTCTCGCAGCAGAATGCTTTCGGCACCGGCAATGCGCTCGCCTTGAATGTGCAGACCGGGCGCATCAACAAGCTGATATCGCTGTCGTACACCAACCCCTACTGGACCGACGACGGCGTGAGCCGCGGCTTCGATCTGTATTCGCGGCGCTTCAACCCGACCACGCTGCGCACGACGAGCTACATCACCAACACCGATGGCGGCGGCGTGCGCTTCGGGGTGCCGATCTCCGAGCTCGACACGGTCAACTATGGCCTGGCGCTGGAGAACACCGACATCACGACCTTCGCCAACTCGGCGCAGCGGGTCAAGGATTTCGTCAATACCTTCGGCAACCGGAATCTGGCGATCATCGGCACCCTCGGGTGGTCGCGAGACGGGCGCGACAGCACCATCGCGCCGACCCGCGGCCTGCTGCACCGGGTGCTGGCCGAGGCCGCGCTTCCCGGTGGCGATCTGCATTACTACAAGCTCACCTACAAGGCCCAGCAATACTTTCCGATCTCGCGCGACACCACGCTCCAGCTCGGGTTCGAGTTCGGTTACGCGGCGGGATACGGCGACAAACCGCTACCGTTCTACAAGAATTATTATGTCGGCGGCGTGAACAGCGTGCGCGGTTTCGCCACCTATGCCATCGGCCCGCGCGACGAGTTCGGGTTCGCTATCGGCGGCAATCGCCAGTTCCTGGCCAACGCCGAGTATTATTTTCCATTTCCCGGCGCCGGCAAGGACAAGAGCCTGCGGCTTTCGGCGTTCGTGGATGCGGGCGTCGTGGGCACGAACACCTACGATTTCTCCAAGGTCCGCGTGTCCACCGGCTTGTCGCTCAATTGGTTCTCGCCGGTGGGTCCGCTCAAACTGAGTCTCGGCGTGCCCATCAAGAAGGAACCCGGCGACCGTTTGCAGCGGATCCAGTTCACCCTGGGTACGATTTTCTGATGCTACGAGGTGCCGGTGCCAACCGGCGGGAGACGGAAATCTTGAAAACACTGATCGGAATTGTTTGTGCGTTTTCGCTGGTGAGCGCGTTTGCCGCCGATGCCAACGATGGTGCGACCCGCATCGGGTTCGTCAGCATCGAACGTATTTTCAAGGAAGCGGCACCCGCGGTGCGGGCGCTCAAGAAACTCGAGAAGGAGTTCCAGCCGCGCGACCTGGAGATCCAGAAGATGGTGAAACAGGCCAAGGATCTCCAGGTTTCCCTCGAGAAGGAGAGCGTGACCATGACCGAGAGCGAGCGCCGCGGCAAGGAAGCCGACCTCGCGCGCATCAATCGCGACCTTCAGCGCCTTCAGCGCGAGTTCCGCGAAGACCTCAACCTGCGCAAGAACGAGGAACTCGCGCAGGTACTCGAACGGGCCAACAAGGTGGTGCAGCAGATCGCCGAACAGGAAAAATTCGACCTGATCCTGCAGGAAGCCGTGTATCGCAGCCCGCGCATCGACATCACCGAGAAGGTCCTCAAGGCGCTCGTGGACAAGTGACGGCCGACCGGATCTCGCATGGGTCGCTGCCCCCCGATCGGCGGGCAGCGCCTTTGGGAGCCGTGGCCGGCGACATGCGCATGTTCCGGGAGGTACCCGTGTCATGACCGCGTCGGCCGGCGGCCATACCCTCGGGGCCATCCAGGCGCGCCTCGGCGGTGAACTCGTCGGTGCCCCCGACACCCGGGTGATGCGCATCGCCACCCTCGACGGCGCCGGTCCGGGTGACATCTCGTTCCTCACCAATGCCCGCTATCGCGGCGCGCTGCAGACGACCCGCGCCTCCGCCTTGATCGTCGGTCCCGACGATAGTGCGGCCAGCAACCTGCCCCGTATCGTCAGCGCCAACCCCTATGCGTATTTTGCCCGTGTCTCGGCACTGCTCAATCCCGCGCCGGTTGCGGTTGCCGGGGTGCATGCATCCGCGGTCGTCGACGACCGCGCACGCATTGCCGCCAGCGCATCCGTGGGCGCCTGTGCCGTCATCGGGGCGGGCGCTGTGGTGGGCGACCGGGCGTCGATCGGTGCCGGCTGCCATGTCGGCGAGCATGCCGGGATCGGCGCCGACACGCGCCTCGCGGCCAATGTCACGGTCTATGGACGGTGCGTCGTGGGCGAGCGCTGCGTGGTGCACGCGGGCGTCGTGATCGGCGGTGATGGCTTCGGCATCGCCGAGGAGTCGGGCCGGTGGATCAAGGTGCCGCAGATCGGGCGCGCGGTCGTCGGCGACGATGTCGAGATCGGGGCCAACACCTGCATCGATCGGGGGGCGCTCGATGACACCGTGATCGGCGATGGCGTCAAGCTCGACAACCTGATCCAGATCGGTCACAACGTCGTGATCGGGGCGCACACCGCGATCGCCGCCTGCGCCGGGATCGCCGGCAGCGCCCGCATCGGCGCGCATTGCCGTATCGGCGGTGCCGCCATGATCCACGGACACATCGAGATCTGCGACGGCGTCGTGATCGCCGCCGGCACCATGGTGCGCAAGAGCATCACGCAGGCCGGCGTGTACGACGGCTTCTTTCCGGCGCTGCCGCACCGTGAATGGATGAAGAATCTCGCGCAGTTCAATCGGCTCGATGCACTGGCCGATTCGGTCCGCGCACTCAGGGCCCGACTAGAGGCTATCGCCAGGGAGAAGCCGTGAACGGCATGGACATTCATCAGATCCTGCAATATCTGCCGCATCGCTACCCGTTCTTGCTGGTGGATCGCGTGATCTCGTGCGAACCCGGCAAGGAGATCACCGCGCTCAAGAACGTCACCATCAACGAGCCGTTCTTCGCCGGTCACTTTCCGCACTACAAGGTGATGCCGGGCGTCCTGATCATCGAGGCGATGGCACAGGCCGCGGCGATCCTGTCGTTCATGACGGTCGGCACCAAGGCCGACGCCAACTCGGTGTACTACTTCGTCGGCATCGACAACGCCCGCTTCAAGCGCCCGGTCGGCGCCGGCGATCAACTGGTGCTGCACGTCACGCTGCTGCGACAGTTGCGCGGCATCTGGAAATTCTCGGCCGAGGCCCGGGTGGATGGTGCGCTGGCGAGTTCGGCCGACCTGATGTGCACCATGCGCGACGTTTCCTCGATCATCGGCGCATGATCCATCCGACCGCCATCGTCGCTGCCGGCGCCCGCATCGCCGAGGGGGTCGGGATCGGGCCCTATGCGGTCATCGGTTCGCACGTCGAGATCGGCGCCGGCACCACGGTCGGCGCCCATGCGGTGGTCACCGGTCACACCCGCATCGGCCGCGACAACCGCATCTTCCAGTTCTCGTCGATCGGCGATGCTCCGCAAGACAAGAAATACGCTGGCGAACCCACCCGTACCGACATCGGTGATCGCAACACGATCCGCGAGTTCTGCACCATCAACGCCGGCACGGTGCAGGATGCGGGCGTCACCCGTATCGGCAACGATAACTGGATCATGGCCTATGTCCACGTCGCCCACGACTGTTGGGTGGGTGACAACGTGATCTTCGCCAACTGCACCCAGCTCGCGGGCCACGTCCACATCGATGACTGGGTGATACTGGGCGGCTTCACCGGCGTGCATCAGTTCTGCCGCATCGGTGCGCACAGCATGACCGCCATCAACACGGTGCTGGTGCACGACCTGCCGCCGTACGTGATGGCACAGGGCGATACTGCCAAGGCTCACGGGATCAACGCCGAGGGCCTGAAGCGGCGCGGTTTCGGCGCCGATGCGATCGCTGGCATCCGCCGGGCCTACAAGACTTTGTATCGGTCGGGCATGACGCTCGACGAAGCGAAGTCCGCACTGGCGGGGCAGGTCGCGCAGTGTGCCGAAGTGGTACCTCTGGTCGATTTTCTCGCCCGCAGCACCCGTGGAATCGTGAGGTGATGTCCCCCCGAGGCTTCGCTACGCTGCGCCTTCCCCCAGGGGGCGCAACATCCTCGGGGAACCCTGCGGACGCTGCCTCTTCGCTCGCGAGTATCCCTTCGCTCCCCAGGGGGCGCAACATTCCTCGGGGAACCCTGCGGATGTTGCCCCTCCGGTCCGTGGCTTCCTTCCGATTGCCACCTCCGATGGGCGGCAGTTCGCGTGCCGGGAGAGGCCGGACACTGCGGTGCCCACCATCGATGATGGGCACCGGGGTGGGTCAGGCAGCATGAACGCTGGCGTGAGGATTGCCATGGTGGCGGGTGAGGAGTCGGGCGATCTGCTCGCGGCCCCGCTGATCGCCGCCTTGCGGAAGCGGTTGCCGTCGGCCCAATTTTTCGGCATCGGTGGCGCGGCCATGCAGGCGGCGGGGTTCGACTCGTGGTATCCGATGGCAACGCTGTCGGTGCGGGGATATGCGGAGGCCGCCCGGAGCGTTCCCCGCATCCTCGCGATCCGGCGCGGTTTGAAGGCACGGCTGCTGGCAGACCCCCCGGACGTGTTCATTGGTGTCGATGCCCCGGACTTCAATCTCGCACTGGAGGAGTCGCTGCGTGGTGCCGGCGTTCCGACGGTGCATTACGTCAGTCCGTCGATCTGGGCCTGGCGTGGTGAACGCATCGAGCGGATCAAGCGCGCCGCCGACAGGGTGCTGGCGCTGTTTCCGTTCGAGGCGTCGCTGTACGAGCGCGCCGGCATCCCGGTGACATTCGTGGGCCATCCATTCGCCGACGAACTGCCCGAAGTCGTCGACCGCGACGCCGCACGCGAACAACTCCGGGTGCCCTCGGGTGTGCCGGTTTTCGCCATGCTGCCAGGTAGCCGGCAGGGCGAACTCACCCAGCACGCCGCGTTGTTCATCGAGACGGCGAAGCGGGTCCATGCGCAATTGCCGGACGCGCGCTTCCTGGCGCCGTTGTCGAGCCGGGAGACGCGCCGCCAGTTCGAGCAGGCCCTGTACGACTGCGATGCCGGTGACCTGCCGGTCACCGTGCTGTTCGGCCACGCCCGTGCGGCGATGACCGCGGCCGATGTCGTGCTGGTGGCGTCGGGCACCGCCACGCTCGAGGCGGCGCTGCTGCGTCGTCCGATGGTGATCAGCTACCGGGTGCCGGCGCTGACCTGGCGCCTCATGTGGCCGCGCCGCTACCTGCCATACGTTGGCCTCCCCAATGTCCTGGCGGGGCGGTTCGTCGTGCCCGAGATCCTGCAGCAGTCGGCCACGCCCGAGAACCTTGCCCAGGCCCTGATCAATCAGTTACGCGACAAGTTCGTGCGCGAACGCCAGATCTCCATCTTCGATCACATCTATCACCAGCTGCGTCGTGGCGCAGCCGAGCGCGCCGCCGATGCTGTCGTGCCGGTGATCGGTAGCCGTTCCAACGGAACCAACGCAGTGCCGGCGGCATTGCTTGGCGGCAACTCCCGATGAGCCCGGCGGCGCTGGTCGCCGGTACCGACGAGGCCGGACGCGGCCCGCTGGCCGGCCCGGTCGTCGCCGCCTGCGTGATTCTCGACCCGGCACGGCCGATTGCCGGCCTTGCCGACTCCAAGAAGCTGACGCCAGCCAGGCGCGAATCGCTGGCGTCGATCATCCGTGCCGATGCGCTCGCCTGGGCCGTGGCCGAGGCGAGCGTGGAGGAGATCGATCGGCTCAACATCCTGCGCGCGAGCCTGCTGGCGATGGAACGCGCGGTCGCCGGCCTCGGCATCGTTCCCGACCTGCTGCTGGTGGATGGCCTTCACTGTCCGGTTGCCCCGTGCCCATCCCGGGCCATCGTCCGCGGCGACGCCACCGTCGCCGCGATCAGTGCCGCGTCGATCCTGGCCAAGACGGCGCGCGATGCGACCATGCGAGAACTCGACCGGGCGCATCCCGAATACGGCTTCGGTCGCCACATGGGATATCCGACACCGGCGCACCTCGAGGCATTGCGCCGATACGGGGCGACAGTCGTTCACCGTCGCACCTTCGCTCCGGTCAAAGCGGCAATGGATATCACCTGAACTGCTCTGAAAGAAGGGGCAGCATCCGCAGGGGCCCCCGAGGAATGCTGCGCCCCCTGGGGGAAGCCGGAGCGCAGCGATGCTGAACGAAGGGACTTCAAAAGCGGAGGGGCCCCGCCCACAGGGCCCCCCGAGGACGGGGCGCCCCCTGGAGCAACTGTGTTCCAAGTCAAGCGCTGAGGCCATGGAACTGGTCACTCCAAGGCTGGCCGGTGCGTGCCATGGCGTTGAGGATGCGCAACAGCTTGTGCGAGCAAGCGGTCA
>JANMWG010000032.1:0-6711 GCA_031393885.1 Betaproteobacteria bacterium | reverse complement strand
ACGACCAGCAGGCTCGCAGCAACGGAAACCATCGCGAATGATGTCTTGATGTTCATGGAAATCTCCTTTTTCAATAGATTAAAGCGGAGTCCGATAGTAGTCCCACGGCGATTTCATGCAAATGAGTTTTTCGCGACAAACCCGGATTTCTTGCTTGGGCATCCCAGCCCGGGATATTCCGCTGCGTTGCAACAACCATTCATGGTTACCAGGCTATTGCGCCGGTGCCGTCCGCGCTTTCTCCATGGAGTCGTCGAGGTAGCGGAACGCGTTCTTGCCCGGCGCGTAGCCGTCGAAGGCCGCGATCCGGGCCACCTGCTCGGTCTGCGGTCCCTGCGAGTCGCGGAGTCCGGCCGGCACGTGGCGCACCACTGCCCGAGCGTCAGGGATGATCTCGATGGCACGCACCCAGACATCGCGACCCAGCGGATTCGGCAAGCGCGGGTAGCGGTAGTCGACGACACCCATGGCGGGCACATCGAACGCCGGCACCTCCACCACGAGATCGGGCTTGCCCAGGGTCCATTCGGGCCATGGCGCTTCGGCCACGGCAAGGGGGTCTGGACCCGAACCCCGTGGCGCGCCGGCCTCGATCCAGTGCACGAGCGCTTTCATGTCGTCGGTCGCGAGCGAGCGGTCACCGATGAAGCTGCCGAAATGCGGATCGGCATGCCACGGCGGCATGCGCCGGGTGCGGATCACCTCCCGGATCATCGGGGCGAAGCCCTGCACCCTCTCGTAGCTCGACATCGCCCAGGGCGCCACGCCGCCGGTCCGATGGCAGGTCACGCAGTTCTTGCGCAGGAGCGGCGCGATCGTGTCGCTGTAGGAGATCGCGGCGTGCTCCGCCTTGCGCGCGCGTTCCGGAAAGTGGATCGGGCAGCCGGCGGTCGTGGTTTCGGCAACGGCGATCGGCTTCCCGGCCAGGAGGGCATCGATGGCGTCGTTCAGCCTTCGATGCGTCGGAGTAGCGCGCCGATGGCGCTCTCACATTCCTTGGCGCGCGGTTCGATCTGAATGCGTTCGTGATGCTCGAGGCCGAGTGTGACGTCAAGGAGAAGATGGGCGACATCGGTCTGAAGCTGGAACAGGACTTTCTTGATCTCGGGCGAAAGTTCCGAATACCGCGCCCGAAGAAAATCCTCGACTTTGCGTGGCGTCATCAGCCAAGAACGTCGGCGAGATCGCGCGTTACACGATCGGACGGCGGATCGTTGAAATGGAAGGCCCAGCCGGTTGCCGCCGGCAGTCGATCGACAAGATCGCGGATCTCGTCGAGCGAGTGATCCTCGACGAACTCCAGGCTCAACGCTTGCCGTTTCGCCCGATTGAAATAGATCATTCGGTCGAAGTGGTATCTGTAGCCGGAAGCCTCCAAGAGAGCTTCCTTCTCGGTGAGCTCAGTCATTGCATCTCCGACATGCGATTGCACGCATGGATTCTACTACTGGGGCAAGGCGGCCTTTTCCCTCCGAATCGGGATCGGCGATCCAGTCGTGGTCGGTGGAGGAGTAGTGTTGTGTCCGGTCTCAACGGCAGGAACCACCAATCGTGTCGAAACGTCTTCTCCTTATCGTCGGCGGCATGCTGGCCGTGATCGCACTGCTGATCGCCGTCGGCCTGCAACTCGGTGCCCGGGCGCTGGAAGGAAAGGTGATCGCCGCGCTCGGTCCGCGGGCGGAGGTGGGGTCGACCTCGATCGGCTGGACCGGTGTGTTGCTAACCGGTGTACGGGTACGGTCGGACCGGGCGCACTGGCCGGCGGACGATGAGTTGCGGGCCGAGCGCATCGTGGTGACGCCCGATCTGCGCGGCCTGATCGGTGGCGAGATCCGCATTTACACGATTCGCGTCGAGGGTGGCTATCTGTCGGTGTTCCGCACCCGGGCCGGCAAGGTGAAGCTGTTGCCCGCCTTGCTCGAACGCAACGCCGCCGACCGCACGCCGGCTGCGCTGCCAGCGGTCACCATCGGCAAGATCGAACTGCACGCGGCGGCCATCGACTTCTTCGACGCGTCGGTGCGCCAGCCCGCCGTGCTCCAGCGCCTGGAGCACATCGAGGCGTCGCTCACCGATCTGCGCCTGCCGGCGCTCTCCGGGCGGTCGACCCTGAAGGTGGAGGGCGTGCACAAGGGCGTTGCGAAGAACGGGACGGTGTCCTTGGCCGGCACGGTTGAATTCTCGAACCTCGATTCGAAGATTGCGCTGCGCCTTCGCGGCGTCGATCTGCTCGCCTTCCAGCCCTACCTGATCAAGGCGATCGAAACCGGTGTGCGCCATGGCGCGATCGATCTGGATCTCGATGCGACGGTGCGAAAGCGTCGGCTGAATGCCCCCGGCACTCTGGTAATCGACGGCCTCGAGCTCGCCCCGTCCGAGGGTCATGGCGGCTTCGCCGGTCTGTCGCGCCAAGCGCTGGTGGCATTCATGAAAGACCGCAAGGAAAACATCACCGTGCACTTCACGCTCGACGGCAACCTGGACGATCCGAACTACTCGTTGAACGAGAACTTCGCCACACGGGTTGCGTCCGCGCTCGGCGAGATCGTCGGCGTCAGTGTCGAAGGGGTGGTGCGCGGTGTCGGCGAAGTCGCCGGCGAAGCGGCGAAAGGCGTGGGTACGGCGGTGAAGCAGCTGTTCGGACGCTGAGGGAAAACGTTGATTGCAGCGCCCACAGGGTGCCAACGGCCGGAGGCCACTGTCGTTCGGCAGGCACAGACAGTCCGCAGGGACTGTCTGTGCCTGGCCTCACCCCCGAGCACGCTGCGCCCTGCCGTCGTCGCTGCGCTGCTTGCGGCCAGAGAGGCAACATCCGCAGGGTTCCCCGAGGAATGTTGCGCCCCCTCGAGGGGGAAGGCGAAGCGCAGCGCAGCCCGGGGGTGGGCCTCACCTCAGCGCAGCGGAGCCTGGGGGTGGGCGTCCCCTGCTAGAACTTGCCGAATCGTAGGTAGGCCTCCTGCGGATCGACGCCTTCCAGGATCGCGGTGCGCACGCTGTTCTCCTGCCGCAGCACCTGCTCGGTGCGCGTCACGACGTCGGCGGCTATGTCGCCGGGGATGATCACCACGCCATCGCGGTCGCCGAGCAACCAGTCGCCGGTGCGGATCGTCACGTCGCCGATCGTGACCGGCTCGCCGAAGCGGTCGGGCACCCAGCGACCGACGATGTCGCTCGGCGTGTTGAAGCTGCAGAACACCGGGAAGCCGAGCGCGAGAATGACATCGGTATCGCGGCAGCCGCCATCCACGACGTAGCCGCGAACGCCGCGAAACTTCAGTGTCTCCGCCGACAGCTCTCCCATCAAGGCGAGCGCGCGCGTGTTCGGCTGGCACACCACCACCTTGCCCGACGGGGCTTTCGACAGCAGGCCGGTCCATGCCAGCAGCGTGTCGTGCGCGCTGCGGGTCGTGTCGACGTGGCCGCCAAAGGTCCAGACTTCGCCGGCCAAGCGCCGGGACGGATCGAGCGCGCGGATGCCGGCGGGGAGTACACATCGCTCGTGGCCCATCGCGCGCAGGACGTCATGCACCGCAGCGGCGTAACAGGCCTCGAGACGAGAGGCGAGATCGGTTGCGGGCTGGGTCATGGTTGCGCGACTTCCTGCAGAGGGTCGGGATTGCCGTCGCCGGTGAACATGCGGACGGCTTCGTTGGCGGCGAGGGCGAGAACGACCGTGCCGCCGCCGATGAGCGCCAGCCGGCCCGGCACTTCGCCGATCACCAGCCAGGTGGAGGCGATGCCGAAGATGGTTTCGAGTTCGGCGAACAGACCCACCTCGGCGGCGCGCAAGTGGCGCGAGGCGAGCACCATCAGCAGGCAGCCGACGCCGAGCTGGACCACGCCGAGCGCGAGCAGGTTGGGCAGGTCGATCGGGGCAATATCGAACGGGAGCGCGAACGGCAGCGACATCGCACACGAGAGCACGCCGGCAATCAGCACGGTGGGCACCATGTCGGCGTTGGCGCGCATCTTCCGCAGGATGGTGACGTTGAGCGCGAACGCCACCGGGATCGCCAGCGCGATCAGGTTGCCGCTGGTGCCGCCGGCGGAAAGCGAGTCGGCGAACATCAGCGCGATGCCGCCGAATGCGACGCACATGGCGGCCCAGGTACGCAGCGGCACCCGCTCGCCGAGCAGCAGGGCGCCGGCGATGGCGGACATGAACGGCGACAGGCTGGTGAGCACGAGCGTGTTGGCGACAGTGGTGCGTGACAACGCGACGATGAAGCACACGAACATGATAGCCAGCAGCGCACCGGAGATCAGCCCCGGCAGTCCGACCGCGCGAATGCGGTGCCACACCTGCGCGCGATACTGGGCGAGCAGCACCGCGAACAGAAACACCACCATGAAGAACGAGCGCCAGAACGTGACTTCCCACGCATCGTGCAAAGCCAGGGTTCGTACCAGCACGCCCGCCGTCGCCCAGCAGAGCGTGGCACCCAGCATCATCAGCAGGCCGCGGCTGTGCCCCGCGGAATCGTTCACACCAGCGCCGAAGGTAGTGCCACCCCGAACTTGTCGGCCCACGGGGTCAGTGCCGGCAGGATCGCCGGATGCAGGTTGACCCCATCGACGAGTTGTTGCCGGCGGCGGGCGAGGCCGCCTTCGCCGGGCAGGCGCACGCGTTCGACACCGGGGCGTGGCGGCACCTGCCGGCAGAAGTCGGCGATCCATCCGGTCTGGCGGGTGAAGGCGCCGGCGCCGGCGAACAATCGCGGATCCCACACCTGCAGGAACACCTCGCCGGTCCAGCCCTCGACCGGATCGGCGCGGCCATGCCCCGACAAACCCTGGGTCATGGCCTCGACCATCAAGCCGAGCGCATAGCCCTTGTGTCCGTACTCGATGCCACCGAGCGGCAGCAATGCGCCCTTGGGCGTCCGGGTCATCACCGCCGGATCGTCGGTCGCGTTGCCCTGCGCGTCGATGAGCCAGGGTCCGGGCAATGGTTGTCCGAGGCGGTTCAGGCGCGCCACCATGCCGTTGGTGGTGATCGACATCGAGACGTCGATCAGCACCGGGTCGCCATCGGTCGGCCAGCCCGCGGCGATCGGATTGGGGGTGATCGCAGCCGCGCTGCCACCGAATGGCGCCACCGACTGGTTTTCCTGGGCGGAGGTCATGATCTGTACGACCATGCCGCGATCGGTGGCCCGGGTGAGGTAGGCCGCCAGGCAGGCGATGTGGTGTCCGCGCCCGATCGCCACCGAACAGGTGCCGTACACGGCTGCTCGTTCGCAGGCGAGTTCGAGCGCTTTCACGGTCAACCACGTGCCGGGAAGGCGATCGCCGTCCCACGTTACCGCCGCCGGGAAGTCGGCGATGACGCGCGGCTCGCCATGGGTCTTGAGTTCGCCCTTGCCGATGTCGGCGAGATAGGCGGCGAGCAGGTTCAGGCCGTGCGTGTCGTGGCCCAGCAGATCGGCCTCGACCAGTACATCGGCGATCACGGCCGCCTTGTCGGGCGGCATGCCGGCGGCTTCGAGCAACGCGGTGGCAAAGAGGGAAAGCGTCGATGCTTGGAAAACGGTCATGGGATAGTGAACGGTTGAGCCGAGGCACTGCTGCCGTCGCGAGGCGGCAGCGGTGCCTCGTTACATCATGATCATCTGGCGCACGGTGTGACCCGATGCCAGGGCATCGAAGCCTTGGTTGATCTGGTCGAGCGTGAGGTGGGCGCTCATCAGCTTGTTCACCGGCAGATGGCCGCGGCGATACATCTCGACATAGCGCGGCAGGTCGCGCGGCGGCACGCACGAGCCGACATAGCTGCCTTTGATGGTGCGTTCTTCCGCCGTGAGATTGACGTGCTGCAACGCCCAGCGCGCATCCGGATGCGGCAGACCGGCCGTGACGGTGGTGCCGCCGCGGCGCGTGACGCGGTAGGCGGTTTCCATGGCCTGCACCGACCCCGCCATCTCGAAGCCGAAGTCGACCCCGCCGTTGGTCATGTCCTTGACCTTCTGCACCAGATCGGCATCCTTCGCGTTGACTGCCGCCGTGGCGCCGAGCTGCTGCGCCAGCGCGAGCTTGTCGTCGTGCAAGTCGATCGCGATCAGCTGGCTTGCGCCTGCCGCCGCCGCGCCGAGCAGTGCGTTCAGGCCGACACCGCCGAGGCCGACGACCGCGACCGTGGCGCCGGCAAACACCTTCGCCGTGTTGAGCGCTGCCCCGACGCCGGTGAGCACCGCGCAACCGAACATCGCGGCCTCATCGAACGGCAGGGTCGTGTCGACCTTCACCACCGAGCCGCGGTTGACCACCGCGTATTCGGCGAACGCCGAAACCCCGACGTGGTGATAGACCGGCTGCCCGTTCTGCGACAGTCGCATCGCGCCGCCCAGCAGGGTGCCGGCGCCGTTCGCCTTGTGTCCCGGCTCGCAGCGTGCCGGAAAGCCTTCCTTGCATGGCATGCACGCGCCGCAACTGGGTACGAAGATCATCACCACATGATCGTCGACCTTCAGGTCGGTGATGCCCTTGCCGACCTCGGCGACCACACCGGCGGCCTCGTGCCCGAGCACCATCGGTGTCTGGCGCGGCCGGTCACCGTTGATCGACGACAGGTCGGAATGGCACAGACCCGCGGCCTTGATCTGCACCAGCAATTCGTGCTCGCCCGGTGGTGCCAGATCGACTTCCTCGATGTTGAGGGGGCGGCTCTGCGCATACGGCTGCGGCAGCCCGATGTTGCGGATGACAGCGGCT
>JANMWG010000280.1:0-3019 GCA_031393885.1 Betaproteobacteria bacterium | reverse complement strand
CGCTGCTGGGGTTCACGATGCTGCGCGGCACGCGCCGGTCCGCGGCGCGCAGCACTTCTTCATAG
Organism: Betaproteobacteria bacterium; assembly: GCA_031393885.1. Taxonomy (GTDB): domain Bacteria; phylum Pseudomonadota; class Gammaproteobacteria; order Burkholderiales. The sequence continues at coordinate 2,954 of JANMWG010000280.1, read as the reverse complement.
GCGCTTCGCCACTTCCTCCAGCATGACTTCGGTGGCGCCGCCAACGATGGCCTGCACTCTTGCATCGCGGGCCATGCGCTCGATGGCGCTCTCGCGCATGTAGCCCATGCCGCCGTGGAACTGCAGGCAGTCGTACAACACCTTGTTCACCAGGGTGCCACATAGCGCCTTGATCATCGACACCTCCCGGGTCACCGCCTGACCCTGGGCGTCGCGCCAAGCCGTGTTGTAGATCAGCGCTTTCGCGGCCTCGACCTGCGAGGCTCGGTTGGCAAGCCGCTGGCGGATCGCCTGCTTGTCCCACAGCGCGGTGCCAAACGCCTTGCGCTGGCGCACCCAGTCGAGCGTGATCTCGATCGCCTTCGACGCCTCGCCCATGGCCTGCGCGCCGAGCACGATGCGCTCGTTCTGCAGGTTTTTCATGAGCGAGTGGAAGCCGCGGTTTTCCTCGCCCAGGAGGTTGTCGGCGGGAATGCGGCACTGATCGAACACCAGCTCGGCGGTGTCGCTCGACAGCCAGCCCTGCTTGTCCAGCGGTCGCGCCACGCGCAACCCGGGCGTGCCCTTCTCGACGATGAACATCGAGACCTGGTGATTGCGCCCGGCCTCGCCGGTCTTGGCGGCGACGAAATAGAGGTCGCCATGAACGCCGTTGGTGATGTACATCTTGGCGCCGTTCAGCACCCACTCGTTGCCGTCGAGCCGGGCGGTGGTGCGCATCGCGGCAAGATCGGAGCCGGCATCGGCTTCGGTCATGGCCACGGCGGCGATCTTTCGCCCGGCAACGACATCGGGCATGTAGCGCGCGATCTGCGCCGCGGTACCGGCATGCTGCAGATGCGGCGATGCCATGTCGGTGTGCACCAGCACCGTGATGGCGAAGCCGCCGTAGGTGGAACGGCCCAGCTCTTCGGCCAGCACCACGGCGGCCAGCGTGTCCATACCGCTGCCGCCGTGTTCCGGGTCGTAGCGGATGCCGAGCAGGCCCAGGTCGCCCATGGCGCGCAACACCTCGCGCGGTACCAAGCCGTCGCGCTCCCAGGCATCGGCAAACGGCGTCACGCGCGCCGCGATGAAGCGACGGATGGTTTCGCGCAGCAGTTCGTGATCGTGGGTGAAGAACGGCGAGCTGCGGGCGTCGCCGGGCGGTACGGTCGAAGCGTTCATCGGTGGATCCTTCTGCCTGCCATCAGGCGATCGACAAACCGCGATGCTACCCGTCCGCGGCCCGCCACAGGTACCAGGTGGCGACGCTGCGATATGGTCGCCACTTTTCGCCGATGCGGGCCAGTGCCGCAGGCGTCACCCGCTCACACCGTTTCGCCATGCGGTCGAAGCCGCTGCGCACGCCGTAGTCGTCGACCGGCAGGACATCGAGGCGTCCGAGGGTGAAAATCAGCAGCATCTCGGCGGTCCAGCGGCCGACACCCTTGATCTGCACCAGGCGCTCGACGATGGCGTCGTCGCTCACGCGCGACAGCCCCTGGCGGGTCACGGGCACTACACCGCCGACCGCTCCCTCGGCGATGGCACGGATGTAGGAGACCTTCTGCCGCGACAGGCCCACGCTGCGCAGCGTTGCGTCGCTGGTGCCCAGCACCGCGTCAGGCGACGGAAACGCCGTGTCGGGATGCAGCGCCATGAACCGCGCGAGAATAGCCTCGGCGGCCCTGCCGTGCAGTTGCTGAAACATCACGGCACGCACCAAGGCTTCGTAGGGCGAGCGGCGCCACGCCGGTGCGAGGCAGCATGGCCCATGAGCATCGATGAGGCGGGCCATGCGTGCATCGGCGCCCGCCAGCACCTGCTCGGCGAGAGTCATTGCGGCACGATGGGCTGCGGGCGTCATGTGTCGATTTCCTCGAAGATGCCGGTGAACTGCCGACCATCCCATACATACAGCAGGTTGGCGGCCTGCAGGCAGTCCCTGGCACCCCTGGGTTTGAACAGCCCGACGCACCGCCCGCCGGGTTGGCGAACGCTCGGATAGACGACGCCGGCCGAGCCCTCGTGCCGCAGGCTACGTCCGAGCGCCTGCGAGGTGGCGTAGCTGTTCGGGTCGAGCACCGCGGGATCGGTGTGGCCGCGATTGCGCAGGTCATGCAGCCGCGCATCGATGCGCACGGTGTAGAGACGCATCGTGAGCGTGATGGCGGCTTCCCGCGTGGCGGCCAGAAAGCGGCCCTGATGATGGCGGGTCTCGGCGATCGAGGTTGCGCGATCACCGGCGGCGTAGAACACCCCGAAGCGGCCATCGGAGAAGCGGCTGCCGAGCGGATTCAGATGCGTGAACGCCGCCATGATCGGGCCGGCACCGGGCCCGAATACCCGGTCCGCCGGTGGCATGAGATCGATCTGCCCAGTCTCTTGCCGGATGCGGTCATTGGTCATGGCCTCCAGCGCATACAGCGCGTCGAAGTCGTCCGGATCCGCCACCCGGTCGAACAGGTAGATGGTGGGGTGGCGGGTCGGAATGATGCGAAACGCGGGATCCCAGCGGATGCGCCGGACAGCCGGGGTCAAGACCAGCCGCCGCCACGCACGGAATCGAGATAGCGCCGCACCGCATGCAGATCGCTCGAATTGCCCGCCAGCATGCGATCCAGGGCCGGCCGGCCACCGAACAGGGGCGCGGTGTTGGGTTTGCGCACCCAGCCATCGGCGGCATCGGCGTCGGGCAACAGGATCTGCAATGACTTGTAGATGCCGAGGATGTTGGACAGGCGTTCGAGCGTGTCGCGCGAGAGGCTGGCCTTGGCGGGTGTCTTGCGCCACGCGAAGAAGGTGGAGCGCGGCGGACTGCCCAGGAGCGTGAGCTGTTCATCCACCGACAGCCCCCAGGCGGCCGCGATCCGGGCGAAGGCGCGCAACCCCGCCGCGCCGAGGTCATCGGGTGAAGGTACCTATCTAGGGGTCAGGCCTGCATAACTGCATTATCGTAAGAAACGATAATG
>JANMWG010000273.1:0-5968 GCA_031393885.1 Betaproteobacteria bacterium | reverse complement strand
CGTGGCTATCACGGGAAAAGCGTCGATGACAGTAGGTGCGGATGAATCCCGCGCGGTAACAGGCGGACGCTCATCCAGCATTGGTAAAGACGATTCACTCAAGATTACCAACAATTTGGTCATTGATGCGGGCGATTCCGTTACGATAAAGACAGGTAGCGCCAGCATCAGCATGAAGAAGGATGGAACGATCACCATCAAGGGCAAGGACATCACGATCGACGGCTCGGGCAAGATAAACGTCAAAGCCGATGGTGATATCGTCATGAAGGGTTCCAAGATTCTCCAGAATTAAGTCCAGCGTCACTATTGCGGGAGTACAGAATGAGCGGCAGAGACATTATCGAAGCAGAAGAAGCACGAGCGGCTGACGAAGAGTCTGGCTCCGAGCTATTGCGTCTGCTGAAGGAGGCCGGGTCGGCCAAAGCCCCACAAACGGCTCAACAGGTGGGTGTGGTGATCGGCGAACTGATCGGCATGACCAACGAAGGCCGCACGCCTTTAGTGCTTTATCCTGGACAACCCGGGACTGCGGCGCTTTTCGCGCGCACCGTGGTGGATCTCCATGGATCGCACATAGGGCGCGAGGTTGTGTTGATGTTCGAGGTTGGTGACACGATGAAACCGATTGTCATGGGCGTGCTGAGTGAAAGTGAAGGCTGGCCGCTCGACGAGCAGCCCGGTCAAGTCGAGGTCGATGCGGATGGCGAACGGATGATCGTTACCGCGAAGGAACAAATGGTACTCCGCTGCGGAAAGGCAAGCATCACGCTTACGAAGGCAGGCAAAGTGCTCATTCAGGGCTCGTACGTGCTGAGTCGTTCCTCGGGGGCGAATCGCATCAAGGGCGGTTCGGTGCAGCTGAATTGATGGCGCCGCGACACCATGTGGCTTGTAGCTAACAAGACCCCATTCGCCGCAGACTACGCCTGGGTCCTGGACAAGGCGGGGAATAAGATTTGGCTCGTCGTCGTCAAGGCGACATTCGACATACAGCCGGACGGGAGTTGCCGCCTCGCCGCCAGGAACGAGCCGTTACGGCAGATGGCGGAGGCGTACGGAGAGTTTGGGCGAAGCAGCCTGCGATACGAGGCTGACCTCCTCGGCGTCAAGCCGACGACCGACATCCTTGTCCAAGGCGACGCGATTGCCCCGAAGGGTAAGCGGGTGACCGCACTCAACGTGTTGCTGCGGGTCGGCCCGATCAACAAGCGTCTGCGCGTTACAGGCGATCGTATCTGGCAGAGCGGCGTGCTCGGAGGGGTCAAGATGTCGGCACCGGTCCCCTTTGAGCGGATGCCGCTCGTCTACGAACGCGCCTATGGTGGGTGGGATCGCTCCGCCTCGGCGGTCGAACATCATCGGCTGGAGGACCGAAATCCTGCCGGCACAGGCTTTGCCGTTCGGGTGGAGAACTGCGAGCGGTCTCCGCTTCCAAATATCGAGTATCCCGATCAGCTGATCGGTAGTTGGAACGACCATCCGCCGCCGGCCGGCTTCAATGCGATTGACTGTGCCTGGTCGCCACGGCGCGAACTCGCTGGAACGTATGACGAGCACTGGCGTCGCACCCGCTTTCCGAGTTGGGCCGCCGATTTCGACTCACGCTACAACAACTGCGCGCCTCGAGACCAGCAGTCGCCGGGCTATCTCGTTGGCGGTGAGCGTGTCGACGTCCTCAACATGTCGGAGAACGGGGCCCTTTCGTTCGAAATTCCATTAGTGCGACTTTCTTTCCGCACCCGCCTCGGTCATGAACGCATCGATCACGAGGGACAACTGTGCACCGTGATCGTCGAGCCGAATGTCCCGCGTGTGATTCTCGCTTGGCAGACCTCCATCACCTGCAATCGGCGTGAGGACGAGCTCGACGAGACGCTGGTCGTCGAGAAACTCGGCATTTCAGTGAGACCGCCCCGATGAGTTCGCACGTTGAAGTCGCAGCGTGGGCGCCTCTTCCAGGAGAGTATATTTGCATCTGCGGCATCGGTGCGCGAACCGCAGTTGGCTTGAGCGCAGAGGCGTCTGCTGCCGCGGTGCGCGGAAGTATTTCTGGGCTCGGGCTACACCCATCCTTCGTCGACCTAGATGATGAGCCCGTTTCGTTCGCGGCGGATCCCGCGATTGCTCCAGATATTCCTATCGCGGAGCGAATGCTGCGCATGCTGCAGTCCGTCGCAGAGGAAGTGCAGAGCCAAATTCCCTCTACGATAAAGATCGACGGTGTTTGGCTTGCACTTCCAGAACCACGGTCAGGACTCCCGGCGGATCTGGCCGCGTGGCTCGCCGCCGCGCATTCGGGGAACACAGATTTGCTACGGGCGCCGGTCCACGCACTGTCGCGCGGTCACGCCGGCGGGCTGATGTCCTTGCAGGCCGCCGCACAAGCGCTGTCGCGTGGGGAGGTCGAAACCGCCCTGGTGATCGGTGTCGATTCGTACCACGACACCCGGACCATCGCGTCACTGGATCTCCGCCGCCGGCTGATGTCGGGGCGAAATAGGAGCGGTTTCCCCCCGGGGGAAGCGGCTGGAGCGTGCCTCTTGGTTCGCGGTGAGGTGGCGCAGCGCCACCGGTTGCCGGTGTTCGCGCGAATTCGTTCTGCTGCGACGGCCATTGAGCCGCACCCCCTTCGCTCGACGGAGCCCTGCCTGGGCGAAGGGTTGACGGCGGTCCTGTCGTCGGTGGCCGGCAGCTTGAGGGTTCCGCACGAACTCATCACGGCTAGCTATTGCGATCTGAACGGCGAACGATACAGGAACGACGAGTACGTCTACGCCTTGATGCGTGCGCAGGAGGCATTTGTCGACCCGCACGACTACATCTCTCCTGCCGATTGTTGGGGAGACGTTGGCGCGGCATCCGGGCTGCTCTTCGTGGTTCTTGCGGTTGTCTCGAGTGCGCGCGGCTATGCGAAGGGTAGCGTTGCGGTGCTTTGGGCGGGCTCCGACAGCGGCTATCGATCGGCGGTCGCGCTCGCGCTGGGGCAAAGCTAAGAGGGTCGGGAGCATGATAAGCGTAGGGGTCAATCCGCCGAAGACACCGGTTACCGAGGGCAGCATGGGATTCGCACCCTCGGACCTTCCGAACGTGTGCAAGATGCCGGGACCGCCGGCGCCTTTCGTGCCGACGCCGCTACCGAATATTGGTCGATCTGCCGACCGGCTCGGCGATGCGACATCGACCGTGAAAATAGAAGGCAAGAAGGTCGCGATAAGGGGTTCGTTTTATATGAGTCAGCCGTCGCCCGACGTTGCGAGCCAGGGGACTGGCGGCGGCATCGTGTCTTCGAAGACGCAGGGCAAGACTGAATTCGTCTCGCCTGGTTCGATGGATGTCAAGGCCGAGGGCAAAAACATCCAGCTACTGGGCGATGCGATGACCAACAATGGCTAAGGGGCAAAGTGCCGCCCAAAAGCACAAACAGGCGTCGTCCAAGAAGGGACCGCCGCTGAAATGCGGAGATGTTGGTACCTATAACGAACTGAAAAAAAGGAAAACGAACAAGCAAGAGCGCGATCACGTACCTGCGTTTTCGTCGATGTTCGAAAAGGCAACGGCAGGCAAGAAGTTTAGTACGAAACAGTTAAATTGCATCGAGAACAAGCTCAAGGGCCAGGCACTGGTCATCGCGATTCCCAAAGGCGTTCATGTTGACTACAGCCGCACCTGCAAAGGCCGAGGCGGTAGGAAGCGGATCGAGGACGATGCTGGGAACCTGGATGACGCGGCTGACAAGGACATCGCAGACTTAGAGGACCGGGTCCCCCCTGGTTGCAAGGCGGCATATAAGAAAGCTGCGGCGAAGGTGAAAGCTCAGAATCACAAAGCGCTGATCAAGAGGATCGTGGATGAGTGCACTAAGGCCAAGAAATAATAAGGAACCGTGGCTGACTGCAGTTAGTAGTGCTTTCGACGATCGTGTCGCGCTCGGAGCCGCGTGCGTAAATTCAACAAGCATGAGTGACAGGAGGAAGAACGTATGGATATCGAAGCGTGGACCACGTATTTTGATAAGAGTGAGAACGACCCGGCCGTCAAGGCGGCGCTCGCGGCCGCAGGAGTGAAGAAAAAGCCGAAACTCAATAAAGGCCGTACCTTTGTACAGTTCGACCTCGAGGGTCACGGCTTAGCGCTCCGGATGACCGACGAGGCTTACCTGAAGAGGCTGGACGATCTGGACATTGGCGAAGGTCCGTTAATATTGAGCGGCGTCCTTGCGTATCTCGACAGCTCGGTGAGTGATGATCTCTACAAAGGCAAGCTTCCGTACAAACTTGCTCCTGGGATGACCAGGGCAGCCGTTCGGAAGATACTCGGCCCTCCAACGAGAAGCACGGATGAGGATGATCCCCCCATCCTCGACGCTTGGTTGCGGAACGGTCTCGAGGCTTCCGCAGTTTATTCGGAGGAATTGAAACTAACCATGTTCGACCTGAGCCTGCCCGGCGCGCCTTGATTGAGGTCACGGCGTGATGAATCCGAAAGACTTGCTCGCGCTGCTCGGTCGCAACAACGCGGATCCGCTTGTGGAGGCGGCCCTAATACACTATGCGGTTCGCAATCGTCCCGACGTGGAGATCGACGAGGACGATCCGGACGGCCCGGTCGTTGAGACGCAATCCTGGGTCAAGAATTCTCGTGCCGGCATTGAGTTCGGCTTCCATGACGAGGCGGCATGGATTGGACTCGACGAGACGGAGTTCGGTAAGCGTCCCATGTTATTGACCCAGATTTACCTGTACGGTCAACACGAGGGGGTCCGTCCCTACCAAGAGCTCCTCCCGTTCGGTCTGCGCCTCTTAGATGACAGGGTGACGGTTCGCAAGAAACTTGAAGCACTCGAATCGACTCGTCATTCCTATATTCGCGACACCTGGGACGCTCCAGGCTTCCGCATGACAGTGAGCTATTCCGATGGCGAACGTTGCATCGGTTTCGTGTTGTGCACGTTGCGAGAGCCTCCTTTGCCTACGCTTGGGTATGCACTCGCGCAGGTACCGTCGGTTGCAAGCCTCGTCGAGCTTCTCGACCGTCCACTCGGCGACCCAGGGATCCAACAGGCGCTCGCACCGCTCGGGTTGCAGGATCGGGTCGAACAGATCGAGGAAACGGGTGAGGCGGACTTCCGCAACCCGTATGGCCTGACACTGGACTTCATTGACCCTTCGGCCCAACCACCTGGACCAGTGGAAGAAGTCGTTTTATCGACAATCACGTTCTTGCAAGAACGAGAGCTGGATAGCCGGGCCTGGCCGGGCGAGTTGCCATACGCGATAAGTTTCGACGACTCGCCGGAGATGGCGGTAGCAAAGATTGGGCGACCGTCGGACAACCACGTGGACGGAGACGTCAGTGGCTACGCGATGTGGCATGACCCGACCTTCTCTGTTCACATTTTCTACAGCACCATGGACAACCGAATTCTTCGAGTCAGCGCTATTGCGCCGGGACTTGGGGCGACGTGGGATGAGGATGAGGAATAGAGTTCATTGCTAACCTGTGGAGATAGAGTCAAATCGGGGGTCAGGTCTTGAGTGGGTCTAAGGGCCAGGTTCGAATTTTTACTGAAATAACCTATATCGTACATTGAGGTCAACCATCAGCTGTTTCACAACGCCGAAGCCGAGAAACTTTGACGGGCAACGTTTTTCCCCGCCGATCCCGTACCCAGAAGGGGCATGTGGATGGCGCAGAACAAGTTGAAGCAAGGAATCAAGGAAGGCGCATCCATCGCGGGTCGCACTGGGCGGTGCGGCGGCGAACGCAAGCGCCGGGTTCCTGTGCGGGCCCGGCGCGCCGGTTTGCGTGACAATATTGTTCGTGGGTCGCGGCCTCGCTGAGGTGAAGCGCGGCCATGCGCCGGCCAATCTCCTGGCAAAGGCGCCGCCAACCGAGCGCTTCAATCCCTGATTTACGAACGGCGCAACAATCGGGCTTCAACTTCCATACCTTCAGGGGGATGAGC
>JANMWG010000256.1:0-4987 GCA_031393885.1 Betaproteobacteria bacterium | reverse complement strand
GGTACTGGCGGCTACCCGGGGCCGCATCGCCGCGCTCGGCTGGAAGGCAGTCGAGATCGCGACGCACGCGGACGTCGACCTGCCCTCCGACCTCGAGGGGCTATGGGCGACACCCGCCACCGCCGCGTTGCTCGACGGGTTGGTGGCGCCGTCATGAAGCGGCTGGTGCTCGCCGGCGGTGGCCATGCTCACATAGAAGTGCTGCGACGTTTCGGTGACGAGCCGATGGGCGATGTCGAGGTCGTGCTGGTGAGTCCGGCTGCCGACACGCCTTACTCCGGCATGCTCCCCGGACTCGTGGCGGGACATTACTCGTGGCGCGATTGCCACATCGACCTCGATGTACTCACGCGCCATGCCGGTGCGAAATTTCGTCAGACCTGCGTGACCGGCATCGACCCGGCGCAGCGACACATCGTCTGCGACAGCGGTCTCGTGCTCGGCTGGGATGTGCTGTCGCTCGACATCGGTTCGACACCGCCGGTCGGCGACGTCGACGGCGCCGCGCAGCACGGCATCACCGTGAAGCCGGTGGAGCGGTTTCTCGTTGCCTGGGAGGGCATCGTCGCGCGCGCAATCACCGAGCCACTGCGTGTGGTGGCGGTGGGTGGCGGCGCCGGCGGGGTCGAGCTGTGTCTGGCCATGCACCATCGCCTCGCGAGCACGCCGCAAGCGCAACCTTGCGACGTGACGCTGGTGACGCAGTCCGCGACCATCGTTCCCGAATACGCCCAGGGCGCTCGGCGCCGTTTGCGCGCCGCGTTTGCGCGCCACGGCATCGGCCTGCTCGCGGGGGTGGCCGTCACCGCCGTCGACGACGACGGACTGGTGCTCGCCAACGGCGCGCGCGTGCCCGCCGACGTGGTGGTCTGGACCACCGGCGCGGCAGCGCCGGTCTGGCTGCGCGATACCGGCCTTGCGCTCGATGCACGCGGATTCGTCGAGGTCGATGAGCACCTGCAGTCGACTTCGCACCCGGGCGTGTTCGCGGCGGGCGATGTTGCGGCCTATCGCGGGAAGCAGGTGCCGAAGTCGGGGGTGTATGCGGTGCGGCAAGGCCCGCCACTGGCGGACAATCTGCGGCTCGCACTCGAAGCGAAACCGCTGCTGCCCTGGAAACCGCAGCGGCGCACCCTGGCGCTGCTCTCGACCGGCGACGCCCGTGCCGTCGCCGTGTGGGGATCATGGTCGGCGGAAGGGTCGTGGGTCTGGCGCTGGAAGAACCACATCGACACCCGCTTCGTGCAGCGCTACCGGATGGCGCCATGAGCACCGGGCGTTCGCGATTCGAATGGCTGGCCGCTGCGCAAAGTATTGGACGCCGACGGCCGCGTCGGCGAGCATCGCTGTCGCATTCCATTCAAGGCTTGCCGACATGACCCCACAACCGGTTCCGTTCTCCCTGCACTTTCCCGATGCGGCCCTGGCCGATCTGCGCGAGCGCCTCGCCCGCACGCGCTTTCCCGACCAGGCGCCCGATGCGCCCTGGGCCTACGGCACCGATGTCGGTTACCTGCGCGAGCTGGTCGACTACTGGCGCGACCGCTTCGACTGGCGCGCCGAGGAGGCGCGGCTCAATGCCTTTCCGCAATTCAAGGTCGCGCTGCACGACATCGACGTCCATTTCCTGAAGGTCGAAGGCCGCGGGCCGAAGCCGTTGCCGCTACTGCTGTCGCACGGTTGGCCCGGCTCGGTGTTCGAGTTCATGGACATCCTGCCCATGCTCACCGATCCTGCCCGGTTCGGTGGCGACCCGGCCGATGCCTTCACGGTGATTGCGCCGTCGCTGCCGGGGTACGGCTTGTCGTTCGCGCCGAACCAGCCACGGTTCAGCCTCGAACGCATTGCCGATTGCTTCGCTGAACTGATGACCGGCGTTCTCGGCTACGAAAAGTTCGCGGCGCAAGGTGGTGACTGGGGCTCGTTCGTCACCTCGCGCCTTGGCTTCGCTCACCCGGAGAAACTGGTCGGCATCCACGTCAACCTGCTCTCCGTTCGCCGCGATCCGAAGCTGATCGAGAATCCGACCGCCGAGGAGCGCGTCTATCTCGACCAGCTCAATCACTTCCTCAAAGAGGAAACCGGCTATCAGTGGATCCAGGGCACCAAGCCGCAGACGCTGGCGTTCGGGCTCTCCGATTCGCCCGCCGGGCTGGCGGCGTGGATCATCGAGAAGTTCCGCACCTGGTCCGATTGCCACGGCGACCTGGAGTCGGTGTTCACCAAGGACCAGTTGCTGGCGGACATCACGCTCTACTGGCTGACGGGCGCGATCGGGTCGACGTTCTGGCCCTATTACGCGCGCATGCACGGCCCGTGGCCGATACCCGATGGCCGCACGGTAGATGTACCCATGGGCTATTGCCAGTTTCCCACCGAGATCCTGCGCCCGCCGCGCTCGGTGGCGAGCCGCCTCTACACCGATATTCGTCGCTGGAGCGTGATGCCGAAGGGCGGGCATTTCGCCGCCATGGAGCAACCCGCGGCGCTGGCCGAGGAGGTCCGGGCGTTCTTCCGGCCGTTGCGGTAGAGCGCCTTTCGCCCAGTGCTCGCCGGGCCGTCCCCAAGCGCACCGGCCACCCTGGGGGTGGACGGCTTGTTTCAGTGCGGGGCGATGCCCTTGGCGATGAGCGAGGCGCCGCTCGCGATGAGCAGCACGCTGATGACCTTCGCGATCTGCGCGCGTGACAGCGTCAGATGGATGCGCTGCCCGAGGCGGGTGCCGAGGATCATCAGCGGCGACAGCAGCACCGCTGCCGCCAGCAGGTGCCAGTCGAGCAGCAGCCCGGAGAGCACGAACATGGTGATGCGCAGTCCGGTGCTGAGCGTGAACACCACCGACAGCGTGGCGCGCAGCTTTGCCGGGTCGTGCAGGCGGCTGGAGAAATACACCACGTAGACCGGGCCACCGGAGCCGAAGAGCGCGCCGAGCAGCCCGCCGATGAAGCCGGTGGGAAACGCCGCGGCGCGCGGCAGCGCCGGCAACGGATGGCGCCGCAACAGGCTGAACAGGCCGAAGCCGACGATGAACACGCCCAGCCCCATCAACAGCGGTTCGCCCGGCAGGTTGCTCAGCAGCACCACGCCACCGATGATGCCGACGGCCATGCCCGGCAGCACCGACCGCACCTCTGCGCGGTCGACTTCGGTGCGCTGCTTCAGGCCGCTGGTCAGCGCCGCGGTGAAATCGAGCAGCACCATCAGCGGCACCACCACCTTCAACGGCAGGAAGTGCGCGAGCAGCGGAATGGAGATGAGCGACGAGCCGAAACCGGAGATGCCGAACACCGTGTAGGCGGCGAGCACGATGAACGGCGCGGCGATGAGCACGGCGGGGTCGGTGAGGGTCATGGGGTGTTACGGATGAGCGAACCCGGTGTCTCGAAGTGTTAGGCGTCTCGAAGTCTTAAGTGTCTCGAAGTCTTGCGCAATGGCCGTGGGCACGCCAGCAGTGTGCGTTTTCGCCGGTGTGGTCCCAGACCAGAACAATCGCTGATTTTGCGCTTTCCCGGACTTTTGGCCCGGCCGCAGTTCGACCCACACCAGAATGTTGGTGGCTTGCCGGTGAACGGAGAACGAGATGGCGAAAAAAGAGCAGGTACCGAATCGGCAGTACGGACTCATGAGTATCCGACAGCTCCCGTTCGCCATCGTCGCGGTGGCACTGAGCTTCATCTGCGCGGCAGACGGCGGTGACGATTCCCTCTCCGCCGGCACGTTCACGGTGCCGAACGCCGACTCGGCCGCTTACTCGCAACCGGCGCCAGCATTGGGCGAGCGGCGGCAAGATACGTTCGTGAAGGGGCGCGCGAACTTCAACCGGCCGTGGGTGGTTTTCGCGGTCAGCGCGGGCGATTGGGGTATCGGCCCCACGTTCATCGCCGACCGGTGCAGCGCCTGCCATGCTGGCGGGGGGCGCGGCACACCACCGACCGCCGCGAACGAGCAACTGGTCTCGATGGTGGTGCGCCTGAGCGTGCCGGGCACCGATGTGCACGGCGGACCGAAACCGCACGAACACTACGGCGATCAGTTGCAGAACCGGGCGCTTCAGGGGCAGAGCCCGGAACTCCAGCACGGCTATGCGCCCGTCCCCGCCGAGGCGGAGGTCTACCTGGACTGGGACGAGCACAGCGTGACGCTCGCCGATGGGTCGGAAGTGCGCCTGCGCAAACCGCGGTTGCGTATCGAGCGGCTCGCCTTCGGCGAACTGGGCGCCGACACCATGCGGTCGCTGCGCATCGCGCCGCCCGTGTTCGGGATGGGCCTGCTCGAAGCCGTTCCGGAGGAAACCTTGCTGGCATTGGCGGAGAAGCAGCGGCAGCTCGGTTTCAACGGCCGGCCGAATGTCGTCTGGGATGCGATCGACCAGCGCATGGCCATCGGCCGTTTCGGTTGGAAGGCCATGCAGCCGAGCGTGCGCCAGCAGATCGCCGCGGCCGCCATCAACGACATGGGGGTGACGTCGAACCTGTTCCCGAAGCAGAACTGCCCGGACGTGCAGACGCTTTGCCGGGGTGAAGTGCCAGGCAACGATCCCGAACTCACCGACAGCGCCTGGGATGAACTCGAACTCTGGGCCCTCGGTCTGGGGGTGCCTGCACGGCGCAACTGGAGCGATGACAACGTGCAGCGCGGCGCGGCACTTTTCGAACACCTGAAGTGTGCGGTGTGCCATGTGCCCACCCTGCGAACCGCCGACTACTTCGCCCGTCTGCCGCAACTTTCCAAACAGACGATTCACCCCTATACCGATCTATTGCTGCACGACATGGGCGACGATCTCGCCGATCACCGCCCCGAGTACGCCGCGAGCGGGCGCGACTGGCGCACGCCGCCGCTATGGGGATTGGGTTTGTCCATGATCGTCAACGGCAGCGGCGCCCGGTTGCACGACGGCCGTGCGCGCAACGCCACCGAGGCCATTCTCTGGCACGGCGGTGAAGCACAAGCCTCGCGCGAGTCGTTCGAGCGGTTCTCGAAGCGC
>JANMWG010000255.1:0-2914 GCA_031393885.1 Betaproteobacteria bacterium | reverse complement strand
TAGATCGAGTGACCCGAGCTATACGGCTGCGACAAACGGTGCGTGTCCCAAGGTGATGTAGGCGGAACTCGCCCCTGGCGCGGGGCGAGACAGAAAGGCTATAGATCCGGGTCGGACGGCCGCGATATCCAAGGATGGTCAGGATCGTAGTAGTTGTGATCCTGAATCCGTGACCGTGATCAAGTCAACGAGATAGTGCCCCAGACTTTGACTGAAATGGGTGCAGATTGTCGCGACCTCGATCGCCGATCGCCGATCGCCGAACGCCGCAAAGCGTCGCGGCGGCGGGCATTTCGTCTCGCATCTTCGCCGATTTTCCGGTGCGTTGGCGATTTCAGCCGCACCGGCCCACGCCGCGACCCGCGCGGTTGGCGCGATGTGCGTTTTTCTGGATCCGTGAGTGCAGATCGGGTGGTCTGGCGCCGCTACGTCACGCCGGTGCCGCTGCTTCCAAGGTGGGTGTTCATCCGGATGAAGACCTCAGCACAGCGGTCATTGGCGCCCAGGCCCAGGATCAGCTGCCGGCCGTGTTCGGTCAGGCGCCCGGCGCGGTAGATGAACTCCTGCATCACGGTCTTGATGCGCCGGCGCTTGGCGCTGTGGCGCACCGGCGCGTCTGGCCCGAGCAATCCGCGCTGCCCCATCAGGCGCAGGATGTTCATCGCCACCGCGGCCAGGTGACATACCAAAGTGTTGGTGCCGAACTTGCCCGAGGGCAGCCGGGTCAAGTCCAGGCCGGTCTTGAACTCGGCATGGAACTGCTCCTGGGTGCCATGACCGGCGTACAGCGCGATGATCTGCTCGCTGCCGAGCGCCTTGGGCAAGGTGGTGGTCCAGCCGTCCAGTTCGTACCCGGGCAGGATCAGGTGCTGGCCGCCGGCGCCGATGGTGCGCTCGGTCAGGCGCAGCACCCGGCGTACCGGGCGCGCGATGCCGTCGATGCTCACCTCGGTCTCCCACAGCGCCACGCGCTTGCCCGGGCGCGGATGAATCCACGTTACGGCATCGGCAGTGCCGGTGGCAGCGTCGAGCTGCGCCGCCATTTCGGCTTTGTCGGTCTTGCGCGGGTTCCACTTGATGATCCAGTCCACCTGCGGCAACTTGGGCTGGTCCTTCGCGGGCTGGTTCATCGGTTCCAGACAAGCCATCAGGGGCGCGGAGTCGAAGCCCGGGTCCAGCCGGGCGAGCAGCGGCTTGCGCGGCCCGGCCGCACTCAGGCGCTGCGCCATCGGGATCACGGCGCGCAGGTTGTCCCCGATGTGCTTGGCCGAGTGCTGTGTCCCCGGGCGCAGCGACAGCTCCAGGCAGAACCCGTTGCGGCCCAGGTACGCTGCTGGCCTGAACCAAAATATGCGGTGTGATCAGAATGAATCGAACCCATTGCCCGTCCACGTTGTGCGGGCCATCGCCGGATACCCCGAGCGGATATCGAAACTCAGACAACGATGGGCGATTCGCAGCGCCGCCTCAGCCTCCGCGGGGATCGAAGCCCGGGCGAAGATGAACCCCAGGTAGCTCGCCCCATCGGGAGGCGGTGCGACGATCTGTCCGGGCTCCGCCGTGATGGTCACCCCGGTGACCCCGGCTACCGACTTCGCGGCGGCCAGGCCTTGGAGTCCATGGTAAATGCCGCGCCGCGGAATCGGGATCATCATGACCCCTGCGGCGCCGCCCTCGCCGACAAGGGCAAGCGGTTCTGGCTGAGATCACCGGGTACTTCGAAAACCAGGCGTTGGCCAGCCATACGGTCGTGGGTCTGCCGCCAGCGGCGATACATGTCTTCATCAAGGCGGACGGGGCCAACCTGGTGGACGAGCCGGCCACGGATATCCTCGTGGGTGTCGGTCTTGCGGGTGTGGTCCTGATGCGGCTGCGAAGGCGGACGTCGAACCTGGGTGGCACGGCGGTTCGAGCGTAACCGGGCGTTGCGAACCGCTCGCTGAGTAGCTCTCGCCTTAACCCGGCGGCGACCGCAGACCGAGATCCCGATAGGGCGGGTCGCCGAAGGCGCTGCGCAGCCTCTGAGCAACCCAGCCTCGCAGGCGAGCCAGGTGTCCCTGAAGAAACGACGATGCACTATATGGACGGCAGTGCCGAGATGACCGACACGTCATTGGTGCGAGCCTGCGGCGTTATCGGACGCCGTGGTGCGAGCCCGTCTCTGAGCATGGTCTGGGAATCGTCGGTGACATTGGTGAGCGGCGCGAGCCGCATCCCGTTTGAGAGATCGAGTCGATTTCGACGTTTCCCGTGGCACTGCCGTCCATCAACAATGGTGAGGTACGACATGGCAATGCGCAAGCGAGAAGACTTGGTGTTTCCCGACGCCGCGGCGATCGATGTGGGAGCGTCCAGCCACTGGGTGGCAGTGCCGGCGCACAGCAGCGACGCGCCAGTGCGCGAAGTCGGAGCGATGACCGACGATCTGAACGGCTTGGCCGATTGGTTGCTGGCGTGCGGGGTGGATGTGGTGGCGCTGGAGTCCACGGGCGTGTACTGGATCCCGGTGTACGAGGTGCTGGAGCAGCGCGGCCTGAAGGTGTGGTTGGTGGACGCTCGGCAGGTGAAGTACGTGCCCGGACGCAAGAGCGACGTTCAAGACTGCCAGTGGCTGCAGAAGTTGATGAGCTACGGGCTGCTGCGGCCGGCCTTTCGGCCCGGCGCCGATGTGTGCGTGATCCGCGCGGTGGCGCGCCAGCGTGAGGTGTTGTTGACCCAGCAGGCCAGTTGGGTGCAGCGCATGCAAAAGGCGCTGGTGCAGATGAACATCCAGTTGCGCTCGAAGAATCGTTTCCTGAGGCTCGGGATTTCGCTCACGGTCGCGCTTTTGGGGGGATATGGTTCAGCCGAGGCGCGAGGATAACGCACGAACGCGCCGGTCGCGGTGCCCCTGGGATCAAGAAAGGACACCTGG
>JANMWG010000252.1:0-4656 GCA_031393885.1 Betaproteobacteria bacterium | reverse complement strand
ATCTGGATCACGGCGGGTCGCTTGCGCCGAGGCGTCACCCGCCGTGAATGGCCGCCATTCGTGCTGGCCGTGTGGATCTTCGTGTTTGCCTTCACAGGTCTCGGATACAGCCTGTTCCCGTACCTCGTCGAAGACCGGTTGACTATCTGGCAGGCAGCCGCCGCGCCGGAATCGCTGCGATTCGTGTTCGTCGGCGCGATCATCGTGATCCCGCTCATCATCGGCTACACGGTATTGTCGTATCGGGTGTTCTGGGGCAAGGCCAGGGAACTCACCTACGGTAGCTAACAGAGGGCCCACCCCCAGCCTGCGCTGCGCGCCGGCTTCCCCCTCAAAGGGGGCGCAGCATTCCTCGGGGAACCCTGCGGATGCTACCCCTTCGCTCTCGGGTCCCTGCGTTGAGCACCCCCAGGCTCACGTTGCTCGAAAAAAAACCCGCTTGCGCGGGCTTTTTCCCAACCGGAAGGGTTGAAGCTCAGTCGAGCGGGCGGATGTTGGTCGCCTGCTTGCCCTTCGGGCCGGTGGTGATTTCGAATTCGACTTTCTGGTTTTCACGCAACGTCTTGAAGCCGTTGCCCTGGATCGCGGAGAAGTGCGCGAAGAGGTCCTCGCCGCCCCCGTCGGGTTTGATGAAGCCGAAGCCTTTGGAGTCGTTGAACCACTTCACGGTACCGGTACTCATTCGTTTGTCTTCCTTGCAAAAAATGAAAATGGGCTCACGCCCGACGGCGGGTGCTCCAAGAACGGAAGAACGGGGACCGGGGGTACCGCGGAAACGGTAACGACTGACCTGCCACTTCACCGACAGAGAACCTGCTTGGCGGCTTATACCTGCTCGCCGCGGTGATGGTCAAGCGATTTGCATTTTTCACCGACATCGCCCACCCCCAGGGGGCCGGTGCCCTTGGCGAGGTGAGGCCGGACACGGACAGTCCCTGCGGACTGTCTGTGCCTGCCAAACGCCAGCGGACGCCGGCCGCTGGCGGCCCGGCAGGCATCGACCAAAAAAAGCCCGCGGCGAACGGCCGCTGGCTTGTTGCGACACGCACCGCCAGGCATCGGCGGCTGGCGCAACCACTGCGGGGGATTACTTCTTGCCCATGCGGCGGCGACCGGCGAGGCCGAACAGCGCCAGACCCAGGCCCATCATGGCGTAGGTGCTCGGCTCGGGCACCGCGACCACGGCATGGTTGTCGGTTTCGAACGCGTTGATGGACGG
Organism: Betaproteobacteria bacterium; assembly: GCA_031393885.1. Classification (GTDB taxonomy): domain Bacteria; phylum Pseudomonadota; class Gammaproteobacteria; order Burkholderiales. The sequence goes on along the minus strand of JANMWG010000252.1, from coordinate 3,437 downwards.
ATTGGTGCTGAACTTGACGATGTCGAACTGCTCGTTGGCGCCGGCACGGATGTTCACGAACAGCCCGACGCTCTGGTTGCCGTTAGGGATGGTGCCGGCAGCGGTGGCAAAGTCGGTACCGGTATAGGTGGCCAGAAGCGACGCGCCGTTGTAGACCTCGACCACGTTGTAAGTGTCCGGCGAACCCATGTAGAAGCCGAAATACTTGAGCGGCGTCGCCGAGAAGTTGGCGGTTCCGACCAGGCCCGTGGCGTTGTCGGGGTTGTTCGGGCCCACCGAGTAGTAGTTGTCGGTGATGCCGGGAGGGGCCGCGGAGACGCCCGAAGGGTTGCCAGGACCAACGCGGATCATGCCGCCGCTGTAGTTGCCGGGCAGGCCGCCGGCAAATGTTTCGGTGATGGCGCCGGCTTCGGTCGAGAACGACTGACCCAGGGTTGCATCGATCGAGATGGCGTGCGCCTGACCGACAATACCGGTCAGCGCGATCGCGAGTGCGAGTTTCTTCATGAACGATTCTCCAGAAAATGGGACTGCGTCGAAAAGGGGTGTTATCCGACACGATCTCGGGTACCGCATCGACCATGTCGATAAAATCTATCGTATGGATATATATATACGATATAAAACTAACTATTTGTTAGTTTTTTGGCGATTTCTGTCTTGGTGATGTTTCTTGAGCAGGAGCTGTGCCCAAGCGTCTGGTCCTGGGTCCCGAGCGCCGCTGCCGGTGGGTGTGGGAGCTTCGGCTCGTCATCCATCGGCACGGGAGCACACGCCGTCGGACGGATTGCGACATCAGCCGGCGCCGATCGACAGCGCTCGGCACTCGGGCAGGTCAGGTCAGGTCAGGACAACTCGGGGGGAGGGTGAACCTGCCGTGGCGGACGCCGGTGGCGAGCACGGCACGAACGTTCGAGATCAGGTCGCCGCGGAACAGGCGGTCCGGATTCGCCTGAGCGACTCGACGCTGGCGGGGAGCTCGTCGGGACGTTCGTCGGCATAGAACCGATCATCGGCGGCCTTGGGGGCGGCGGCGCCAAACCCCTTCACCGGCTCGACCCACGGCAACAGGTCACCGGAAACCAGACCGAGTCGCGACAGGTCGTTATCGCAGACCCGCAGGAATGCGCCGAGCTGGCGCATGAGGTCGACACCCTTGACCAGTTTCCGGTCGGTGATGCCGTGCGATTTGGTCATCAAGGCCACCTGGTCGCCAGTCACCACGACCCAGAATCGGGTCAGGCGGGTCGGGCGATTCGTGACCAGGACCTCTTGCAGCACGTCTTCGAGCTGGAACTGCGCGTCAGCGACGTAGACTGCGCCCTCTTCGGGTTCCGCCGCGCCGGCGAACGTCGCCAACAGGATCATCGACATAGCTACTGCGGACTTGCGCATGGTCACTCCCGTTCCCCCGACTGGACTCGAAGCGGAGTGTAGCTGCTAACAATGGTCCGGCGCAGCGCGCGCCATGCGCCGCCGCGGGTGCGTCTTTTGCGTCTCGACTGGCGGAGCCGCACGGGAGTTCATCGCCTTGCAAGCCACCACGATGTCGCTAATCGCCACGTCCATGCGCCGAGCGCCGACGGCGGCCTTGCCACGCGCGCTCGATCCGCTCTTTTGCCAGCTCGCGGCGTGCCGCGATGGGTTGGAAGCGGAGACCACGGAAGATCGCATCTGGTCGCTGTGGATGTATCACCCGAATCCCACCGCGGCCCGGGCGCTCGATCGCGCCACGACCGAAATCGCCCGCCAATGCCACGACATCGCCGAAACCAGGCTCGACCGCCTGCTGCGGCGACTGCCGGATTTCTGCGAGGCGTGGAACAAGCTGGCGACGCTCTACTTTCTCCAGGCGCGCGACGAGGAATGTCTCGAGAGCCTGCATCATGTGCTCCTGCTGGAACCACGGCATTTCGGCGCAATCTGCAACGTCGCCGAACTGGCGCTGCTGCGCGGCGACGTGGACGGCGCCGAGTTCGCATTCCGGTGCGCGCTGCGCATCAACCCCCACCTCGACAACGTCCGCCACCGGATCGCCGACCTGCGGAGTTGACGCCCACCCCCAGTCTGCGCTGCGCTACGTTTTCCCCCTCGAGGGGCGCCCCGTCCTCGGGGGTGAGGCCGGGCACAGACAGTCGCTGCGGACTGTCTGTGCCTGCCGAACGACAGCGGCCTCCGGCCGCTGGCACCCTGTGGGCGGGCCCCTTCGTTTAACGACAGCCCTTCGTTCACGAGCATCCCTTCGTTCAACAGATCCGAGGCGCAGGCAACCTTGGCCAACCAAGGGGGCGCCTAACGCCGTGCCACCGGGGCTCGTGATAGCCTCGGGCCATGAATTCCACCACTGCACCGGCCTGCTTCACCCGTCGTGAACCGCTCGCCGAGTATCTTGCCTGCACCGACTATGTCTCGAGTTCCGCGGTGCGACGGTTCCTGCGTACCGGGAGAGCACCGGCGCTGGCCCTGATCCCCGACGCCATTTCCCGCGACACGTCACTGGGCGATGCCTTTCACGCCCTGCTGCTGGAGCCCGAACGGTTCGAGGACGATTTCGTCCAGGCGGACCGGCACGCCCCTGCGCCCGCCGCTGGCGACGAGACCGGTCTGATGGCACGAACGTGGTTGTCCGTCCGCGACTGCGAGGCCCTGCAGCGCATGCGCAATGCCGTGCTCAACTACACCCGGTTACCGCTGGCTGGCTGGTTGGCTGATGGCGAGAAAGAGCTGTCGCTCTACTGGCAGGGCGTCGTCGGCGGCAGATGGAAGGGGCGACCGGACTGCTTCAGCGACGAGATCGTGCTCGAGATCAAAACCGCGGCCGATGTGCGGCCGGCGCGCTTCGGCAAGTCGCGCAAACGCTACGGCTACGATCTGCAGGCGGCTCTCTATCTGGAGGGTATCGAGTTTCTCACCGGCCGCAGGCCGCGATTCCTGTATGTGTCGGTCGAGACGTCCCCGCCGCACCCCGTATGGATACACGAACCATCCACTCAGGAGCTGGCAACGGCCACCGCCGAACTCGATGTCGCCCGAGCACAGTTCCTGCGCGGCCTGGCCGCGCCGCTCGCCAACTCCGACGTTGCGGGGCCGGCAACGGCAGATCCGTGATTCGTATCGCCCACGGCCGGCATCACCCCTTCGGGGTCATTCCATACAGCGGACCACGCTCACCCGTTTCCTGATCGATGAACAGCGCGCCAAGGGCGTCATCGAGGGCGATCTGCACCTTCTCGTCGAAGTCGTCGCCCATGCCTGCAAGGGCATCAGCATCGCCATCGGCTAGCAGCCTGTCGGGCTAGGTGTTCGATAGCGAAACGGTGGGAGAGCGAGGCCGGATTTTGTCGATTTCGACGCGCATATCGGGAATATGCCAGGAGAAATCGGCGAGATATGGACCGCTCTCCCGCCGTTGCAGCCGAATCATCCTGAGTCCGACA
>JANMWG010000028.1:0-7783 GCA_031393885.1 Betaproteobacteria bacterium | reverse complement strand
AGCGACTGCAAGTAGATCGTGCCGGGGCCGCGCAGCGTCGCGAAGAACAGGCCTTCGCCGCCGAACATCGCGGTCTTGATCTTGCCCACGTACTCGATGTCGTAATCGACCGACGGTTGCAGGCCGACGAGGCAGCCGGTGTCGACCCGCAGCAGTTCGCCGGGAGCGAGATCGCGCTTCAGCAGCGTGCCGCCGGCGTGCATGAAGGCGAGGCCATCGCCGTCGAGTTTCTGCATGATGAAGCCTTCGCCACCGAAAAAGCCGGCGCCCAGCTTGCGCTGGAAGGCGATGCCGAGCGCGACCCCGCGTGCGGCGCACAGGAACGCATCCTTCTGGCACAGGAAAGTCCCGCCCAGTGCAGCCAGGTCGAGCGGAACGATCTTGCCCGGGTACGGCGCGGCAAAGGCGACCCGCCGCTTGCCGTTGGACTGGTTGGTGTAGATGGTGGTGAACAGCGACTCGCCGGTGAGCAGACGCTTGCCCGCGCCGAGCAGTTTCGACATCAGCCCGCCCTGCTGCGCGCTGCCATCGCCGAACACCGTGTCGAGCGTCAGGCCATCCTGCATGTACATCATGCTGCCCGCCTCGCCGATTGCCGCCTCGCCCGGGTCGAGCTCGATTTCCACATACTGCATCTCGTTGCCGAAGATCTCGTAGTCGATGACATCAGCCATGATCCGGTGCTCCGTTCTTTCGCGGGAATAGGACAGGAAGTCTAGCCGATCCATTTTCCATTGGGGTCAGGCCTGCATACCTGCATAATTGACTATTGTTGTTTCGTTGTGGTTCGCAGTGCACACCAGTATCGTGCGAGAACGCCACCCGCAACTTCGCGGCGGGAATCGGCGGCCAAAGCTCGGCCGGAGATACCTCATAATGCAGTTATGCAGGCCTGACCCCCTGGGGGCTAGGCAGTTTCCCGGGAGGGTGGCCATCTCGGTGCTGGCGATCGCGCTCGGCGTGGCGCTCGGCTTCGCGGTGCAGATCATCAATGCGTCGGCGGTCGGCGAGATGGCGCAGGCGGCGCGGGTGCTGTCGGGGGATGCCGATCTGACGCTGCGGGGTGCGCGCGAAGGTTTCGACGAGTCGCTGTATCCGCTGGTCGCGCGATTGCCCGCTGTCGCGGCGATCAGTCCGGCGCTCGAGGTCGAGGCGCGGGTCGCGGGGCGCGACGAAGCGCTGACGATCGTCGGGGTCGATCTGTTCCGGGCGGGTCAACTGCAACCCGGCCTGCTCGCCGAAGGAGTCGATGCCTTCGACCTGCTGCGGGAAGACACGGTGTTGCTGTCGCCGGCCGCGATGGCATGGCTCGGCATCGGCCGCGGCGACCTGCTCCGGGTGCAGGTCGGGTTGGCGTTGCGCTCGCTCAGGGTCGCGGGCGCGCTCGCCGGCGAGGCCGCCCATGGCCGCCGGGGCCTGATGGACATCGGCGCTGCCCAGTGGGTGTTCGACCGACCAGGCCGCATTTCACGCCTCGACCTGCGTCTGGTGCCGGGAACCGATGTCGATGCATTCGCCGCGGCGCTGCGATTGCCGCCGGGGATCGCCACCGAGCGTCCGCAGGCGGCGGGTGCGGCCAGTGCACGCATGACCCGCGCCTATCGCGTCAATCTCGATGTGCTGGCGCTGGTGGCGCTCTTCACCGGTGGCCTGCTGGTGTTCTCGACCCAGGCGCTCTCGGTGGCTCGCCGGCGGGCGCAGATCGCGCTGCTGCGGGTCACCGGCTTCACCCGGCGACAAATCCTGCTGCTGATGCTGTGGGAGGGACTGATTCTTGGTGTCGGCGGCGCGATTCTCGGGTTGCTCGGCGGTGCCGGGATCGCGGCCGTCGGTCTGCGTGTCTTCGGTGGCGACCTCGGTGCGGGCTTCTTTCGCGGCACGATCCCGGCGTTGCAGGTGAGCGCCACCACCGCGCTGACGTTCGGGGGGCTCGGCGTTGTGGCTGCGTTACTGGGCAGTCTCGGGCCCGCGCTCGAAGCGGCGCGAGCCGCACCGGCACTGGCGTTGAAGAGCGGTGACGATGCCCGGGCGTTCAGGGGTCTGGGCGCCGCGTGGCCCGGCGTCAGCCTGCTTGCGGTGGGGGCGGTGCTGACGCAGCTGCCGCCGCTGGGCGGCCTGCCGATCGCCGGCTACTTCGCCATCGCCGCGATGCTTCTCGGCACCATCCTGCTGCTGCCGCGATTCACGGCCATCCTGCTCGCGAACCTGCCGTCACCGCCCGGCTCTCTCACCGCGCTGGTGCTGACACGCTTGCGGGCCTATCCGGCGCAGGCCGCGGTGAGCCTCGCGGCAATCGTCGCCGCGGCGAGCCTGATGGTATCGATGGCGATCATGGTGGCGTCGTTCCGCGACTCGCTTGCCACCTGGCTCGAGGCGATTCTTCCCGCCGATCTCTATCTGCGTTCGGCGGTGGCCGGCGACAGTGGCTTCATCGGCCCCGACGACCAGACCCGAATCCGCGCCGGCAAGGGCATTGCGCGGGTCGAGTTCCTGCGCTGGCAGCAGTTGCTGATCGATCCGGCCCAGCCGCGCGTCACGCTGCTGGCGCGCGATGGCGTCGCGGTCGATCCGGAGCGGCGGCTGATGCTGATCGGCGATGTGGTTCGCAGTCGCGATGCGACGCCCGATGTCTGGATCAGCGAGCCGGCGGCCGCGATCCTCGGCCTTGCGCCGGGCGCGATGCTCGACCTGCCGCTCGGCGGTGCGGCGAAGCGCTTCCACGTCGCCGGTGTCTGGCGCGACTACGCCCGCCAGAACGGCGCCGTACTGATCGACCGGTCGGTCTACGCGGCGGCGACCGGTGACACGCGCGCCAACGATGCCGGGTTGTGGCTAGCTCCCGACGCCGACCGCGCGGCGGTGAAAGCCGCGTTGCGGGCCATCGCGGGCGCGGGCATCGAGCTGGCCGAGCCGGGCGACATCCGCGCGTTGTCGCTGCGCATCTTCGACCGCACCTTCGCCGTCACCTACGCGCTCGAAGTCGTCGCGGTGCTCATCGGGCTGGTCGGCTTGTCGAGCGCGATCGGCGGCCAGGTGCTGGCGCGGCGGCGCGAGTTCGGCGTGCTGCGGCATCTTGGCGTCACCCGCCGCCAGATCGGCACGATGCTCGCGCTCGAAGGCCTGGCCGTCAGCGCCGTAGGCCTCACGGTCGGCAGCGCGCTCGGGCTGGTCATGAGTCTGGTGCTGATCCATGTCGTGAACCGGCAATCGTTCCATCTGGGCATGGAGCTGCACATCCCGGTGTTGCCGTTGGCGAGCTTCGCGCTGGCGATGCTGGCGCTGGGCACGCTCACCGCGGCGATCGGCGGGCGGCGCGCGATGACCGGCGACGTCGTGCGCGCGGTCCGGGAGGATTGGTGAGCGCGAGCAAGCCGCTCGCGCCGTTCGGCCGGTCGCGCCGGACCCTGCTGTTCGCCCCGCTGGCGCTGCCGCTGGTCGCGTTCGCAGCGGACTACCCGACCGTGCGAGCCGGCGTGCCGTTGCGGTTTCCGCGCGATCACGGCGCACACCCGGCATTTCGCACCGAGTGGTGGTATCTCACTGGCTGGCTGCGTGACGACGCCGACCATGAATCGGGCGTGCAGATCACATTCTTCCGCAACCGCCCCGGATTGCAGGAAGCGAATCCGAGCCGTTTCGCGCCGACGCAGTTGCTGTTCGCGCACGTTGCGCTTGCCGACGCCGTTCGCGGCCGCCTGTTGCACGATCAACGTGCCGCGCGTGTGGGCTTCGATCTGGCGCGCGCTGGCGAGGCAACCACCGACGTTCACATCGGCGACTGGTCGCTCGTGTTGGCGGGCACCCGCTACCGGGCCCGCATCGACGCCCGCGAGTTTCAGCTTGACCTGGTATTCGACGGCGCCGAGCCGCCGCTGTTGCAGGGCGATCGCGGTTACAGCCGCAAAGGACCGAATCCGGAACAGGCAAGCTATTACTACAGCCGCCCGCAATTGCGCGTCACCGGCACGGTGAAGTCCACTGGTGCTCCTGTGCCGGTGAGTGGGCGCGCCTGGCTCGATCACGAATGGTCGAGCGAGTATCTCGCGTCCAATGCCGCCGGCTGGGACTGGGTCGGCCTCAACTTCGACGACGGCGGCGCGCTGATGGCGTTCCGGATGCGTGACCAGGCAGGGGGGCTGGTATGGGCCGGCGGCACCCGGCGTGACGCCGCCGGGAACATCACGACGTTGGCTGCCACCGACGTCCGGTTCGAGCCATTGCGCTGGTGGCGCAGCCCCCGCAGTGGCGCGACGTGGCCGGTGGCGATGCGGATTCGGGCCGGCGGCCTCGACCTCGAGGTCCAACCCCTGATGAACGACCAGGAGCTCGATTCCCGGGCGAGCGTCGGCACCATCTACTGGGAAGGGGCAGTTCGGGTGCGCCTGGCGGGGCGCGATGCGGGGCTCGGCTATCTCGAACTCACGGGCTACTGGCGCCCGATGAAGCTCTAGCAGGTGACACCCACCCCCAGGCTGCGCTACGCCTTCCCCGCCGACTTACCTGGCATACCTCTCGCTCAGGGCTATCACGTCAAATCTGTACATTTGAATAGATTTAGATGTGCTCTGCTATCGAATGACTGACCGATTCAGTTCGCACCGACCCTGCCGCATGGTTCTGGTCTCCCGAGGTTGCGATCCGTCATACCCGTCAGTGAACGCCAACTTGCTTACCTCTGGAGACAACATGAACCGTCAAACCCGCATCCTTGCGTCGAGCGCCATTGCACTGGCCCTGTCCGTCGCCGCCGTCTCGCAAGCTGCCACCATCAGCCTTACCGGCACCATCCGCGACTTCACCCCTTCGACGAGCCCCGACTTCGAGACCTTCTGCTGCAGTGCGCAAAACGGCATGGTGCAGACCACCCTGGGCGGCGACGGTAAGCCCGTCCTGGTTCCTGGCGCCCCCTACGCGACCAGCGCCGCCACCTTCAACCAGTGGTACAACGACGTTCCCGGGGTGAACCAGAGCACGACGCACACCATCGTTCTCGACAACGGTCTTGGTGCGACCACCGGCGGCGTGTACAGCTACAGCAACTCGTCGTTCTTCCCGATCGACGGTCAACTGTTCGGCAATTACGGCGGCTCTGGCCACAACTTCCACTTCACCTACGAACTCGCCACCACCTTCACCTACGAGGGCGGCGAGAATTTCACCTTCACCGGTGACGACGATGTCTGGGTGTTTATCGACGGCAATCTCGCGGTCGACATCGGCGGCGTGCATGGCGCCATTTCCAAGAGCGTTGATCTCGACTCGCTCGGCCTGACCGTCGGCGACGACTACGACTTCAAGCTGTTCTTCGCCGAGCGCCACACCACGGCGTCGAACTTCCGCATCGATACCTCGATCCAGCTGCAGCCGGTGCCGGAACCTTCCACCTATGCGCTGATGGCCGCAGGCCTCATGGGTGTCGGTGTTCTGGCCAGCCGTCGTCGCAAGCAGCAGGCGGCCTGAAGCACGAAGTCCCACTGGCAATGTAGTTGTGTTATCCGCAGGCCCGGAGCGATCCGGGCCTGTTGTTTTGTGGCATCCACAGGGTTTCCCGAGGAATGCCGCGCACCCTCGAGGGGGAAGCCGAAGCGCAGCGCAGGCTGGCGGTGGGCGTCAATTTCCGGCAAAGCCTGACGGCGTTTACCTTTCTTTACCGTCCCGACATGCTGCGGCAAGGCCCCACCGCGACACTGGCGTCGTGCGCTGCGATCCCGCAACGCCATCATTGCCAGGAGCAACAGATGAACCGCAAACAATCCGAACCTTCCTCCAGCGTCGCCAATGTGCCCAAGCCGCGTTGGCGCATGTTCAAGTATCTGATGACCGGTGGCGTGCTCGGCGCCTTGTTCGCCGGCGGTCTGGGCCTTGCCGCCAACGCCGGCGCCATGCCCTGGTCCGGGCCGGGATGCCGCATGGGCATGTTCGGAGGTCTCGGACATCACGGCCCGATGAATCCCGAGGAGATGCGCGCCCGCCTGGAGTTCGGTACCGACTGGATTCTCGACAAGGTGGAGGCAACCCCGGCGCAGCACCGCAAGCTCGCAGATGGCGAGCAAGTTCGACCGGCGTCCGTGACGCCGGCAATCCGTGCGCGAGCGCGCCGGTCGGTGCACCATCACGGCTGACCGGCACGCCGCAGACTGCTCGACGTCATGCTGCCGGATCGCGACGGCTTCGACGTGTGTCGCGAAGTGCGCGCCACGTCGTCGATCCCGGTATCGATGCTGACGGCGCGGGGCGAACCCGCCGACCGCATCGTCGGGCTCGAATTCGGCGCCGCCGACTACCTGCCGAAGCCGTTCGAGCCGCGCGAGTTGCTGGCACGGTTGCGGGCGATCCTGCGTCGCGGCCCATCGCTGGCGACGGCACCACGCGAGCAGTTGAGCTTCGGACGCCTCACCATCGATCGCGACACGCGCGAAGTGCACATCGACGCCGCCGTCGCGCCGCTCACCGGCTACCAGTTCGATCTGCTCTGGTTGCTCGCCAGCAACGCCGGACGGGTGCTGTCGCGCGATACGTCGATGGAGCGGCTCCGGGGCTACGATGCCGAGGCCTTCGACCGCAGTCTCGACGTGCATGTCTCGCGCATCCGCGCCGCCATCGAGGACGATCCGAAAACCCCGCGCCGCATCCTGACGGTGCGTGGCGCGGGTGACCTGTTCGCCCGCGCAGACCTGATGCGCCGTCTCTATCTCCAGATCTACCTGGCGTTCGTCGGGGTGCTGTTGCTGTTCGGCGCGCTCATGGCCGCCGTGTGGTGGCTGATGCCCGATGGGTCGCGCGAGCCGCGCGTGCTCGATGGGCTGGTGGCCGAGGCGCTGCCATCCACCGCGCCGCCCGAGGAGATGCGGCGGCGACTCGGGGATCTCAGGCGCCGTTACCCGGCGGACATTGCCGTCTTCGGACCGGACCGCGCGCCGCTGGCGACCATCGGCGAAGCGCTGCCGCTGCCCGGCTTCAAGGCCAACGGCTGGCAGCGGATTCCGCGGTTCGGACCGGTGACCGTGCTGACACTCGACGACGGCCGTATCGTGATGGTTCGACCCCACCACCGGCCGCCGGTGGCCGCATTGCTCACTGGCATCGCCCTGCTGTCGCTGGCACTCGCCGCCGGTGCCTAGCCGCTCGCGCGCCGGCTCACCGGCCGGCTGGAACGCCTGCAATCGCGCGTCGATGCCCTCGGCGCCGGTGATCTGTCGGCGCGCGTCGACGTCGAGGGCAACGACGAGGTGGCCGAGCTCGCCAAGCGGTTTAATCTCGCGGCACAGCATATCGAGCAACTGGCCGGCTCGCAGCGCACGATGCTCGCCAACGTGTCGCACGAACTGCGCTCGCCGCGCGCGCGCATGCGCATGGCCACCGAACTGCTCGGGGCCGATGAACGGCCTGATCTGAAGGCCCGACGGGCCCGCGACATCGCCGAGCTCGACGCGCTGATCGATGAACTGCTGCTCGCCGGCCGACTCGACGGCGGCGCCGCGGCCATGACGCCCGAACCGGTGGATCTGTTGTCGCTGGCGGCGGAAGAGTCGGCTGGGTTCGGCGCCGAGGTATCGGGGGTGGCCGTCACCGTCGTGGGCGACGTGCGGACGCTGCGACGACTGCTGCGCAATCTGCTCCAGAATGCAAGCCGCTATGCCGGCGGGATGCCGATCGAGGTGACCGTCGCCGGCAGCGACGGCGCCGCCACGGTGACCGTGGCCGACCGCGGGCCGGGCGTTCCGCTCGCCGAGCAGGAGCGCATCTTCGAACCGTTCTATCGGTTGCGGGGCACGCGCGAAAA
>JANMWG010000219.1:0-13550 GCA_031393885.1 Betaproteobacteria bacterium | reverse complement strand
GTGGTGAAGAACAATCTCACACTGGTGATTCTCGGCATCATCGCGTTGTCGCTGATGCCGGCCGTCATCGAATATCTGCGCGGTCGGCGCGCGGCGCGCTGAATCGTCGCGCCGGCGCGACGATGGCCTGATCAGATCGCCGTTCGCCGCATAATCGCGCCTGTCCGTTCCCACTCGAGGTTCCCCGATTCATGGCCCAGTACGTCTACACCATGCACCGCGTCGGCAAGATCGTGCCGCCGAAGCGGCAGATCCTCAAGAACATTTCGCTGTCGTTCTTTCCCGGTGCCAAGATCGGTGTGCTCGGCATGAACGGCTCGGGCAAGTCGACCCTGCTCAAGATCATGGCCGGCATCGACCAGGACATCGAAGGCGAAGCCGTACCGATGCCCAACCTCAAGATCGGCTATCTGCCGCAGGAGCCGGCACTCGACCCCACGCTCACCGTGCGTGACGAAGTCGAGGCCGGCCTGGGCGAAACGATGCAGGCGAAGAAGAGGCTCGACGAAATCTACGCGGCCTACGCCGAGCCCGACGCCGACTTCGATGCGCTGGCGACGGAGCAGGCGAAGTACGAAGCCATCCTCGCCACCTCGGGCAGCGACGCCGACCATCAGCTCGAGATCGCGGCCGATTCCCTGCGCCTGCCCCCGTGGGACGCCATCATCGGCAACCTGTCGGGCGGCGAGAAGCGGCGCGTGGCGCTGTGCAAGCTGCTGCTGTCGAAGCCCGACATGTTGCTGCTCGACGAACCCACCAACCACCTCGACGCCGAGAGTGTCGAGTGGCTCGAGCAGTTTCTGCACAAGTTTCCCGGCACTGTGGTCGGCGTCACCCACGACCGTTACTTCCTCGACAACGCGGCCGAGTGGATTCTCGAACTCGACCGTGGCCAGGGCATACCGTGGAAGGGTAACTACAGCTCGTGGCTGGAGCAGAAAGGCGCCCGGCTCAAGCAGGAGGAGTCGTCCGAGTCGGCGCGCCAGAAGACCATCGCCAAAGAACTCGAATGGGTACGCCAGAACCCCAAGGGGCGGCAGGCCAAGAGCAAGGCGCGCATCGCCCGGTTCGAAGAGTTGTCGTCATACGAGTACCAGAAGCGCAACGAGACCCAGGAAATCTTCATTCCCGTGGCCGACCGGCTCGGCAACGAGGTGATCGAATTCAAGGACGTCAGCAAAGCGTTCGGTGACCGGCTGCTGCTCGACCACGTGAGCTTCCGCATTCCCGCGGGGGCCATCGTGGGCATCATCGGCCCCAACGGCGCCGGCAAGTCGACCTTGTTCCGCATGATCACCGGCCGCGAGCAGCCCGACAGTGGCGAGATCGTGGTCGGCCCGACGGTGAAGATCGCGCACGTCGATCAGTCGCGCGATGCGCTCGGCGGCACCAAGACCGTCTGGGAAGAGATCGCCGACGGCGCCGACATCCTCACCGTGGGCAAATTCGAGATGCCCTCACGTGCCTATCTCGGACGCTTCAACTTCAAGGGGGGCGATCAGCAGAAGATCGTCGGCAACCTGTCGGGAGGTGAACGCGGCCGGCTGCACCTGGCCAAGACGCTCATCGCCGGCGGCAACGTGCTGCTGCTCGACGAACCCTCCAACGACCTCGACGTCGAGACGCTGCGGGCGCTCGAAGATGCATTGCTGGAGTTCGCCGGCAGCATCCTGGTGATCTCGCACGATCGCTGGTTTCTCGACCGCATCGCCACGCACATCCTCGCCTTCGAAGGCGATTCGCAGGTCTCGTTCTTCAATGGCAATTACCAGGAGTACGAAGCCGACAAGAAGAAGCGCCTCGGCGAAGACGGCGCCCGGCCAAGACGCATCCGGTTCAAAGCATTACCTGATTAGCGATGAAGTGCGGTCCTACGCCTCCAGATGACTGCAACAACCACAAGACTGTCGCACAAGAACGCAACCCCGCAATCAACGCTCAGGTTTCCCTCATCCCCAGCCCTTCTCCCGGAGGGAGAAGGGAGCAGGAGACCTCCCCTTCCGGAGCAGGAGACCTCCCCTTCCGGAGCAGGAGACCTCCCCTTCCGGAGCAGTAGACATCCCTCTCCCCCCGGGAGAGGGACCGAGGGTGAGGGATGTTGAGCAATGCCGCCAGTCAGCAAGCACCAAGCCGATGCCACCGGCAAGTCGCAGGGCATAAGGCATGCTAGGATCATTTGGCGCGGTGAATGGCAGCGGGCAATGCGCCGGCGCTTTTCTTGAAACGGGAGCGAGACACCCATGAGCAAACCAGGCGAAGCCGACGATCCGCGCCGGCGCATTCTCGTGCATGCACTGTCGCTCGGGGTGCTGACCGGCATTCCGTGCATGAACGCTCGCGCCGATATCTTCGGCAGCACACCATCGAAGCTGCCGGCCGGACAGTCGATCTACCGCCTCTCCGGCACCGGCACGATCAACGGCACGAAAGCCACGTTGAGCAGTCCGATCGCTCCCGGCGATACGGTCGAGACCGGCCCCGCCAGCGAGATGGTGTTCGCCGTTGCCGGCAGTGCCTACGTGCTGCGGGCGTCCAGCAAGCTCGAGATCCAGAAGAGCAGCGCGACCGCGCTGGTGGTGTCGGGCCTGCGAATGCTGACCGGGCGCGTGCTGGCGGTGTTCGGTAAATCGGCGGAGCCGCTGCGATTGCAGACCTTCACCGCCACGATCGGCATCCGCGGCACCGGCGTGTATCTCGAATCCGATCCCGAGCAGACCTACTTCTGCACCTGCTATGGCGTGACAGACATCGTGGCGAATGCCGACAAGCAGAGCACCGAAACGGTTTCCGCCAAGCACCACGATAAGCCGCTATACATCGTGGCTGGCGCGAGCGCGGGCAAGAATATCCGCCGTGCCCCGTTCATCAATCACAACGACCAGGAACTCATGCTGATCGAGACCCTGGTCGGTCGCACCCCGCCGTTCGTGTTTCCGGGTGACGACTATTCCGTGCCGAGGCGTGATTACTGAGCACCGAATGCAATAGCTGCGCCCCCTTGAGAGGGAAGGCGCAGCGCAGCGCAGCCTGGGGGTGGACGTCCACTTAGCGCACGAGCTGGTTGATCTCGATGATGGGCATCAGCACGGCGAGCACGATGCCGAGTACCACCGCCCCCATCACCAGGATCAGCATGGGTTCGAGCAGGGCGGCGGCGGCGGTGGCTCGTCGCTCCACCGCCCGCGTCTCGTTGTCGGCGGCATGGGCCAGCATCTTCGGCAACTCGCCGGTTGCCTCGCCGACATCGGTCAACCGGATCAGCACCGGCGGAAACACCTCGCTCTGCGCCAGCGCGCGGGCCAGGCCCGAACCTTCGCGCACCCGTTCCACCGCCGTCGACACCGCCTGACGCAGCACGGTGTTCGACACCGTGGCCTCGGCGGCGGCGAGCGCCCGCAGCAATGGCACACCGGCCTCGGTCAGCATGGCCAAGGTGGACGCGAAACGCGCGGTGTCGATACCGCGCACCAGCGGACCCACCACCGGCAGTCGCAGCAGCAGGCGATCCCATGCGGCCTTCGGACCCGGGCGGCGCAGCGCGGTCCGCGCGATCCAGATGCCGCCGGCCAGAGCCAGCAGTAGCGGCAGGCCTGCAACGCGCAGCAGCGATGACGCCGCCAGCAGCACGCGCGTGGGCCAGGGCAGCACCTGCCGCGTGTGCTCGAACACCTGCACCACCTGCGGTACCACGTAGGTCATCAGGAACAGCACGATGCCCAGGGCCACGACGGTGACGATCACCGGATAGGTCGCAGCCGCGATCAGCCGCGCGCGCAACGCCTGCCGTTCTTCGAGGTAACGGGCAAGCCGCTCGAGCACGGTGGCGAAGCTGCCGGCCTGCTCGCCTGCCGCCACGGTGCCGCAGTAGATCGGTGGAAAGCTGCGCGGATGCCGTGCGAGCGCATCGGCGAGCCGATGCCCGGCCATCACGTCGGCGCGAACCTCGCGGAACACGGCGTGCCGCGGTTCGTGCGCGGTCTGTTCGGTCAACGTCGTGAGCGCGGCTTCGAGCGGCAGACCGGCGCCGAGCAGGCTCGCGAACTGGCGCGTGGCGAGCGCCAGCTCGGACTCCCGCAATGCCGCGCGCGTGTTGGTGCGAGCGGGGTCGTCGCCGGTCGTGGTGGTGGCCGCCACCGAAATCGGCACCAGCCCGCGCGAGCGCAACACGGTGCGCGCGGCGCGGGCGGTGTCGGCTTCGATCTCGCCCTTCTCCAGACGCCCGTCGTCCTGGGCCGCTTCGAAGCGGAACATGGTCATGGCGGCGTGCGCAGTCGATGCGCGACTATTGCTCGCGCGTGACGCGCGCGAGTTCCGCCGCCGAGGTGATCCCGTCCGCGATCAGCCGGGCGCCGTCATCGCGCAGCGGGCGCAGCCCCCGGGCTAGCGCCAGCGCGCGCAGCGCGTGTTCGCTGTCGCGACGATGGATGGCCGCGCGCATGTCGTCGTCGACGGCGAGCAGTTCGTAGATACCGGTCCGGCCGCGGTAGCCGGTGCCGCCGCAGGCCGGGCAGCCGAGCGGTTGCCAATCGCCGTGCTCGTCCTGGCGGCGACATCGATGGCACAGCTTGCGCACCAGGCGCTGGGCCAGCACGCCGATGAGCGACGACGACAGCAGAAACGGTTCGACGCCCATGTCCACCAGCCGCGTCACCGATGACACCGCGTCGTTGGTGTGCAGGGTCGCGAGCACCAGATGCCCGGTGAGAGAGGCCTGCACCGCGATCTGCGCGGTTTCGACGTCGCGGATCTCGCCGATGAGGATCACGTCGGGGTCCTGGCGCAGGATGGCGCGTAGTGCCCGCGCGAAGCTCATGCCGATGCGGGCGTTGACCTGGGTCTGGCCGATACCCGGTAGGTCGTATTCGATCGGATCCTCGACTGTGAGCACGTTGGTGGTGGCGGCGTCGATGCGTGACAGCATCGCGTACAAGGTGGTGGTCTTGCCGCTGCCGGTGGGGCCGGTGACCAGCACGATGCCGTGGTTTTGATGCACCAGCGTATCCAGACCGCTGCGCGTGTCGGGCGCCATGCCCAGGGCGTCGGGCGTGAGTCGTCCGCGTTCCTGGTCGAGCAGGCGCAGCACCACGCGTTCGCCGTGGCCGCCGGGCAACGTGGATACGCGCACGTCGATCGGGCGGCCGCCCAGGCGCAGCAGGATGCGGCCGTCCTGCGGCAGCCGTTTCTCGGCGATGTCGAGGTCGGACATGATCTTGATGCGCGAGACCAGCGCGGCGTGCAGGCCGCGGCCGGGCCGCACGATATCGCGCAAGGTGCCATCGACGCGGTAGCGCACCACCGAGTGGCGCTCGAACGGCTCGATGTGGATGTCGGAGGCACCTTCGCGCAGCGCCTGCGACAGCAGCGCGTTGAGCATGCGGATGACCGGCGCGTCGTCACGGACATCGAGCAGGTCTTCGACCTCGGGGATGTCCTGCAGCAGGCGCGCGAGATCGATCTCGCCTTCCATCTCGACCACTACCGCCGCGGCCTGGGTGCCGTCGTCGACATAGGCCGAGCGCAGTCCGGCCTCGAACTGCTCGTGCGGCACCAGCAGCGGCGCCACGTCGCGCGCGAGTGATCGCCGCACTTCGGCGATGGCCGCCGCGGGCGTCTGCTCCGTCACCCACAGTTGCAGCCGGCCGTCGCGTTCGCCGACCGCCAGCACCGATTGCGAGCGCGCGAATGCATAGGGCAGCAGCCGGTTCATTTCGGCGGCGTTGCCGGCGGCGGCGGGTCGGCGGCAGGCGGCGCGGCGGGTGGTGGCAACTTCTGCCGCAGATCGAACTCGGGCATGACCGCGCCATCCATCTTCGGCAGCACGAGGTTCGGCTGCAGCGGCGTGGTCGACAGTTGCTGGCGGCGCATGGCGTCGTAGCGATCGACCGTGAGCACCCGCGACAGCGATTCGTCGCGGATCACGTAGGGCCGCAGGAACAGCATCAGGTTGGTCTTCTGGGTGCGCCGGGTCTCGTAGCGGAACAACTGGCCGAGCCACGGGATGTTGCCCAGGCCCGGCACCTTCTGCAGGGTGTTGTCGAGCTGGTCGCGCACCAGGCCGCCCAGCACGATGATGTTGCCGTCGTCGACGATGACGTTGGTTTCGAGCGAACGCTTGTTGGTGATGATGCCCGCGGGCGAGGTGGTGTCCTGGATGCTCGACACCTCCTGGTAGATGCTGAGCCGGACCGTGCCGCCTTCGCTGACCTGCGGCTTGACCTTGAGCGTGAGGCCGACATCGCGGCGCTCGATGGTCTGGAACGGGTTCACGTTGTTGCCGGCCGACGCCTGATTCAGGAACTGGCCGGTGATGAACGGCACGTTCTGGCCGACCACGATCTTGGCTTCTTCGTTGTCGAGCGTGAGGATGTTCGGCGTCGACAGGATGTTGGCCTTGGTCCTGGTTTCGAGTGCCCGGGCGAGGAAGGCGAGGTTGGTGATCGCGCCGAGCCCCGGTATGGTGACCTGCCCTTTCACGATGCCGATGTTGAGGCCCTGGCCGAGACTGCCCAGATTGCGCGCGCCACTGATGATGTTCTGGCCGGTGGTGCCGAAGTTGGTGCCGCCGACCACCGATGGATTGGTGCCGCCGATGTTGTCGAGGCCGCCGAACCACTGGATGCCGAATTCGGCCGCCTGGTCACTGGTGACTTCGACGATCAGGCATTCGATGAACACCTGCGCGCGGCGCACGTCGAGCTTGTCGATCACCGCACGCAGCGAGCGATAGGCGGGATCCGCCGCGGTGATCACGAGCGAGTTGGAGGCGGCGTCGGCGATGACCGTGGTGCCTCCCTGCGAGTCGGTGCCGGTCGCCTGCTGGCCCGGCAACAGGGCGCCGCTGGTGCCGAAGCGCCCGCCCGCCAGCGGATCGGTGATACGCACGCCGCTGAGCGTCTTGGCGAGCGCCACGGCTTCGGCGTTGCGCAGGGGCACCACATGCACGCCGGTGCCGCGGGCCGAAGGCTGGTCGAGGCTCGCCACCAGTGCCTTGACGACATGGGTGCGCCCGGGGTTGGCCGACAACAGGACGATGCTGTTGGTGGCCGGATCGGCCAGCACCGAAATCTTCTGCGCCGGATCGGCCGCCGCGCCGCCCTGATCGGTGAGCCGCGCGACCATCGCCGCCACGTCGGTGGCGATGGCGTTGCGCAGCACGATCACTTCGGTGTTGGAGGCCGGCGGGATGTCGAGTGCCGCGATCACCTTTTCGATGCGGCGCAGATTCTCGGCATAGTCGGTGACCACGATGGCGTTGCCCCCCGGCGTGGCTGTCACCGGGTTGGTCGGTGGCACCAGCGGCCGGACCGCCGCGAGAATGTTGACGGCCGACTCGTACTGGAGCCGGAACACCTGGGTCAGCACCTGATCGCCGCGCGCACTGCCAGGAACCCCCTGCGTGCCGACCACGCTGCCCTGGAACTTGGCTTCGGTTTCGGGCACGACCCGCGAGACGCCGCCGGCCTCGACGATGGCATACCCCTGCATGCGCAGCGCGGTGGTGAGCGCCGCCAGCGCCTGCTCGCGCGTCATCGATTTTTCGGAGACCAGGCTGACGGTGCCCTTCACGCGCGGATCGACCACGAAGGTGCGCCCGGTGTAATGACCGACCGCGCGCACCACAGCGTCGATATCGGCGTTGACGAACCGCAGCGCCACGCGCTCGTCGGCCGCGCCGATGGCGTCCGGCAGGGTTGCCAGGCAGACCAGCGCCGGCAGCAACCACCGCCATGACCACTGTCCGCTGCGTACGCGCTGCTTCAAATTTGCAATGCCCAGTCGAGTGTCACGTGGTCGCCCGCACGCGCGCCGAGAACGCCGATCAGGGCATTCAGGCGCGGACGCATGGCGGGTTCGGCATCGGCCGTGCCATTGAAGCGCACGACCCGGTCGGCCATGCGGCCGCGGCCTTCCAGCAGCAGCGGCCCGGACAGCGTCGAGAGCACCATGTCGCCGGTGGCGCCGGTGCCGCTGGCCACCAGCCGGAAATCGCCCAAAGGCGCGACCGGCGACAAGGCCGATCGCGCATCCCGCCATTGTGCTTCGATCCGCCCCGAGAACGTAGCGTTGCCGACGCTGAGGTCGCTCCAGGTGAGCAGCACCTCGCCGCCCGGCCGCAGCGTGTTGAAGGGCGCCCCGAGCAGCACCAGCCAGGCGGCAGGCAGGTGCGCCGTGCCAGCCGCGAGGTCGATGCCGTGTCGATCACCCGCGATGCGCACCTCGCCAGCGGCGAGCGGATGCGTGAGCGTCACGCCCAGTCGACCCGAGAGCAGGGCGCCGGGATCGACCCGCCATGCCACCCGGCCCGGCAGCAGCAGCGCCTGATTGCCGTCGCTGATGGCAATCAGGGCGGAGCCCCGCCAGAGAGTGCCGGCCGGTTCCACCAGCCGTACCGGACCGGGTGGCGCGAGCCAACCCGACAACCATGCGGCGGGCGCGGCGACGACCATGGTCACGGCAATCGTCGATGCCGCGGCGAGCAGCGCGATGGTCAGGCGGGCAGCCATCAGCGCCCGCCGGGCCGCCAGCGTGCGGCGTCCGCTGGCGTTCGGCGCGCCCAGACAGTCCGCAGGGACTGTCTGTGCCCGGCCTCACCCCGCCAAGGGCGCTGGTCCCCTGGAGGGGTAAGGCGCAGCGCAGCGAAGCCTGGGGGTGGCGGTTTCATCTCAGCACCCGCCGGGCCGCTCCCAAGGGTGCTGGCCCCCTGGGGGAGGGCGCAGCGCAGCGAAGCCTGGGGGGTGGGGGTTTCATCTCAGCTGGAGCCCGCGGCGAGTGCGACGTCGGCAACGATCATGCCGGCGCCGGGCGCGCGGTTGACGCGAACCCGCACGACCCGCAGGCGCGACTCGCGAACATAGCTGTCGAGCCATGCAAACCATGCCTGCGCCGCGGCACCGCGCACGCTGACATCGAGTTGGTTGCCACCGCCACGGACGCTGCCTGCGAGACCGGCGCGAGTCAGCGATTGCTCGGCCGCGGCGCGGTCGGCCGCGATCGTCGTACCGCTGCCGCCGAGGGCGAGCGCTTCGGCGCGCAGCGAATCGACCTGCGTCGCCTGCTCCTGCAACCGTGGCAGATCGCGCTGCAGGCGGGTGCGTTCACGCCATGCGGGTTCGACCGCGCCCACATAAAGCAGGGCCGCCACGACCACGGTCAGGGCAGCCAGGATCATGACCCGCTCGCGGCGCGCGAGACCGGACCACCGGGAAAGTAGCGGCCCAACCGTCATGGTGTGTCTTTGCGGGCGATGCGCACGGCGTCGCCCTCGATGGCTGACGCGAGACCGAGGCCCACGGCGGCGCCGATCAATGCGGTGCGCTTCGCCTCCGGTGCCGCCACGTCGCTCCGGAATATCACCCGCAGTGCGCCGTCGTGATAGTCGAGCGTCTGGATCGAATCCGGCGGCGCAATCCGCGCAACGGATCGCGCCAGCGAAAGAAATTCGCCGGCGCCCGCGGCGGGCCGGCGATCCGCCACCAGACGTTGCATTTGCGCTACCGGGTCGAGCACCACCGGCACTTCGGGAAAGGTGGTGCGCACGGCTGCGGCCATGCGCTCGCGCAACGATTGCTCCTGTCGATGAAGAGTCCAGGCGTACGCGTTCAGGCCACCGACCGACACGGCAACGAGCAGCCCGGCGAGCAACGCGGTGGTGCGCCAGGCGGCGGCGTCGGCGATGCCGGGCACGAAGGCGTATTGCAGCAGTTCGAGTGCGACCGGCGGCGCGTCGGCATCGGCGCCGACCGCGACCACCGGCACGCCAAGCGCCGCGGTCCATGCGGCGATATCGCACCGGCCTTCGACCTCGATCGTGTTCGGGCGGGCCGGCGCCTGCGCGAGCAGCAGCCGGAGTTCGAGCGGCGGATCGCCACCGCTGTCGTCGGTGCCGAATCCGACCCCGGATCGGGGCCCGGTGCGCACGCTGCCGTGGTCGTCGTCGAGCCGCACCCGCCAATGGTCGCGCCGGACCGGCAGGGCCAGCGGACGCGGTGTTGCCGACACCACCCGGCGCCGCGAACGGCTGAAGCGCTCGATCGCGCGGGCGAGCAATGCACGGTCGACTACCGCGGCGGTTGCGGCGCCGGTCGTGTCGCGTTCACCCACGACCACATGGGCATGATCCACGTCGGTGGCGAGGCGTTCTTCCACCAGGCCAGGCAGCGCGCCGGCGAGTTTGGCGCCGTCGATCCTGGGCGGACGCACGTCGAGCAGCACGCAGTCGAGGCCGTGCAACACCAGCTCGACGCTGGCCGCGTCGGGCAGGTTCGAGAGCGTCAGCCGCGCGCGGCGTTGTATCTGCCGCTGGCGGCCGAGCCACTCGCACAGGAGCGATGCATCCGCGTCGAACCCGGCGAGCCGCGGTAGCCAGACGCGGATATTCATTGGTCACCCTTGGCGCTGCGCGCCTTCCCGCTGAGCGGGAGCGAGCCCTTGGGGCTGCCCGGCGGGCAGACAGATCCCACCCTTGGCGTTGCGCGCCTTCCCGCCAGCGGGCAATCGCCCTTGGGGCTGCCCGGCGGGCTCATACTTCCCGGCTCCACACGACATCGACGCGTTCACCTTCGCGCCGCAACAGCACGGTGGCCTCGACCCGGGCGCGTTGGTACTCGATCAGGCCGCGCAGCAGAAAGAAACTGCTGCCGCTCGTGATCTGTCCGATGCCGCCGGTCGGGCTCAGGCCGGGCAGGCGGCCGATGACGTCGTTGAAGTCGCGGAACCACAGGCGGTCACGGCTCTCGACCAGCCGCTGCGCATCGGCGAGCGCGAGATTGTCGAAACGGGCGGACAGCACTTCGGGCGATGCCGTGTTGGCGTTGACCGGCGTCGCGACCGGCAGCAAGGTCACGTACGGGCGCAGACGCGCGAGCGCGGCGCGTTCGGCGTCGTCTGCCGGCACGATATCGTCGAGCGTTGCCGGTAGTGCCGATGCGCTGCCCGGCGCAATCGCATAGGCCGCAGCAATGCGGCGCGCGAGACGCTCCGCCGAAACGGTGTGCTCGCCGGCCAGCACGAGCAGCCGGCCAAGTACCGCAACTTCAGCCGGCACCAGACCGGCGGCGCCGGCCAGGTTGCGCAGGTTGTAGCGCGACTGGGCATCTTCGATCCGGCCCGACAGTTGCGCCGCCCGATCGCCGGATGCTTCGATGCGGGTGCGGGCCAGCGGCACCGCCCAGGGCTCGGCCAGATGATCGGTGGTGGATCCGCGTGCGTCCTCGCGCAGGATCAGCCGGACCCAGTCGACAGCGCCGGTCATGAGCGCACGCGCCTGCATGGTGGCAGCCTCGTTCTCCACCTGCCGCACCAGCACGCTCTGGCGCAGCGCCGCACCACTCACCAGCAAGGTGCCGAGCGTGACCACCAGCATGGCCATGAGGATCGCGGCGCCGCGTTCGCGCTTCATCACAGCGCCAGCACCCGGGTGAAGCGACCGGCCGGACCACGATCGATGGTGAACTCGATGGCGGCGCCGCGCTCGGGCAGAACCGAAGCGGAGCGAACGAGGTTGCGCGCGTCGATCCAGCCGTCGGCGAGCAGCAGTCGCACGCCGACACCGCTGACCGATTCGAGCAGCGCCACCCGATCCGCGCCGGCGGCGTTCGCGGTGGATGCCGTGCGGACGAGCGTTCCCGCTTCGACCGACCACAGGACGTTGACGGTGCCACCACCGGCGCGAGCGCGCAGGACGCGAATGCGTGGCTGGCCATTGGTATCGACGTCCACATCCACGGCGAAGGGCAGCGCCGAGCCCGGCAGCGTTCGCCCGGCAACCAGCGCGTCCGGCACGCGTTGCGCGACGTCGCGTTCGAATTGCGACAGAGTGCGCACCACCTGTTCGGTATCGGCCGTGATGTCGTCGAGGCGGGTGCGTTGCGTGATCAACTGATCGAGACCGCGCCAGGCGATCAGGCCCAGCACCGCCATGATGGTGATCGCCACCAGCATTTCGACGAGCGTGAAGCCGGTCGCGTGCCGGGCCTTCATCGGTCGCGCGGCAGGATGCCGGTGAGTTCGGCCAGCACCATCGCGGGATCGTCGGCGGCACGCACGCGCACGGTGACGCGACGAAACGCCGGATTGGGCGTGGTCTCGGTGTCCTGGCTGCAGACCAGCGCCACGCGGCCCTGGGAGCAGGGCTCGTTGGTGGCGCCGGTTGCCGGAAACCGGCCCGCCGCCCGAAGCACCGCGATGCGGTTCTGCGCCGACAGTTGTGCGAGCAGGCGCAGATCGAGGTCGCGGCCGGATTGCGTCATGGTGCCCATGGCACGCAGGCAGGCGAGCAGGGCGGTCGCGACGATCGCCAGTGCGACCACCACTTCGATCAGCGTGAAGCCCAGACTCGACCGCGTCATGCGTGCTGCGTCGTGAACCACGACGCCGGGATGCGAACCGTATCGATGGCGCAGCGGACTCATTGCGCCAGGCTCACGCGACCGAGCGCGTCGATGCCCACGCGCCACTCCCGCGACTGCGCGACGATCCTGAAGTCGGTTCGCTCCAGCAACGGTTCGCGGCCGAACACGATGGCGGGGGCGTTGATCCGGGTCACGCCGAACGGCCAGCGGCGCGGTCGCAGCGGGTCGTCACTGGCATCGGCCAGCGCCGGATCGCCGCGGCGAAACCGGTAGCCGTCGACGTCGGCCTCCCAGGTGACCGGGCGTCCGGTGGTTCGCGCCTCGTCCTGCGCCAGCCGGAACAGGGCGCCGAGCCGCAGCAATTCTTCGGTGACGCGTCGTTCTTCGGAGGGTGCGACGGACAATGTCACCGCGCCGGCCGCAACGCCGAGCAGGATCATCACCACCAGCAGCTCGACCAGGGTGTAGCCGCGATGTCCAGTGCCGGCGCGGTGCGAGCGAATCCTGGACGATGGCATCGCCATATCGCCGGACACTACAGCTAGAGATCCCATGAACCGATGTCGGCCTCGGGGCCGCTGCCGCCGGGCTGGCCATCGGCCCCGAGGCTGAAGACGTCGATCTCGCCGTGCGCGCCCGGGTTCAGATAGAGATACGGCTTGCCCCAGGGATCTTTCGGCATGCGGTCGAGGTACGACTTCCAGTTGGATGGCACCGGCTCGGTGGCCGGTTTCGTCACCAGCGCTTCGAGACCCTGCGTGACCGTCGGGTAGCGGCTGCTGTCGACGCGATACAGCTTGAGCGCCTGCAGGATCGCGGTGATGTCCTGTCGGGCAGCAACGGCGCGCGCGTCATCGGTGCGGCCCACCACGCGTGGCACGATCAGCGCCGCCAGCACGCCCAGGATCACCACGACCACCATGACCTCGATCAGCGTGAAACCGCCGGTGCGCGCGGGCCGGCGGCGCCGGCGGATGGGACTGTTGCTACGGGACATCGCTCCTCTTCTCCCGGGTGCGCCGGGTTCACCCGGCCGTGGCGTTACACTACTTACGCTCATCCGGCGTCTAGCACCCGCCGGGCCGCCCCAAGGGGGCTGCTCCCCATCGGGGGGTGGCGACCGCAGGAAGCCTGGGGGGCATCGAGAACGTGTGAAACAACGATACCACTCCATCGCCAATCTTGCCCTCCTGCTCGGCA
>JANMWG010000019.1:0-41968 GCA_031393885.1 Betaproteobacteria bacterium | reverse complement strand
TACGTAAATCAACTCGATGACGATGGATGCATCCTACCGCCCGGCCGAGGTCGAGCGCAGCGCTCAGTCCGCCTGGCTCGCTTCCGGGGCCGCCCGCGCGACCGAACAGCCGGGCAAGCCCAAGTATTACTGCCTGTCGATGTTTCCGTATCCATCGGGCAAGCTGCACATGGGCCATGTGCGCAATTACACCATCGGTGATGTGCTGTCGCGGTTTCACCGGATGCGCGGCTACAACGTGCTGCAGCCGATGGGCTGGGATGCCTTCGGATTGCCGGCGGAGAATGCCGCCATGGCCAACGGTGTGCCGCCGGCCAAGTGGACGTACGACAACATCGCCTACATGAAAAAGCAGTTGCAGGCGCTCGGTTTCGCCCTCGACTGGGAGCGCGAGCTCGCCACCTGCACGCCTCAGTATTATCGCTGGAACCAGTGGCTGTTCCTGCGCATGCTGGAGAAGGGCATCGCCTACCAGAAGACCGGCGTGGTCAACTGGGACCCGGTCGACCAGACCGTGCTCGCCAACGAGCAGGTCATCGACGGTCGCGGCTGGCGCACCGGGGCGCTGGTCGAAAAGCGCGAGATTCCGATGTACTACCTGCGCATCACCGGCTATGCCGGCGAGTTGCTTTCCGCGCTCGATTCGCTGCCCGGCTGGCCGGCGCGGGTCAAGCTGATGCAGGCCAACTGGATCGGCCGGAGCCAGGGCGTGACCATCGGCTTCCCGTATGAGCTCGCGGCCGATGCATCGGGAGCCGTTGCCACGAAAGGCGAGCTGCGCGTCTTCACCACGCGCGCCGATACGCTCATGGGCGTCACCTTCTGCGCGGTGGCAGCCGAACATCCGCTGGCCACGCATGCGGCGCTTGCCCGGCCCGATCTCGCCGCCTTCATCGACGAGTGCAGGCGTGGCAGCGTCATGGAGGCCGACATGGCCACCATGGAAAAGAAGGGCATGCCCACCGGGTTGTTCGTGACCCACCCGTTGAGCGGCGAGCAGGTCGAGGTGTGGATCGGCAACTATGTGCTCATGAGCTACGGCGAAGGCGCCGTCATGGGCGTGCCGGCGCACGACGAGCGCGACTTCGCGTTCGCGAAGAAATACCGGTTACCGATTCGCCAGGTCATCGCCGTCGATGGTCGCGACTATTCCACCGACTCTTGGCAGCCCTGGTACGCCGATCAGGGTGTCTGCGTGAACTCGGGCCGGTACGACGGCCTCGATTTCCAGGGTGCCGTCGATGCCGTCGCCGCGGATCTGCTGGCCAGGGGGCTGGGCACGAAACAGTTGCAGTGGCGCCTGCGCGACTGGGGTATCTCGCGCCAGCGCTACTGGGGCACGCCGATCCCGCTCATCCATTGCGCCGCCTGCGGCATCGTGCCGGTGCCGGACGATCAGCTACCGGTGGTGCTGCCGGAGGATTGCGTACCCGACGGTTCCGGCAACCCGCTCGCGAAGCGCCCCGATTTCCTCGACGTTCCGTGCCCGAAATGCGGCCAGGCCGCCCGGCGCGAGACCGACACCATGGACACGTTCGTCGATTCGTCGTGGTATTACCTGCGCTATGCCTGCCCGGACAATGCGTCGGCCATGGTCGACGCGCGCGTGCCCTACTGGCTTCCGGTCGACCAGTACATCGGCGGCATCGAGCATGCGATCCTGCACCTGCTCTACTCGCGGTTCTGGACCAAGGTCATGCGCGAACTCGGGCTGGTGACGCTCGACGAACCCTTCACCAACCTGCTCACGCAGGGCATGGTGCTGAACGAGATCTACTATCGCAAGAATGGTCCGCGGCTGCAGTACTTCAACCCCGGCGATGTCGACTTCGTGGTCGACGACAAGGGCGCACGCACCGGCGTCGTGCTGCGTGCGGACGGGCTGCCGGTCGAGTCGGACGGCATCGGTACCATGTCGAAATCGAAGAACAACGGCGTCGATCCGCAGGCGCTGATCGAGAAGTACGGCGCCGACACGGCACGCTTCTTCATGATGTTCACCAGCCCGCCGGAACAGACGCTCGAATGGTCCGACGGGGGGGTCGAAGGGTCCTACCGCTTCCTCCGGCGGCTGTGGACTTTCGCCGCAGAACATGCGGCAGCGATCGGTGCCGCGACCGACGCGGCACCGAAGGGTGCCGACAACCTGCGGCGCGAACTGCACTCGGTGCTCAAGCAGGCAACCTACGATATCGAGCGCAAGCAGTTCAACACCGTCGCCTCGGCCGCGATGAAGTTGCTCAATGCGCTGCAGGAGGGCGCGGCGGGGGCAACGCCGGAGGTCCTGCGCGAAGGGCTCGGAATCCTCCTGCGCGTTATCTATCCGATCACGCCGCACCTGTCGCACGTGTTGTGGCGCGATCTGGGCTATGGCGATGACATCACGCTCGCTCCCTGGCCGCAGGTGGATGCCGCGGCGCTGGTGCAGGACGAGATCGAGCTGGTGCTGCAGGTCAACGGCAAGCTGCGCGGCAACCTGCGCGTAGCCAGGGACGCGACCCGTGAATTCATCGAGCGCGTCGCGCTGGAGAATCCGAACGTGATCAAGTTCACCGACGGCGCGGTGCCGAAGAAGATCGTGGTCGTGCCCGGGCGACTGGTTAATGTCGTCGTCTGAGGTGACGTCCACCCCCAAGCTGCGCCTTCCCCCTCGAGGGGGCGCAGCGTTCCTCGGGGGACCCTGCGGACGCTGCCCCTCCGTTCGCGAGTGTCCAAGATGACGTTCACCTCCAGGCTGCGCGGTGCTGCGCCTCCGCCCTCGATGCTTGTTCGTGTCTGTCTGTTGCTGGCGCTGCTGACCCTGACCGCATGCGGCTTCCAGTTGCGTGGCAAGGCCGATCTGCCCTTCGAGACGTTGTACGTCGAGGGCATGGACTACTCGGTGTTCGCCGGGCAGCTCAAGCGCGCGATCCAGAGCAGCAGCGCCACCCGGCTCGCGCCGAGCATAGGCGAGGCCCAGGCGATCCTCACCTTGCAGGGTGACTCGCAGGAGCGCCAGATTCTCGCGGTGTCGGGCGGTGGCCGCGTGCGCGAGTTCCAGCTGCGCTACCGGGTCAGTTTTCGGGTACACGACGGCAAGGGCAAGCAGTGGCTTAAATCGAGCGAGGTGGTGCTACTGCGCGATCTCACCTACGACGACACCGCGATTCTCGCCAAGGAAGCGGAGGCGACCCTGCTGTTCCAGAACATGCAAATCGATGCCGTGGCGCAGGTATTGCGCCGGGTGCAGGCGATCCGGCCGGCGTCCACCGCAGCCGACGACGACGAAGGCTGAAGCGGCATGAACGTCGGCGTCGCGGTGCCGCGCGGATCGGTGGGTGCGGTCGTGCCACAGGATGCCGTGTTCGACACGCCACTGGCGTTCAAGAGCGGCGCGACCATGCCCTCGTATTCGTTGCGCTACGAGACGTACGGCACGCTCAACGCGGATCGTTCGAATGCGGTGCTGGTTTGTCATGCGCTGAACGCCTCGCACCATGTCGCCGGCTGGTATGTGGAAGATCCCAGGAACGTCGGCTGGTGGGACAACCTGATCGGGCCCGGCAAGCCGGTCGACACCGACCATTTCTTCGTCATCGGCGTGAACAATCTTGGCGGGTGCCACGGATCGACCGGCCCGGCCACGGTCAATCCAGCCACCGGGGCGCCCTGGGGCGCCGACTTTCCGGTGGTCACGGTCGAGGACTGGGTCGAGACCCAGGCCCGTCTTGCCACGAGGCTGGGCATCGACCGGTTCGCGGCGGTCATCGGCGGCAGCCTCGGTGCCATGCAGGCGTTGCAATGGACCATCGCCTACCCCGACCGGGTGCGGCTCGCGGTGGTCAGCGCCGCCGCGCCCAAGCTGTCGGCGCAGAACATCGCCTTCAATGAGGTCGCACGCCAGGCCATCACCACCGACCCCGACTTCCATGGCGGCAACTACTACGCGCACGGTGTCGTGCCGCGGCGCGGTCTGCGACTCGCCCGCATGCTCGGGCACATCACCTATCTGTCCGACGATGCCATGGCCGAGAAATTCGGCCGCGAGTTGCGTGGCGGCGGCTACAAGTTCGGCTTCGATGTCGAATTCGAGATCGAGTCGTACCTGCGCTACCAGGGCGACAAGTTCTCCACCTACTTCGATGCCAACACCTACCTGCGCATCACCAAGGCGCTCGATTATTTCGACCCGGCATTCGCCCACGGGGGGTCGCTGACCGCGGCGCTGGCGCCTGCCAGGGCACGCTTCCTGGTGGTGTCGTTCACTTCCGACTGGCGCTTTTCGCCCGCCCGCTCGCGCGAGATCGTCAAGGCGCTGCTCGATAACCGGCTCGACGTGAGCTATGCCGAGATCGACGCGCCCCACGGCCACGACGCCTTCCTGATGGACGATCCGCGCTATCACGGGTTGATCGCGGCCGCCATGGAACGGCTGCTGGCGTGAGCCACCCGGCGAGGGGCCCCATCCGCAGGATGGGGATCGACGGTCAGGCGAGCGCCAGCGGAGGCCGACAGGTGCAGAGGAGTGTTCGCGATATGGTTCGGAGGCCGAGGGCGTGAGCCACCCGGCGCGGGGCCCCATCCGCAGGATGGGGATCGACGGTCAGGCGAGCGCCAGCGGAGGCCGACAGGTGCAGTGGAGCGTTCGCGATATGGGTCGGAGGCCGAGGGCATGAACTCACCGAAGCGCGCCGACTTCGATGCCATCGCCAAGTGGGTGCGGCCGGGCGCGAGCGTGCTCGATCTGGGTTGCGGCGATGGATCACTGCTGCGGTTCCTGAAGGAGTCGCGCGGCGCCACGGCCTACGGCGTCGACATCGCCGACCAGAACGTGCTGGCTTGCATGAAGAATGGTGTGAACGTGATCCAGGCCGATCTGGAGCGCGGCCTGTCGGGCTTCGAGACCGGATCGTTCGACTACGTGATCCTGTCGCAGACCCTGCAGGCGGTCCAGCAGACCGAATCCATCGTCAAGGAGATCCTGCGAGTGGGCCGGGAAGGCATCGTGAGCTTTCCCAATTTCGGTTACTGGCGCGCGCGCATGCAGCTGCTTGCGGGGCGTATGCCGGTCTCGCGCGAACTGCCGTACCAGTGGTACGACACGCCCAACATCCACCTGTTCACCATCGACGACTTCGACCGCTTCTGCTGCTCGTTCGGCGTGCGCGTGGTCGAGCGCATCGTGCTCACCAACGGACGCCCGGTGCACGCGTGGCCGAACATGCGCGGCGCCATCGCGGTGTGCAGGCTCGACCGCGGCAACTGACCCCGGACGGGTCCGCACATGACGGCCGCCCGTACCCCGGTGCTTGCCGCGCTGCTCTCGCGGCGCATGCTGATCTGCGTCTTCACCGGCTTCAGTTCCGGTCTGCCGCTTTACATCCTGCTCAACCTTGTGCCGGCGTGGCTGCGCACCGAAGGTATCAGCCTGCGCGCGATCGGGGCCTTCGCCCTCATCCAGTTTCCGTATACCTGGAAGTTCCTGTGGGCGCCGCTGCTCGACCGCTACGCCCTGCCGCTGCTCGGCCGCCGCCGCGGCTGGATGCTGGCGACGCAGGTGGCGCTGCTGGCGATCATCCCGCTCATGGGAACGCTGTCGCCGCGAGACGATCTGCGGCTGATCGTGTATGCCGCGACGGCGTTGGCATTCCTGAGCGCGACCCAGGACATCGTGCTCGACGCGTATCGGCGCGAGCTGCTGCGGGAGACCGAGCTTGGGCTCGGCAACGCGGTGCACGTGAATGCCTACCGGGTGGCGGGTCTGGTGCCGGGTTCATTGTCGCTGATCCTCGCCGACCGCCTGCCCTGGCCCACCGTGTTCCTGGTGACGGCGTTGTTCATGCTGCCCGGCGCGGTCATGGCGCTGCTGGTGCGCGAGCCGGCAATCGTCGGCAGTCAACCGAAAACGCTCAGGCTCGCGGTGGTCGAACCGTTCCGCGAGTTCGTCGGCCGCGCCGGGTGGCAGGGCGCCGCGCTGGTGCTGGGCTTCGTGTTCTTCTACAAGCTCGGCGACAGCATGGCGACGGCATTGGCGACGCCGTTCTACCTCGACATGGGCTTCGCCAAGTCGGACATCGGACTGGTGGCGAAGAATGCGGGGCTCTGGCCGGCCGTGATCGGCGGTCTGCTCGGCGGCCTGTGGATGGTGCGTCTGGGCATCAACCGCGCGCTGTGGATCTTCGGCGTGGTGCAGGGGGTGAGCATCGTCGGCTTTGTCTGGCTCGCCAGCGTCGGCCCGTTCCCGTCGATCGGCGCGGCCGAGTTGGCATCGCTGGCGGCGGTGATCGGCTTCGAAGCACTGGGCGTGGGCCTGGGCACCGCCGCGTTCGTCGCCTTCATCGCCCGGGCGACGCACCCGGCCTACACGGCCACGCAGTTCGCCTTGTTCACCAGCCTCGCGGCGGTGCCGCGCACGGTGTTCAATGCCGGCACCGGCTGGCTGGTGGAACAGGCCGGCTGGTTCGGTTTCTTCTGGCTGTGCGTGCTGCTGGCGTTGCCCGGGATGGCGTTGCTGGTATGGGTCGCCCCGTGGCGGCCGCCGGAAGGCGGTGCGGGCAGCGATCTGGCACCGGCCTCTGCTACCAGCGGTAGTCGTAGTCCACCGTGACCGGCGCGTGGTCGGAGAAGCGCGCGTCGCGGAAGACCGATACCGCACGCGCCAGGCTCGCCAATGCGGGCGTCGCAAGCTGGTAGTCCAGTCGCCACCCCACGTTCTTCGCCCAGGCCTGGCCGCGGTTCGACCACCACGTGTACTGTTCCGGTCGCGGGTCAAGGGTGCGGAAGACATCGACATAACCGAGGGTGTCGATGACCCCGTCGAGCCAGGCCCTTTCCTCGGGCAGGAAGCCGGAATTCTTCTGGTTCGATTTCCAGTTCTTGAGGTCGATCGGCTTATGGGCGATGTTCCAGTCGCCGCACAGCACGACATGCCGGCCGCTTCTCGCGAGTTGGTCGAGCCGCGGGATGAATCGCTCCAGAAAGCGGAACTTGATGCCGAGACGTTCTGCCGACGAGGCGCCGGAAGGCAGGTAAAGTGAGATGACGCTCAGCTCGCCGAAGTCGGCCTGCAGGTAGCGGCCCTCGGCGTCGATGTCGGCGATGCCGAGGCCTTCGACGATGCGGTCGGGGGCGCGGCGGCAGTACAGCCCCACGCCGCTGTAGCCTTTCTTCCCGGCGTGATGAAAATGCCCGGCGAAGCCGACGGGAGCCCGCAGGGCATCGGTCAGGTCCGCGGCCTGGGCCTTGATTTCCTGCACGCAGACGACATCGGCGTTGTGCCGGCCGAGCCAGTCGAAGAAGCCCTTGGCGGCCGCCGAACGGATGCCGTTGAGATTGAGATTGACGATGCGCAACATGGAGTCTGGATCGGTGGATTCGTTTCGGCGGGAGTTCGTGGAGTTTGCCCTCGGCAAGGGCGTGCTCCTGTTCGGGGAGTTCAAGACCAAGGCGGGCCGGTTGTCGCCCTATTTCTTCAATGCCGGCTTGTTCAACGATGGCGACAGCCTGCGCCGGCTCGGCCGATTCTACGCGCAGGCCCTGGTTGCCTCTGGGGCGGCGTTCGATCTGCTGTTCGGCCCCGCCTACAAGGGCATTCCCCTGGTGTCCGCCACCGCGGCATCGCTTGCCGAAATTGGGCGCAATGTGCCGTTCGCCTTCAATCGCAAGGAGGCGAAAGATCACGGCGAGGGCGGCAACACGATCGGTGCCCCGATTCGCGGCAGGGTGATGATCGTCGATGACGTGATATCGGCCGGCACCTCGGTGCGCGAGTCGGTGGAACTGATTCGCGCGGCCGGCGCGGTGCCCGCGGGCGTGGTGATCGCGCTCGATCGCCAGGAGCGAGGGCAGTCGGCGTTGTCGGCAACGCAGGAAGTTCACGAAACATTCGGTATTCCGGTGTTCGCGATCTGCACGCTCGCCGATGTGATCGCCACCGTCACGGCTGGTCCGGATTTGGTACATCACTTGCAGTCGATGCGCGCGTACCGCCAACAGTACGGAGTCGCAGAGACATGAAAGCCCCGATCATCGCCGTCGCGTTTGCCGTCCTGACCGTTCTTGGTGCCGCCGGCACCGCGCATGCGGCCAAGAAGCTCTACAAGTGGGTCGACGACAAAGGCCAGACCCACTACACCGAAACCATTCCGCCGGAGGCCGTGAACAAGAGTTCGACCGAGATCGACCGGCGCGGCCGCCAGATCAAGCAGAACCAAGCTGCGCCCAAGCCCGAGGAGATCAAGGCCGAGCAGGATCAGGCCGAGCAGCGCAAGATCGATGAGAAGAAAGCCTACGAGCAGCACCGGCGCGACAACGCGTTGATGAACACCTACACCAGCGAAGCCGAGATCGACACGGCGCGCGAGCGCAACCTGAGCGCGCCAATGGCGATGATCAAGGGTCTCGAGCCCCGCCTCAAGGTGGTCCAGACGCGGTTCGACGGCCTCAAGCGCAATGCCGATGCGCTGGTGAAGGCCGGTAAGCCGGTGCCCGCAATCACCAAGGAAGACATGGCGGCGGCAGAGCACGAACTAGCCCAGATCGATGCCGAATACAAGGCCAAGCAGACCGAGATTCAGCGGATTTCCGACAAGTATGCAGCGGACAAGACGCGCTATCGCGAACTGGCCGAACTGCTCAAGAAGTAGCGGCGGGCGCCGCACCGAATCCGGCCCGGCGGCAGCACCACAGGGCCCGCCGAGGACGCTGCGCCCCCCTGGGGGAAGCCGAAGCGCAGCGCAGCCTGGGGGTGGACCTCACCTCACCTCAGGCGTCCAGCTTGCGCCGCAACACCTCGTTGACCTGGGCCGGATTGGCCTTGCCGCGCGCCGCCTTCATGACCTGCCCGACCAGGGCATTGAATGCCTTGTCCTTGCCGCTGCGAAACTCGGCCACCGATTTCGGGTTGGCCGCGAGCACGTCGTCGACCATGGCCTCGATCGCCCCGCCATCGGAGATCTGCTTCAGGCCGCGCTGCTCGATGAGTGCATCGGCACTGTCCCCGCTCTCCCACATGGCGTCGAAGACCTCCTTTGCCATCTTGCCGGACAACGTACCGTCGGCAATGCGGGCCAGCAAGCCGGCCAGCGCCTGAGCCGAAACCGGTGCCGCACCGAGGCCTATCTGTTCACGGTTGAGGCGGGCCGACACTTCTCCCATGAGCCAGTTCGCGCACAGTTTCGGCTCCGTAGGCAGGTGCCGCACCATGGCTTCGAAGAAATCCGCGATATCGCGCCCGCCGGTGAGCACCGCGGCGTCATAGGGCGCGAGGGCGTAGTCGGTCACGAAACGCTCCCGCATCGCGGCCGGCAGTTCGGGCATGGCTTGGCGCGTGGCTTCCACCCAGTCGTCGGCGATCTCGAGCGGCAGCAGATCGGGATCGGGAAAATATCGGTAGTCCTGCGCATCTTCCTTGGAGCGCATCGACCGGGTTTCGTCACGATCCGGATCGTACAGGCGGGTTTCCTGGACCACCCTGCCGCCATCCTCGATCAACCCGATCTGGCGGCGTACCTCGAACTCGATGGCGCGTTCGAGAAACCGGAACGAATTCAGGTTCTTGATCTCGCAGCGTGTGCCCAGGCGCTCGCTGCCCATGGGCCGGACCGACACATTGGCATCGCAGCGGAAGCTGCCTTCCTGCATGTTGCCGTCGCAGATGCCGATCCACTGGACCAGCGCGTGCAGTGTCCGGGCGTACGCAACGGCCTCTGCGGACGACCGCATGTCGGGTTCTGACACGATCTCGAGCAACGGGGTCCCGGCGCGATTCAGGTCGATGCCGCTCATACCCGCGAAGTCTTCGTGCAGCGACTTGCCAGCGTCTTCCTCGAGGTGCGCTCGGGTCAACCGGACGAACTTCTCGACATCGCCGACGCGGATCGTGAGGCCGCCGCCCTCGATCACCGGCATCTCGTACTGGCTGATCTGGTAGCCCTTGGGGAGATCGGGGTAGAAGTAGTTCTTGCGGGCGAAGATCGAGCGACGGTTGATCTTGCCGCCGACC
Organism: Betaproteobacteria bacterium; assembly: GCA_031393885.1. Lineage (GTDB taxonomy): Bacteria > Pseudomonadota > Gammaproteobacteria > Burkholderiales. The sequence continues at coordinate 31,986 of JANMWG010000019.1, read as the reverse complement.
GCGAGCCCGAGCCGGATGGCGCGTTCGACCGCACCGCGATTGAGTACCGGCAGCACGCCGGGCAGCGCGAAGTCGATGACGCTCGCCTGGGTGTTGGGTTCGGCACCGAACGCGGTCGAGACGCCGGAGAAGATCTTCGAGCGCGTGGACAGTTGCGCGTGGGCCTCGAGCCCGATGACGGTTTCCCATTGCATCTTCTAGAACCCCGGCGGCACGAGCCGGTGCCAGTCGGTCGCGAGCTGGTACTGGTGTGCGGCGTTGAGCATGCGTGCCTCGTCGAAGTAGTTGGCCATCAGCTGCAGCCCGACGGGACGCTGGTGCGCGCCGAAGCCGCACGGGATGCTCATGCTGGGGATGCCGGCGAGACTGCCGGGAATGGTGTAGAGGTCGGACATGTACATCGACACCGGATCGGCAGCCTTCTCGCCGAAACCGAATGCCACGCTGGTGGTGACCGGGCCGGCAATCACGTCGCAGAGACGGAACGCCTCGCGGAACTCATCGGCGATCAGGCGCCGGACCTGCTGCGCCTTGATGTAGTACGCGTCGTAGTAGCCATGCGACAGAACATAGGCACCGATCAGGATACGGCGCTTGGGTTCGGGCCCGAGCCCTTGCGCGCGCGACTTCTTGATCATGTCGGTCAGGTCGCCGTAGTCTTTCGCCCGGTGGCCGTAGCGCACCCCGTCGAAGCGTGACAGGTTGCTCGAGCATTCGGCGGGCGCCACCACGTAATAGACCGGTATCCCCAGCTCGGCGTTGGGCAGCGAGATGTCGATGAGCGTAGCCCCGAGTCTGCGGTAGGTGTCGAGGGCCGTGCGAATGGCGCTCTCGACATCGGCGGCGAGGCCGACCCCGAAAAACTCCCTGGGCACGCCGATGCGCATGCCGTTCAGCGGCTGCGCGAGCGAGCGGGTGTAGTCCTCGGGCGGTCGGTCGATGCTGGTCGAGTCCCTGGCGTCGAACCCCACCATGGCATTGAGGACCAGCGCCGCGTCTTCGGCCGAGCCGGTCATCAAGCCGGCGGTGTCCAGGCTGGAGGCGAAGGCGATCATGCCCCAGCGCGACGGCCGTCCGTAGGTGGGTTTGGTGCCGGTGATGCCGGTGAACGCGGCCGGTTCGCGGATCGAGCCGCCGGTGTCGGTGGCCGTGGCCACCGGGGCGATACGCGCCGCGACCGCTGCCGCCGAGCCGCCGGAACTGCCTCCTGGAACGGCGCCCTTGTCCCATGGATTGAGCACGTTGCCGTAGGCGCTGTTCTCGTTGGAAGAGCCCATCGCGAACTCGTCGCAGTTGAGCTTGCCCAGCGTGACCATGCCGGCAGCGCCGAGATTCTCGACCACAGCCGCGTCGAACGGGCTCATGTAGCCGGCCAGCATCCGGCTGCCCGCTGTCGACGCGAAGTCGCGGGTGACGAAGATGTCCTTGTGGGCGACCGGGATTCCTGTGAGCGGTGTGGCGTCGCCGCTGGCGAGTCTGGCGTCGGCCGCCCCGGCCTGCGCCAGCGTCACCTCGGGCCGAACGTCGAGGAAGGCGTTCAGGTCGCGGTGCGCGTCGATCCGGTCCAGGTACAGTCGCGCCAGCTCGACCGCTGAGATCTCACGCGCGCCAAGCAGCCGCGAGAGGTTGGCGATCGTGCTCTGGTGGAGGGTGCCGTCCATCACTCGATCGGCCTCATTGCGAGAGCCGAGGCGCGGACGCAGCACGAGTCGGCCTCCGATCTCGTTCGCCTGACTCGCATCCCCGGCTTCGCCGCGGCGCGGCGGCGGGCGGAGGAGGGACCCCATCGGGGATCCGACCCCATGGCCGCGCTAAGGGCCGTCGTCGAAGTCGCGCCCATGGCCTGCCTCGCGGTCGCATCCCCATGACTGCGGCCCCTGCTCCACGCGACCCGGGCTCCTGCTCGGTGGCTCACTCGATCACCCTGGGAACCAGAAACAGGCCGTCGCGCTGGGCCGGTGCATTGGCGAGAGCAGTGTCGCGCTGGCCGTTTTCGGTGACGGCATCGTCGCGCAGGCGCTGGTGGCCGCCGAGCGGATGGGCCATGGGTTCGATGCCGGTGGTGTCGACCGCCTGCATCTTCGCGATCATCGAAAAGATGTCGTTCAGCTGGGCCAGGGTACGATCGGCCTCGGCCGCGGTGATCTCGATGCGCGCGAGATGGGCGATGCGTGCGACGTCGGCAAGAGAGAGTGCCATGCGGTAGCCGGGAGGACCGACGCGGATAAAGGCGACGAATCTTTGTTAGGGGTAGCAGGCTAAGTTACCATACGAGGCTATATCCGCGAACCCCGCCTGCGTCCAACACCGCCTTCACACTCCCGTCTCGGAGCCCGCCCAATGTTCGGATTTCTATCCGGCTATTTCTCCAACGACCTTGCCATCGATCTCGGTACCGCGAATACCCTTATCTACGCCCGTGGCCAGGGCATCGTCCTCAATGAACCTTCCGTCGTCGCCATTCGCCAGGACGGCCCCAACGGCAAGAAAGTGATTCAGCAGGTCGGTCTGTCGGCCAAGCAGATGCTCGGCCGCACGCCCGGCAACATCAGCGCGATCCGGCCGATGAAAGACGGCGTCATCGCCGATTTCACCGTCACCGAGCAGATGCTCAAGCAGTTCATCAAGAGGGTCCACGACGCCCGGCTGTTCAGTCCGCAACCCCGCATCGTCATCTGCGTGCCGTGCGGCTCGACCCAGGTCGAGCGCCGGGCGATCCGCGAATCGGCCTTCGGCGCCGGCGCCCGGAAGGTCGAACTGATCGAGGAGCCGATGGCCGCAGCGATCGGCGCCGGCCTGCCGGTGTCGGAGGCCACCGGCTCCATGGTCGTCGATATCGGTGGCGGCACCACCGAAGTGGGGGTCATCTCGCTCGGCGGCATCGTCTACTCGGCCTCGGTACGGGTCGGCGGCGACAAGTTCGACGAGGCGATCATCAACTACATCCGTCGCAACTACGGCATGCTCATCGGCGAGACCACCGCCGAGGAGATCAAGAAACAGATCGGTTCGGCGTTCCCCGGCTCCGAAGTGCGCGAAATGGAGGTCAAAGGCCGCAATCTGGCCGAAGGCATTCCGCGCGGCTTCACCATCTCGTCCAACGAGATTCTCGAGGCGCTGACGGATCCACTCAACTCCATCGTCAGCGCGGTCAAATCGGCGCTGGAACAGACGCCGCCTGAGCTCGGCGCAGACATCGCGGAAAAGGGCATGGTCCTGACCGGCGGCGGTGCCCTGTTGCGCGACATCGACCGTCTGCTGATGGAGGAAACCGGTTTGCCCGTCATCATCGCCGAAGACCCGCTCACCTGTGTCGTGCTCGGCTCCGGCAAGGCTCTGGAGAACATGGACAAGTGGACCGGCATCTTCACCAACGACTAAGGTGACGTCCCCCAGCCTTCGCTGCGCTCCGGCTTTCCCCCGAGGGGGCGTAGCGTCCTCGGGGGGCCCTGTGGGCGCTGCCCTTCGCTTCCGAGTGTCCCTGCGTTCGAAGAATCCCGGGCCTGCTTCCCATCCGGGGGAGCAGCATTCGTCGGGGAACCCTGCAGATGCTGACACCCGCTATTGAACGCTGCGTCCGGCGAGCCCGGACCGGCGCCTGACTCTCCGCCTGCCGGGCCGTATTTCCGATGCAAGCCACGCCAACGCCGATCTTCAAGCGTGGCCCGAGTCTGCATGGGCGACTGGCATTCTTCGCGCTGCTGTCACTGACCCTGCTGGTGTCGGATGCTCGCTTTCGTTACCTCGAAAGCATCCGCAGCACGTTCTCGGTGGTGCTCTATCCGCTGCAGCGGCTGGCGGGTCTTCCTGGAGCCTTGCTTGGGCGGGCAGGCGACTTCTTCGTCACCCAGTCAGCGCTTTACGGCGAGAACGAAAGCCTCAAGCACGAGGCGTTGCAGAACGCAGGCCGCAGTCTGCGGCTCGAGGCGCTCGAGGCCGAGAACGCGCAACTGCGCCGCCTGATCGATTCCCGGCTCGCACCCGGCCGGACGCCGCAGTTGTCGACCATCCTGTACGAGAGCCGTGACGCCTTCACCCGCAAGGTGATCATCGACCGCGGCAGTGCCCAGGATCTGAGGCCCGGGCTGGCGGTGATCGATCACCTCGGCGTGCTCGGTCAGGTCACGCGCGTGTTTCCGTTCGTGTCCGAAGTCTCGCTGGTGACCGACAAGAGTCAGTCGGTGCCGGTCCAGGACGTCCGCAGCGGCTTGCGTGCGGTGACGTTCGGCCTCGGTCATGACGGCGGCCTGGAACTGCGCTTCATCCCGGTCAATGCCGACATCCAGAACGGCGATGTGCTGGTCTCCTCTGGCATCGACGGTACTTTCCCCCCGGGGCTGCCGGTGGCGGTGGTGTCGAACATCGAGCGCAACGCCGCCTTTCCGTTTGCCCGCATCACCTGCAAACCGATCGCCGGCGTGTCGAGCTTTACCCAGGTGTCGGTGCTGTCGGCGGCCCCGGACCTGCCGGACAACCCGCTGAAGAAGGATGCGCCGCCGGCCAAGGCGCGGAAGGCAACGGATCGCGAGCAATGACCCGGAACAGCATCGGCGACAACATTCACGGCAGCGAAATCCTGCTGCCGGTGGCTTCGCGCTACATCCTGCTCACCGTTTTTGCCGCGGTTCTGCTCCAACTGGTGCCGATGCCGGGGTTCGTGGCCTGGGTGTGGCCCGATTTCGTCGCGTTGTTGCTGGTCTACTGGGGTGTGTTTCAACCCCGCAGGCTCGGATTGCTGTCGGCGTGGCTGCTCGGACTGGTCATGGACGTCGCCGACGCCAGCCTGTTCGGGCAACATGCGCTGGCCTACTCGGTGCTGATGTTCGGCGCGATCTTCCTGCATCGGCGTATCCGGATGTTTGCGCTGCCTTATCAGATCGCGCACGTCGCCGCGATGTTGCTTGCACAGCAGGTGCTGCAGTTGCTGGTGCGGCTGGTGGCGGGTGCCGAGTTCCCGGGGATGGTGTGGTTTGCCGCGAGCCTGACGGGGGCTGCGCTGTGGCCGGTCATGGTGGCGTTGCTCAAGATTCCGCTGCAACGGCGCTCGAACCCGGATGATGTGTGAGTTGTTGCCCACCCCCAGCCTGCGCTTGCGCGCCGGCTTCCCCCTCGAGGGGGCGCAGCGTCCTCGGGGGGGCCTGTGGGCGCCGCCCCTCCGTTCGCGAGGGGCACTTCGGTGGGCATGGTCGCCGGGCGACGCGGTATCGCGTGCCGAGGCAGTGAACTGACATGCTGTTGCGGCTGTCGCTGAGGTTTCCCTTCGGGCGCCCCCGGGCGGGGTTCCGGCCCGGGGTGCGCGGGGTCGAGATGCGCGACCTGGCGCGTGACCTGCGCCGCTTCCAGTGGCGGCTGGCGGTGTGTGCGGGCGGGGTGGTGTTCATGTTCTTTCTGCTGCTGCTGCGCTTCTGCTACCTGCAGGTGGTGCAGCACGACTACTACCTCACGCTGGCGGAGGCCAACCGCATCACGCTGTTGCCGGTGATTCCGAATCGCGGTCTGATCCTCGACCGCAACGGCGTGGTGATCGCGCATAACTATTCGGCATTCACGCTCGAGATCACCCCCAAGGCGGCGGGCGACGTCGAGCACGTGATCGATGAACTCGCCGCGATCATCGATATCCAGCCCAAGGACCGCAAGCGCTTTCACAAGCTGCTGGAGGAGCGCCACGATCCGGACGCCCTGCCGATCCGCACCCGTCTGACCGATGAGGAAGTCGCCCGCTTTTCCGTCAACCGCTATCGCTTTCCGGGAGTCCAGATCAATGCGCGACTGTTCCGGCACTATCCGAATGGCGATATCGCGTCGCATGTCATCGGCTATATCGGCCGACTGAGCGACCGCGATCGTGCCCGGCTCGAAGACAAGGGCACGGCCGCCAACTATAGCGGTGCCGACTACATCGGCAAGACCGGACTGGAAGGTTTCTACGAAGACGACCTGCACGGCACGACGGGTTTCGAGCAGGTCGAAACCGACGCTGGCGGGCGGGCGGTGCGTACTCTTCGGCGCGGGCTCCCGGTGTCGGGCAACAATCTGCATCTGGCGCTGGACCTGCGCCTGCAGGAGATCGCCGAGCGCCTGTTCGGTACCCGGCGCGGCGCCCTGGTGGCGATCGAACCCGCCACGGGCGGCGTGCTCGCGATGGTGTCCAAGCCCGGCTTCGACCCCAACATGTTCGTGGAAGGTATCGACGCCCAGAACTGGGAGGCGCTGAACACGGACCCCGACAAGCCACTCAACAACCGGGCCCTGCAGGGGATGTATCCACCGGGCTCCACGTTCAAGCCGTTCATGGCGCTGGCGGGTCTCGAACTGGGCAAGCGCACCCCGGAGTACACGATATCGGACCCGGGCTACTTCGTCATGGCCGGTGCGGCGCATCGCTTTCGCGACTGGAAGGTGGGTGGCCACGGCATGGTCAACCTGCATCGCTCGATCGTCATCTCATGCGACACCTACTATTACGGCCTGGCTCAGGATCTGGGCATCGACAACATCTTCCGCTTCATCGGCCAGTTCGGTTTCGGTAAGGCAACCGGCATCGATATTGCCGGTGAATCCCGCGGCCTGCTGCCCTCGCAGGAGTGGAAGCAGCAGCGGTTCAAGCAGAAATGGTATGCAGGCGACACCATCTCGGTGGGTATCGGCCAGGGGTACAACCTCGTCACGCCGGCGCAACTCGGGTTTGCCGTCGCGATTCTCGCCAACAGCGGCGTGGTCTATCGTCCCCATCTGGTACGACAGGTGGAAGACAGCCAGACTGGCGAACGCCGCACGATAGAGGCCAAACCCTTCAACTCGTTCACCATCTCGGCCGAGAATCTGGGCCGCGTGCGCGATGCCATGACCGACGTCAACCGACCTGGCGGTACCGCCGCCGCCGCGTTCGCCGGCGTGCCGTATGCGGTGGCGGGCAAGACCGGCACGGCCCAGGTCGTCGTCATCAAGCAGAACGAGAAGTACGACGAGTCCAAGGTCGCGGAACGCAACCGCGACCATGCCCTGTACATCGCTTATGCGCCGGCCGATGCGCCGCGAATGGCGCTGGCGATACTGGTCGAGAATGGCGGGCACGGCGGTGCGGTGGCGGCGCCGATCGCCCGCGCGCTGTTCGACTACCTCCTGCTCGGCAAGGAGCCGAAGTTGCCCAAGGAGTCGGAGGCGCAGCCTGCCGCCGCGGAGGAGCCCGAGCATGATTAACCGTCTGATCGTGCTGCTGACACGGCACCTCGATCCGTTCCTGCTGGCGGTGGTGGGGATGCTCCTGTCGATCGGCCTCGTGGTCCTGTTCAGTGCGTCGGGCGAAAGTTTCGGGCGGGTCGGTGGCCAGTTGATCAACATCGCCGTCGCGGCCGCCGTGCTCTGGGCGGTCGCCAACGTGGCGCCCCAGCATCTGCTGCGGCTCGCGCTCCCGGTCTACATCCTCGGCCTGGTCCTGCTCATCGGCGTGGCCTTGTTCGGTGAAGTCAGCAATGGTGCGCGCCGCTGGTTGCATCTGGGCGTGACCCGCATACAGCCGTCCGAGATCATGAAGATCGGCGTGCCGCTCTTGCTCGCGTGGTACTTCGACCGTTACGAGGCGATCCTGAAGTTTCGCGATTTCATCGTTGGCGGCGTGCTGGTGGCCGTGCCGGTATTGCTGATCGCGCGTCAGCCCGATCTGGGCACGGCGCTGCTGGTGACCGCGGCCGGGTTCTTCGTGCTGTTCCTCGCCGGCTTGTCCTGGAAGCTGATGGTCGCGCTCGGCGTCGCGGCGGCCGCATCCATGCCATTGCTCTGGGGCATGCTCCATGACTACCAGAGGCAGCGGGTGCGTACCCTGCTCGACCCGTCTCAGGATCCGCTCGGCACCGGGTATCACACCATCCAGTCGACCATCGCGATGGGATCGGGCGGCGTCTTCGGCAAGGGGTGGCTCAACGGCACCCAGGCCCGGCTCGATTTCCTGCCCGAGCGCACCACCGATTTCGTGTTCGCCGTCTATGCCGAGGAGTTCGGCCTGTTCGGCAACCTGATCCTGCTCACGCTGTTCCTGCTGGTGATCGGTCGCGGGCTCTACATCACCGGCAACGCCTCGACGCTGTTCTCGCGCCTGATGGCGGGGGCCGTGACCATGACCTTCTTCACCTATGCGTTCGTCAACATGGGAATGGTGAGCGGCATCCTGCCCGTGGTCGGCGTGCCGCTACCGCTGATCAGCTACGGCGGCACCTCGCTCGTGACCATCCTGTTCGGCATCGGGATCCTGATGAGCATCCACACCCACAAGCGGCTGATTCAGCAGTGAACGCGGGCCGCGTGCGGTTTTTCGGTTGCGCGCGTCCGCCCGCTCTGCCGCTCGCGCTTTCCGCTGTGGGATTGCTGGTTTTGCTGGCCGGTTGTTCGGGCACACCGATTCGCCAGAGCGGTGTCGCGCCTTCCGACCGCAGGCCTGGCACAAGCACACCGGCACCGGTGGGGTCGTCGGGCCGCCCCGGTGGCTACTATCTCGACGATGGCCCGGGCGACAATGCTCCCGCCGACATGGCCTCGATTCCGGATGCCATCCCGCGCCTGGAACCGCTGGCTCGCGGGCCGGCGCGTCCGTATGTCGCGATGGGACGCAGCTATGCCCCCATGACCGCGCTCGGCGCCTACAAGGCGCGCGGCACTGCCAGCTGGTACGGTCGTCGCTACCACGGCAAGGCGACCTCCAGCGGCGAGACCTATGACATGTACGGCATGACCGCGGCACATACCAACCTGCCGATCCCGAGCTATGCCCGCGTGACCGCCGTTGCCACGGGCAAGACGGTGGTCGTCCGGATCAACGACCGCGGGCCGTTTCACGCCGACCGGATCATCGATCTCTCCTATGTGGCGGCGTGGAAACTGGGGCTGGTCGGCGGCGGCGGCGGCCTGGTCGAGGTCGAGGCACTCATTCCCGTATCGGATCGGCCCCCGGCCCGTGCGGAAGACGCGTCGACGCCCAGGGCGACGGATTCCGCGGCAAGCGACGTCGCCGACACCGGCATCTTTCTGCAACTCGGCGCCTTCGGTGCCCACGATGCCGCCGATGATTTCCTGCGCAAGATGCGCGTCGAACTCGATGGCGTCGGGGTTTCGCCGATCATCCGCGCGCGCGACAATGTGTTCCGCGTGCAGAGCGGCCCATATCTCGACCGCGCCGGCGCCCTCGGCGCCGCCGCCCGTATCGAGCAGCGCCTCGGCCTGAAGCCATTCGTGACCGTTCGTTGAAGATGAAACGTCCACCCCCAGGGAGGCCGGCGCCCTGGTGGAGTGAGGCCGGGCACTGCGTCGTTTCCGTCTTCCGGTTTCTTCCCTGCAGCCAACTCATCGAGAAAAATGAACGCTCTCATCTGCGGTTCCGTCGCCTACGACACGATCATGGTGTTCCAGGACCGGTTCAAGAACCACATCCTGCCCGACCAGATCCATATCCTGAACGTGTCTTTCCTGGTGCCCGAGATGCGGCGCGAGTTCGGCGGGTGCGCCGGCAACATCGCCTATTCGCTGCATCTGCTCGGTGGGTCAGCGCAGATGATGGCCACGGTCGGCCAGGATTTCGCGCCCTACGCCGCTCACCTCGACCGCCTGGGCATTCCGCGGACGCACCTGCGTGAAGTACCCGGCGCCTTCACCGCCCAGGCCTTCATCACCACCGATCTCGATGACAACCAGATCACCGCCTTCCATCCCGGCGCGATGATGCAGTCGCATAACAATCATGTCGCCGAAGCGAAGAATGTCCGCGTCGGCATCGTCGCGCCGGACGGGCGCGACGGCATGGTTCAGCATGCGCGCGAGTTCCATGAAGCGGGCGTGCCGTTCATCTTCGATCCGGGCCAGGGTCTGCCCATGTTCGACGGCGACGACCTGCGCCGCTTCATCGACATGGCCACCTACGTCACCGTCAACGACTACGAAGCCCGGCTGGTGGAGGAGCGCACCGGCGAGAGCATCGAGGCGCTCGCCCGCAAGGTGAAGGCATTCGTCGTCACCCGCGGTGCCGAGGGTTCGACCGTATGGACCGGCGGTGCGCGGCACGAGATTCCCAGCGTCGAACCCGAAGCGGTCGTCGATCCCACCGGTTGCGGCGATGCCTATCGTGCCGGCCTGCTGTATGGCATCGTCAACGGCATCGACTGGCAGCTCACCGGCCGGCTCGCATCGCTGATCGGTGCTCTCAAGATCGCGAAGCGGGGTGCGCAGAACCATCATTTCACCCGCGCCGAGATCGAGACCCGCTTCAAGGACGAGTTCGGCACCGCCTTCTCCTGATTCGTTGCTTTAACCTAAGCTTCACGGTGCGGTAACGCCGCCGTCACCGGCGCTTCGTAACGTGCTGGCCATCCGAACAGATCACGGAGGCCTTCATGTTGCGCACACTGCCGCGGACCCGCAAGGCTCACGGCAACCGCCTCAGCGTACACTTGGCCATGACCGAAGCCGAAGTGCGCGAAGCCCAGAAACTGCGTTGGCGGGTGTTTGCCGATGAGATGGGTGCCAGGCTCGACAGCCCGGAACCCGGTGTCGACCGCGATCGCTACGATCCACACTGCGAGCACCTGATCGTGCGGGATGTCGCGTCGGGAGAGGTGGTCGGCACCTACCGCATCCTGACCGGCGCCCAGGCAAGCAAGCTCGGCGGCTTCTACTCCGACAACGAGTTCGATCTGACGCGGCTCGATCATCTGCGCGATCGCGCCGTCGAGGTCGGACGTTCGTGCGTGCATCCGGAGCACCGGAACGGCGGCACCATCGCCATGCTGTGGCACGGGCTCGCGCAATATATGCTCTCGCATCACTACGAATACATGCTCGGCTGCGCCTCCATCGGCATGGCCGACGGAGGACATGGCGCGGCGAGCATCTACAATGCCCTTTCGGGTTCCAGCATGAGCCCGATCGAGTACCGGGTGTTTCCCCGGCATCCGCTGCCGTTGGCGCGCTTGAACGGCCGGCTGGACGCCGACGTGCCGCCGCTCATCAAGGGTTACGTGCGCTGCGGCGCCTATGTATGCGGCGCGCCCGCCTGGGACCCCGAATTCAATACCGCCGATCTGCTCATGCTGCTGCCGATGTCCCGGCTCGATGGCCGGTATGCGAGGCACTTCATGAAGCATGAACACTGAGACCGGCACCCTGGAAACCAGTCCTGCCGTTCGCGCCTGGCGCATGCTGCGCCTGGGTCTGCATCTGACCGAGGGCGTGCTCACCACGGCATTGTTCTTTCCGCTGGTCGGTCCCGAGGCGCGCGTCCGGCTCAAGTGTCGGTGGTGCCGCAACGGCCTCGGCATTCTCGGCATCCGGCTGCGCATCATCGGCACGCCACCTCGTGTCGACGGGCCGCTGATGCTGGTCGCAAACCATGTTTCGTGGCTCGATATCTTCCTGATAAACACGGCATGGTCGGCACGTTTCGTCGCCAAGTCCGAGATCCGCAAGTGGCCGGTGGTCGGCTGGCTGAGCGCACGCAGCGGCACGCTGTTCATCGAGCGCGAGCGGCGGCGCGATACCGCTCGCATCAACGATTCGGTGGCGGATGCGCTGCGCGCCGGTGACCGCGTGGTGGTCTTTGCCGAGGGCACGACCACCGATGGCACCGAAGTCCTGCCGTTCCATGCCTCGTTGCTGCAACCCATCGTGGCCACCGGCGGCACGGCGGTACCGGTGGCGATGCGTTATCTCTATCCGGACGGCCGCCGCAGCGAGCACGCTACCTACACTGGAACACGATCCCTGCTCGAGTCGATGCGATTGCTTGCGAGCCAGCGCGAGACCGTTGCCGAACTCGCGTTCTGCGAACCGGTCGCGACGCTCGGACTGCACCGCCGCGACCTGGCGGAGCAGTCCGCCGCGCTCATTGCTGCCGCGCTTTCTTTGCCGGCGCCGGGCACGCGACGGAAAAAAGCTTCCGGTCTTCCAGCCGAACCGCCGTCAAGGCTCGTCCCCAGAGACACCCCGTATCCAGCGCCAGAAGCCGTGACCCGGACCTGAGCCCGAGCGCGCTCCAGTGCCCGCACACGATCGTGTGCGACGTGCTGCGCCGCGCGGGCACGTCGAACCAGGGCAGGTAGCCCTCGGGAATGTCGGCTAGTTCGCCCTTGTGCGCGAACTCCATCACGCCATCGGGTGTGCAGATGCGCAGTCGCGTCATCGCATTCACGATCACGCGCAACCGGTCCCAGCCCGCGAGCGAATCGTGCCAGCGGTCGGGGTCGTTGCCATACATGCGAGCGTAGAACGCTTCGTAGTCGTCGGCGCGCAGCGCGATCTCGGCTTCGCGGGCCAGGTCGCTGGCCTGGCCGATGGTCCATTGCGGCAACAGACCGGCATGCACCATGGCATAGTCATCCTCCACATGCATCAGCGGCTGCCTTCGCAGCCAGTCGAGCAGTTGCATCCGATCCGGCGCCGCCAGAATGTCGTCCAGCGTGTCGTCCTTGTGGATCTTGCGGCCACCCCACGCAGACACCAGCAGGTGCAGGTCGTGATTGCCCAGCACCATCACCGCGCCCGTGCCCAGATCGCGGACGAACCGCAATGCCTCGAGCGAGGCGGGCCCGCGGTTGACCACGTCACCGACGAACCACAGCCGGTCACGCGAGCGCGAGTAGCCGATCTCGCCGAGCAACTGCTGCAGTGGCGCAAAGCAACCCTGCAGATCACCGATGGCGTAGGTGGCCATGGACGGTGGCGGGTATCAGCCGGGGCGAGTGGCGGTGCCGGCAAAAAAAAGCGCAGCCACGGGCTGCGCGGTTGGTGCTGCGAATGCCATGCGGGCTTACTTGGCCATGCCGACCATGTAGTCGACGGCCGCCTTGACCTCGCCATCCACAAGCGCTGCATTGCCGCCCTTGGCGGGCATCATGCGGATGCCCTTGATGGCGTGCTCGTACAAGGCCGGTTTGCCCTGCGCGACACGAGGCCCCCAGGCGACCTTGTCGCCGGCCTTGGGCGCGCCCGCGATGCCGGCGCCGTGGCAGACGTTGCAGACTTTCTCGAACACACCCTTGCCATCCGCCGGTCCGGACGCCGAGGCCACCTTGGCCGCGCCGGCCGGCGCGGCCGCCGACGGTGCCGGCGGTGGGGTCTCACCGAAAACGAGATCACCCACCGGCTTGATCCGCTTTGCGGTAGCGTCGGCGGTGAAGGCCGGGTCGTTCTCCTTGATGTGCAGACCGCCGGTGAAGTATTGCGCCAGCGCGACGATGAGGATCACCGGTACCGCAAACGCCGCGAGAACGACGATTGCCAGTTGCTTCGGCGTCTTGATGAAGGATTCTTCTGCGTGAACGGGTTCGGCCATGGCTGCCTCTGAAGATGCGGGGATTGCAGGGTAGCCCCCGATTATAGGGGACGCCAACGCCTCGTAGAAGCTCGCCGCGCAGGCGCCGCGGGACGGTTTCGGCGTCGGCCAGCCTGGGGCTATACTTGCCGCTCAAGGCGCCCGTAGCTCAGTTGGATAGAGTGCTGCCCTCCGAAGGCAGAAGTCGCACGTTCGAATCGTGTCGGGCGCACCAATCCGGAAAAGGCTGGGCATTGCGCCCAGCCTTTTCGGCGCCTGCCGGGCCGCTCCCAAAGGCGCCCCCCCCGACCGGGGGGTAGCGAACGAAGAGAGCTTGGGGGCAAGCAATTTGTGCAGCCACTTCGCCGGTTCGCCCGTCGAGAAGGCGTCCCCGGATCACCGCTTCGCGGCGGCAACGACCCAGTTCTCCACCGGCGGTTTGCCCTGGCGCATCATGGTCGCGGTTGCAGTGAACTGGTCACCGTGGATGACGCCTTTCCAGAGCAGGCGTCCGTATTTGGTGCTCTCGGTCTCGGCTTCGAAGGTGACGTAATCGCCCTGGGTGGTCGTGCTGTAGGCGGCATCCGAATAGCCGTAGCGATCGCAGGCCTGCGATCGGAAGCGGCCACCCTGGAAAACGACGGTGTCCGCGTCTCCCGAGGTCTTGCCGCGCTGGATGAACACGCCTTCGAACTTCTTGCCGTCAAGGGCGCCCGGCTCGGCCGCGGCGACACTGGCTGCGGTGGCGGACAGGCCGATGATCGTGGCGGCGATGACACGCTTGACTGAAGTGAACGTTTTCATTTCGAAATCTCCTTGATGGTTGGGGTGACTCGCGCCCCGATGGACCGGGGCCTGCAACGTCGCTGGCGGAATCTGCGGTTGCAAGACGCCGGCGACGATGTTCGTGGTCCGTTCCCGGTCAATGGCGGCGCGCCTCGTAGACCAGGTTGAACGGGGTTTCGGTGGCCCGGCGGAAGTGGTCGAAGCCGCCTTGCCGGACGACGTCGCGTATCCGGGCCTCGCCGGCCTGGGCGCCGAGGCAGAGCCCGACTTCCTGGGAGCGCGATGCGGGCGTGCAGATGAACGTCGATGCGGAATAGAAGATCCGGCCGACCGGATTCAGGTTTTCCTCGAGATGGTCGTGCGCGAACGGCTCCACGATCATCCAGGTGCCATCGGGTTTCAATGCTGACCGGATGTGACTCGACGCGCCAACCGGGTCGCCCATGTCGTGCAGACAGTCGAACATGGCGATGAAGTCGTAGTCGTTGCCCGGAAAGGTCTTGGCGCTGGCGACTGCAAACTGCACGCGGCCGCCGAGACCGGCGCGCTGCGCCGCGTCGGTCGCATGACGGATCGACGGCTCGTGGTAGTCGAAGCCGACGAACCGGCTCGCGGGAAACGCCTCGGCCATGATCAGCGTCGAAGCGCCATGACCGCAGCCGATATCGGCGACCGACGCGCCGGCGAGCAATTTCGCTTCGATACCGTCGAGCGAGGGAATCCAGTTGGCGACGAGATTCGCAGCGTAGCCGGGACGGAAGAAGCGTTCGGTGCCGTGGAACAACGCCGCGTCGTGCTCGTGCCAGCCGAGCCCCTTGCCGGTGCGGAAGGCCTCGATCATCTGCGGGATCGCCTTGAACTGGGCGACCGCGATCTCGAACGCCCCGGGAATGAAGGCCGGCCCGCCTTCGACGGTGAGCGCGAAGGCCTGTTCGTCGTCGAGACTGAAGCGGCCGGTGTCCGCCTCGTACCGCACGTAGCCGCTCGCCGCCTGCGCCGACAGCCACTCCCGCACATAGCGGGCGTCGGTTCCGGTGCGGGTTGCGAGCGCTTCCGGTGTCGATGGCTCCACGGCCAGTGCCTTGTACAGCCCGAGCCTGTCACCAACGACGATGGTCGCGGCATGCATGACGGCACCGAGGTCATGGACGAAACTGCCCATGAACGCATGCAGCTTTGCTTCATCGATATTCATGTTCGGACTCCTTCTCAATGGGGATGGTTGAAAGCGGCGGGCACCCGGATGCGGTCATTGCACCCGAAAGATTTCCCACCGCGCCGTTCCGGAAACGACGACCGCCTCCAGTTCCTTGCCCCACGCGGCGTGCGCGTCGATGGTGGCAAGCCGATCCCACGCGCTGCCGAGTGCGCCGAGGTCGGCGACTTCCCATTCGTGGATGACGGTGGCCTCGAGCGCGCCGACCGACCCGGTCAGGATCCGGCCGATGGTGAGGCCGGCTTTCGGCGCGATCTCGCGCGCCCAGTACTGCAGCCGGTCGATGACCTGCTGCCGGTGCCCGAACCGGGCATCGATCTGCCAGCGAGCAATGAGCATGTTGCCTCTCCTTGGTTTCGTGTTGAGGGCCGCGAGGGGCATGTGCTACCGTCGTTGGCAGGAAGTGTTTGGAACCTGCCTTCGGTAGGTGCGGGGCGAACGATCCGCTGGCATCGTTGAAACGACCGTTGGAGCGAGCGTGGCAGCCCATACATTCGTTGCTTCAACGCCGAAGCCGTCGTTGCAACTGCGATTGATCGGCAATCTCGAAGTGGCGGTCGACGGTGTGCCGGCAGCGTTGCCGGCCTCCCGCCGCACGCGCGCGCTGCTCGGGTATCTCGTTGCCACCGGACGCGCGCATTCGCGCCAGGCGCTGTGCGATCTGTTGTGGGACGGCCCGGACGATCCGCGCGCGGCCTTGCGATGGAGCCTCACCAAGTTGCGTGGCGTTGTCGATGCGCCTGACGCGGTCCGGCTGGTCGCCGATCGCGAGAGAGTGGCGTTTCTGCCGCTCGGTGCCGTTGTCGATATCGAACGGGCGCAGCGCCTGCTCGAAGCCGGGTGCGAGAACGTCGCGTTGCTTGCGCTGGAAGAGGCGGCGCAGTTGCTCGCCGGTGAATTTCTCGGCGGCCTCGAGCTGCCCGCGTGCTACCGCTTCCACCAGTGGTGCATGGCCGAACGCGAACGCCATGGCGCCTTGCGCCGCGACGTGCTGGCCACGCTGGTGGAGCGACTGAAGTCCGAGCCCGAACGCGCGCTGAAGCATGCCCGCGCCCTGCTGGCATTCGATCCGCTGGCCGAAGCTGCGCATGCGAACGTGGTCCGGCTCATTGCCGCCGCCGGCCGATACGGTGCCGCCGAAGAGCATTACCAGTACGCCCGGGACCTGCTGCGCCGCGAGTTGTCGTTGCCTCCCGGCGGGCCGCTGGACGCGGCCATCCGGATGGTCCGCCGTCAAGTCACCGATGCCGGTGCCGCCGCTCCCGCGCTGCAGGCTGCCGCGGTTACCGATGCGTCGCCGGGTCTCGACATTCCACCTGTTCCATTGCTGGTCGGGCGTGGCGTCGAGCGAGCGGCGATCGATCGGGCACTGGAGGCACCGACGGCATCCGCCGCGATGCTCCTGTTCCTGGGTGAACCCGGCATCGGCAAGACACGGGTGCTGGATGACTTCTGCGATCGCGCCGCCGCACTCGGATTCCGGGTCCTGCGGGGCCGCTGTTTCGAGGCCGAGACCGTCCGGCCCTATGGGTTGTGGGTCGATGCGTTGCGAGGTGCTTCGCTGGCTTCCGTGTCGAAGCAAGTGGCCGCTGCCGCCGCGCCGCTGCTCGACGCGGGCTTGTCGCCGGTGGCCGCACCTGCAGGCGATCGCTCACAGTTGTTCAGCGCCACGGCGCTGCTGGTTCGATCGCTTGCCGGGAGCAGCGGACTCGCGATCGCTCTCGACGATCTGCAATGGATCGACGAAAGCTCGGCAGCGCTGCTGCATTTTCTCGCGCGCACGCCCGACCTTGGCGGGCGGCTGATGCTGGCCGGTGCTGCCCGCTCGGGCGAGATCGATGACAATCCCTGGGCCCGGGGGCTGGTCCAGTCGCTTGCACGCGAGCAACGGATCGAACGGCTGCCGCTTGCACCGCTGGATCCCGATCAGGCGGCGGCCCTGGTGAATGCCGTGCTCGGCACCACCGATGCCAGCTTCGCCCTGGGTGAGGCCGGCGGCAATCCGCTCTACCTGCTCGAGCTGGTGCGGGCCCGCGGGCGGGCGGACAACCCCGGGGACCGCAGCCTCGACGCCCTGGTCGCGGACCGGCTCGAAGCCCTCGGCCTGGAAGATCGGGAGACGCTTGCCTGGGCCGCGGCCATGGGCCGGCAAATCCAGCCCGAACTCATGGCGCACGCGTCCGGCCTTGGCGTCGCCGACATCCTCGCGCGCTACGAGCGGCTGGAGCGGCGGGGATTGATGAAGCCCACCGGGGATGATCATTTCGACTTTTCGCATGACCTGATCCGGCATGCGGTGTATCGCGGTCTTTCGGGCACGCGGCGCAAGACCATCCATCGGCAGATCGCGCTTGCGCTCGATGCAGCGCGCGTTCGCGACCCGCGGTTGCATGGCGATCTGGTGCGCCACGCCACCATCGCCGAGGACCGTTTGCTGACAGCGCGGGCATGCCTGGCGGCGGGCGAGCATTGCCTGCGGGTATTCGCCAATCGCCAGGCCATTGCGGTTGCCGATCAAGGCATCGCCCAGTTGCCGGACATCGCCGCCGGTGCGGAACGGATACAGCTCACCATCGGCCTGCTCGAGCTTCGTGTCGTTGCCGACGCCAGCCCCGGAACCCGCCAGGGGAGACAGGTGCTGGCCGCGCAGCTCGAGCATGCCGTCGCCGCGGCCGAAGCGCTCGGGCTCCACGCCGACGCCGCGGCCGGGCTGCACATCCTGTCGTGGATCCGCGAGCAGTCGAACGACATCGAGCGCACGCTGGCAACGACGCTGGAGGCCGAACGCGCAACGCGCTCACTCGATCAGGCCACCCGATGCCAGCAGCTCGCCAACACCGGCCGCTGTCTGCTCGAGGTCGACTCGGACGTGCCCCTCGCGCGCGATCTGCTGGACGAGGCGGCCCGGCTCGCGGCGACCCTGAACCTCAGGTTCATCGAGCTCGATTGGGGTCTCGCCCTGCTCGCACGGGTGGATGGCGAAATGGACGTGGCGCGCGACCGGTTGGGCGCGGCCGTATCCCTGGCCCGTTTGCAGGAAGATCGCTGGCGGGAATATGAATGTCTGATCTGGCTCGCGCAACTTGCCTTCGAGGACCGGCAATTCGACGCGGTCTGCGGTTTCTGCGAGCTGGTGGTGCAAGCGTCCCGCCGCATGTGGGATACCGGCGCCCCGTTTGCCGAGGTACTCGATGCGCTGGCCCGCCTCCATCGGGGCGAACCCGCGGCGGCCGCACTTACGGCGGGCCTCGCCGCATTGCGGGATGCGGACGACAAGGCACACCTGGCCTACGCACTCAACGCGGCGGGCGATCTCGAGCTTGTCGCCGGGGCGCTCGACGCAGCACGGGCCATGTCCGAAGAAGCGCTGGACCTTGCCCGGGCAGTGAATCGCCCGACCGAGATGGCGGTCGCCACGGCGATGCTCGCCCGGGTCGCCGCGCGCACCGGTGACGTGTCGCGGGTGCGCGCGCTGCTGGCAAGCCTGGACGAAGCCGGCGCCAGTGGCCGGCTCAATGCGCGTGCCTTGGGCGCGTCGATGCAAGCCGAAGCCGAGGGAAGCGGAATTCCAACGCTGGATTCAACGGTCCGGCGCGAGTATCCGGGTCGCAACCCAAACGGAGGTGAACCATGAGACGCATCATCGTGGAACGGGCATTCGCCCAGCCACAGACCGACCAGGACATGCAGGTCGTTGCCGATCGCGAGCGGCCCTGCCTGAGCCTCTACAACGTCACCTGGAAACGCAGTGTCCTGTCCACCGACAGGATGCGGATGGTGTGCGAGTACGAAGCGGCGGACGCGGAGACCGTGCGCAAGGTGCAGCGGCAGGCTGCCGCGCCGTTCGAGCGGGTGTGGGTGGGGGACGTGATCGAATAAGGCAACGGCCGCGAAGCCGTGGTGCCCGGCGCGATGCGCCGGCGTGGAAGGCGGGGTTCGTTCACGGTTGCGACCACCGCATCCGGCATCGGCAGCGGTTGGCTTGATGTATCGTCGCGGTTGCCGCGATTCGGCGGCGGTCGTTCGCGGGCCGCGAGTCGCGAGCGCGGACGCCGTTCACGCGTGTCCGACCTTCGATCACATGCCCCGCCCCGAAAGCTGACCCATGACTCTCCTGATCCTCGGTCTCGTCCTGTTTCTCGGTGTTCACTCGACGCGCGCTGTCGCCGATGGCTGGCGTGGGGCGATGATCGCGAAACTCGGGGAGGGTGCCTGGAAAGGAGCGTATTCCGTGCTGTCCCTGGTGGGCTTCGTGCTCATCGTCTATGGCTATGGCGTTGCGCGGGCCGATCCGGTGGTGCTGTGGAATCCGCCGATCTGGACCCGCCATGTCGCGGCCCTGCTCACGATCCCGGCGTTCATCCTGCTCGCGGCCGCGTATGTGCCGCGCAACCGCATCAAGGCTGCGATCGGGCATCCGATGATCGTCGGTACCAAGGTCTGGGCGCTGGCGCACCTTCTCGCCAACGGCAACCTGGCGGACCTGTTCCTGTTCGGTGGCTTTCTGGTCTGGGCGGTGCTCGCGTTTCGCGCCGCCCGGCGGCGCGACCGCACCTCGGGTATCCGCTATCCGTCAGGCCCCGCGTCGCTGACGATCGTGACCATCGCCGCGGGACTGGTGGCGTGGGCCGCATTCGCTTTTGCGCTGCACGGCTGGTTGATCGGCGTGCAGCCGTTCGGTTGATGGACGCAACTCGATGAGCGTCGAGTTCGCGATCCGTGGCGACTACATTCAGCTCGATCAGTTGCTGAAAGCGACAGCCGCGGTCTCATCGGGTGGTGCGGCCCACGCAGCCACCACGGCGGGCGAAGTCACCGTGGACGGCAAGGTCGAGACTCGCAAGCGAGCCAAGCTTCGGCCCGGCCAGCGCGTGCGCTACGCCGGGCATGACTTCATGCTGATTTCCGCCTGCCGGTAGCGGCGGCGATGCCGATCTGGGTGGATGGCGATGCGTGTCCGGCCGCCGTCAAGGAGATTTTGTTCCGGGCTGCGGAGCGCACCTTCACGATGGTCACGCTGGTCGCCAACCGGCAACTGCGGGTACCGCGATCGCCCTGGATCCGGGCAATGCAGGTGCCGCGCGGCTTCGATGTGGCCGACGCCCGCATCGTCGAACTCGTGCAACCTCGGGATCTGGTGGTCACCGCTGACATCCCGCTGGCGGCGGCCGTGGTGGAACGCGGTGCCGAAGCCCTGAATCCGCGCGGCGAGCTCTACACCGCCGACAATGTGCGCGGCCTGCTGGACCTCAGAAACTTCATGGATACGCTGCGCGCCGGCGGTGTCGATACTGGCGGACCGGCGAGCTTCGGCACGGCTGATCGCCAGGCCTTCGCGTCGCAACTCGACCGGTGGCTGACGCGCACTGCCGCTGCATAGGGATCCGTCAACTTCAGCTCAGCCGGGTTTACCGGTAGTCTTGCGCCCGGTCCGGCGCGTCGGCAGGGCAATCGATTCCTGCAGGTGCTGCGGCGCTTCGCTCTGCAGATACTCGAAGAATGTCTTTGCCACGACCGACAATTGCTTGTTGCCGGGATGCACCACGTACCACGAGCGCTGGATCGGAAATCCTTCGACATCGAGCACCACCAGTTGCCCGTGTAGCGGTTCGAGCGTCAGCGCATGGGTGGAGATCACCGTGACCCCCAGGCCGCCGGCCACCGCGTGTTTGATGGCCTCGTTCGAGCCGATCTCCATGCGTGCCTTGATCACGATCCCGTGGTCGCGAAACAGGCGCTCGGTGGCCATGCGGGTGCCTGACCCGCGCTCCCGCAGCAGCATCTGTTCTTCGGCGAAGCGCTTCAATGGCACCCGCTTCTTGTTCGCCAGCGGGTGGTTGGCCGGCGCGATCGGGATCAGCGGGTTGTCGAGAAACGGGTGCAGCGCGATGTCGAAATGTTGCGGCGGCATGCCCATGATGTAGAGGTCGTCTTCGTTCTTCGCGAGTCGCTCGACCACCGCGTCGCGGTTGGCGACCTCCAGCTGGACGTCGATGCCCGGATACCGGTCGCAGAACGGACCCAGCAGGCGCGGGATGAAGTACTTGGCTGTCGAGACGCATGCCAGGCGCAGGCGGCCGCGCTTGAGGCCCTTCATGTCGGCCGCCGTCATCTCGAACCGTGACCACGTATCGAACATCTCGCGGCAGGTGGCGTGCAGCTCCCGACCCATGTCGGTCAGGAAGATCTTTTTGCCCAACTGCTCGAACAGCGGCTGTTCCACCGCCTCCGACAACTGCTTCACCTGCATCGAGACCGTCGGTTGCGACAGGAACAGCGCTTCGGCCGCGCGGGTGAAACTCCCCAGTTGCGCCACGGTCTCGAACACCTTGAGCTGGCGCAGGGTCACATGCATCGAAGGGCGACTGGGGGCGCTGCGCAATGGTACCGGGGCGGGTGGCGGTTTTTTCATAGATAAAAAACTATGATTAGTATCACGACAATCTATTTTCCTTGATGTTATCTTGTTCGTAAAGTAGCGCTGTGGCGGCGTCTGATTGTGCCGACCGGGCAGCATCGAGGTGTGGCGCTCGATTGCCTTGGCCGCGGCAGCAAGTAGCGTTTTCTCCCTGGCAAACGCGACTTTACGGGCGCCCGAGCGGTCGCCCGTTTATTTCCGCATCCACAGGGTTCCCCGAGGAATGCCGCGCCCCGTCGAGGGGGAAGCCGAAGCACAGCGAAGGCTGGGGGTGGGCCCGATTGCGTCGCGTTGCCGGCGCCGATAGTGAACGCGGGCGCGAGTTGTTCGGGGCGCTGTTGCCGAACCAGCCCGGCCCGGTGCTGCAGCAGGGTGAATTTCCGGAACCCGCTGTTGCGATCCGGAAGTTAGAATCTCGTTCCAGTTGCGCGCGCCGCGCTGGCTCAACCGGTGCCTGATCCATGAATCTGGTCGAACACGCGCCCGCCATCACGCCGCGGCTGCGCGAAATCCCCTACAACTACACCTCGTTCTCCGATCGCGAGATCGTGATCCGCCTGCTCGGCCCGGAAAGCTGGGAGTTACTCGACCAGTTGCGCAGCGAGCGGCGCACCGGTCGCTCCGCACGCATGCTGTATGAGGTGCTCGGTGATATCTGGGTGGTCAGTCGCAACCCGTATCTCGAGGATGACCTGCTGGCCAACCGCAAGCGCCGCATCGCGCTGGTCGAGGCGCTGCGACACCGGTTGCACGAGATCGAGATCCGGCGCAACGCCGACGACCAGCGCGTGGTTGCATTGCTGGCGGCCGCGGCAACCGCCATCGCGACCTTCGCCAGCGGTTTCGACCAGACGCTCGCTTTGCGCCGCAAGGCGCTGAAGTACTTCAGGCGCCACACCAGTCGTAGCAACATCGCTTTTGACGGGCTGGCACGGGTCTCCCACGTGACCGACGCCACCGACTGGCGCGTGGAGTATCCGTTCGTCGTGCTGTATCCCGACAGCGAAGCGGAGATCGCTCCGCTGGTGCGCGCCAGCATCGAACTGGGCCTGACCATCATCCCGCGCGGCGGCGGTACCGGCTACACCGGCGGCGCCATTCCGTTGACGCGTGACGCCGTGGTCATCAATACCGAGAAGCTGGAGCAACTCGGCGCGCCGGAACGCGTTGCACTGCCGGGTGTCGCCGAGCCGGTCGACGTCATCCGTTGCGGGGCGGGTGTCGTGACCCGTCGGGTGATGGAGGCAGCGGAAGCAGCCGGACTGGTGTTCGCGGTCGATCCGACCTCGGCCGATGCCTCCTGCATCGGCGGCAATGTCGCGATGAATGCCGGCGGCAAGAAGGCCGTGCTGTGGGGAACGGCCATCGATAACCTCGCCTCCTGGCGGATGGTCGACCCCGACGGTCGTCCGGTGGAGATCACCCGGATCGGACACAACCTGGGCAAGATCCACGACGCCGACCGTGCTCGTTTTTCGGTCCAGCGCTATCGGGACGATGGCGTCACCCCTGACGGTGACGCGCGCATGCTCGACATTCCTGGTGGTGGCTTCCGCAAACAGGGTCTGGGCAAGGATGTGACCGACAAGTTTCTGGCCGGGCTGCCAGGGGTTCAGAAGGAGGGTTGCGACGGGCTGATCACCAGTGCCACCTTCATCCTGCACCGGATGCCTCGTCACGTCCGCACCGTGTGCCTCGAGTTCTTCGGCCAGGTACGCGACGCCGTCCCGTCGATCGTCGAGATCAAGGCGATGATGGACCAACACCCGGGCGCCGTGCTCGCGGGCCTCGAACATCTCGATGAGCGCTACGTGAAGGCGGTCGGCTACGCCACCAAGGCCAAGCGCGGCGTGCGGCCCAAGATGGTGCTGCTGGCCGATCTCGCGAGCGACGACGAAGCCGCCGTGGGCGATGCCGCGTCGCGCGTCGTGCGCATCGCCAACGCCCGTGGTGCCGAGGGCTTCATCGCCGTATCCGCCGAGGCGCGGCGCAAGTTCTGGCTCGACCGGGCCCGCACGGCGGCGATCGCCCGACACACCAACGCGTTCAAGATCAATGAGGATGTGGTTATCCCGCTGGCGCGTCTTGGCGACTACTCGGATGGCATCGAGCGCCTCAACATCGAGCTGTCGCTGCGGAACAAGATCCGGCTGATGGACGAACTGGAAGAATACGTGGCCGGGGTCGCCAGGGGCGCTTCGGACGTCGATGCGACGGCTCCCGATGACCCAGCGGTCACGGCGCGCGAACTTTTGCTCGCCGCCCGCTCGCGCTGGCAGTGGTTGCTGGAGCACCTCGATCAACCGTTTTCCGGATTCCATGAATGGCTTGCGGCGCAATCTGCTCGCGACCCATCGGCCCGTGACGCATCGGCCCGTGACCTCGGCATCGAGACTGCTGGACAAGGCACGGTCTTTCATGTGCTGCAGGAACATGCGCTGCGCGTGTCGTGGAAACAGGAAGCGCGCGAGCCGCTGATGCAACTCTTCGACGGCCGCGACTTCGATGCCGTGCGTGCCGAGATCGACGCGATTCACAAGCGGGTGCTGAAAAGCCGGTTGTTCGTTGCCCTGCACATGCATGCCGGTGATGGCAACGTGCACACCAACATTCCGGTGAACTCGGACGACTACGAGATGCTGCGCGAGGCCAACGCGGCGGTCGCCCGGATCATGCGCCTGGCGAAGGCGCTCGGCGGCGTGATCTCCGGCGAGCATGGCATCGGCATCACCAAGCTCGACTATCTGGAAGCGGACGAAATCGACGCCTTCCGGCGCTACAAGAACGAGGTCGATCCGAAGGGCCGGTTCAATCGCGGCAAGCTGCTCTCTGGTGCCAACCTCGACCACGCCTACACCCCGTCGTTCGGACTGCTCGAACTCGAGAGCCTGATCCTCGAGCAGAGCGAGATCGGTGGCATCTCGGATTCCATCAAGGACTGCCTGCGTTGCGGTAAATGCAAACCGGTCTGCGCCACTCATGTGCCGCGGGCGAACCTGCTGTATTCCCCGCGTAACAAGATTCTCGCGACATCGCTGCTGATCGAAGCGTTTCTTTACGAGGAACAGACGCGGCGTGGGGTTTCGCTGGCGCACTTCGATGAATTCAGCGATGTCGCCGACCATTGCACCGTGTGCCACAAGTGCCTGAACCCGTGCCCGGTGGACATCGACTTCGGCGAAGTCTCGATCGCCATGCGCAACTTCCTGCGCAAGCACGGCAAGAAGAAGTTCAATCCCGGCACCGCGGCCTCGATGCTGTTCCTGAATGCAACCGACCCCATGACCATCAAGCTGGTGCGCGCGGCGATGATCGGCGTCGGCTACAAGGTGCAGCGCGCGGCCCACGCGGTCGGCAAGCGTCTGGGCTTGATCCAGGCGCAGGTGCGGCAGCCGCCACCGACGCTGGGCAAGCCGTCGATCAAGGCGCAGGTCATCCACTTCATCAACAAGCCGATGCCCAAGACCGTGCCGCGCCGAACGGCGCGCGCGCTGCTGGACATCGAGGACAAGCACATCGTGCCGGTGATCCGCGACGCCGCCAGGGTGACCGACGAGTCCGATGCCGTGTTCTATTTTCCGGGCTGCGGCTCGGAGCGGCTGTTCAGCCAGGTCGGACTGGCCACGCAGGCCATGCTGTTCGAGGTCGGCGCGATCACGGTGTTGCCGCCGGGCTACCTTTGCTGCGGCTATCCGCAGACCTCGGCCGGCGAAGCCGACAAGGGCCAGGCGATCTCCACCGAGAACCGGGTGTTGTTCCATCGCATCGCCAACACGCTTAACTATCTCGACATCAAGACCGTGATCGTGTCGTGCGGCACCTGCATGGATCAGCTCGCCGGCTATCAGTTCGATCGCATATTTCCCGGCTGCCGCCTGCTCGACATCCACGAATACCTGATGGAGAAAGGGGTCCGGCTCGATGGTGTCGATGGCGTTCGCTACCTCTATCATGACCCCTGCCACACCCCGATGAAGACCCACAAGCCACTGGACGTGGCCACCCGTCTGCTCGGTGCCCCCGTGACCCTGAACGAACGCTGTTGCGGCGAATCCGGAACGCTCGCGGCGACGCGACCGGACATATCGACTCAGGTGCGATTTCGCAAGGAGGCGGAGATGCGCAAGGGTGCCGACGCCTTGCGTGCCGACGGTTTCGGCGGCGAGGTGAAGGTGCTCACGTCCTGTCCTTCCTGTCTCCAGGGACTGTCCCGCTTCAACGATGACTCGGGCACGTCGGCCGACTACCTCGTGGTCGAACTGGCGAAACACACGCTCGGCGCCGGCTGGCTCGACGACTACGTTCGCAAGGCCAACAACGGCGGCATCGAGCGCGTCCTGCTGTGAACGCCGATTGCCCGCTCTGCAACGGTGACGGCGGAGCCGTGCTGTGGCGCGACGACCAGCTGCGCATCGTCGCGCCCGGCGAGACGAACCACCCCGGCATGCTGCGCGTGATCTGGAACCGTCACGTCAGGGAGATGACCGACCTCGACGCCGAAGATCGGGCGGCATGTCTTCACGCCGTGTTCTCGTGCGAGCGCGTCCTGCGCGCCGTGTTGCAGCCCGACAAGATCAACGTCGCGAGCCTCGGCAATGTGGTTCCGCATCTGCACTGGCACGTCGTTCCCCGGTACCGCGACGATCCGCACTTTCCGGATCCGATCTGGGGTTCGCCGCGGCGCGATACGGTGCGAGGCGTCCCCGTGGACTTTGCGGTTCGCGTCTCGGAACGTCTGCGGG
Organism: Betaproteobacteria bacterium; assembly: GCA_031393885.1. Taxonomy (GTDB): domain Bacteria; phylum Pseudomonadota; class Gammaproteobacteria; order Burkholderiales. Next base: position 5,530 of record JANMWG010000019.1, on the reverse strand, counting down.
CCTGGTCCCGAAACGCAGGCCGGCGCGAGTCGAGCTAGAAAGTGATGGGGCGGGTGATGTCCTGGTTGCCCAGCGTCGCCGAAATCAATGTGTCGAGCTGACGATCGGCGCCCGCCGGCAGTGCCCCACCGGGATGCCGCACGGCAGGGGCGGCAAGGAGTCCACGCCGTCGGAGAATCTCCTTCCGGACCGCGACGCCGGGCTGTTGTTCGAACACGATGAGCGGCAGGAACCGCGTGTAGAGCGCGCGGGCGCGATCCCAATCCTGCTCGCGCGCGGCGCGCACGATCGCGCTCAACACCTCGGGAAACGCGAATCCGGTGTTGAAGCCGTCGCTCCCGGCTTCGAGATCGAACAGGCCGTAGAGGGCACCCAGTCCGGTGAGCACGCGTACCTTGCGATCGCTCATGCCGGCGATCAACGCGCGCACCTTGGGCGCCGTCGGCACGGCTTCTTCCTTGATGGCGACGACCTGACTGACGTCGCGCACGATCTTCAGCATCAGCGGCAGCGGCATATGGACCGCCGTGGAGGCAGGGTGGTCCTGCAACACGATCGGCAGGCGCGTACTTTCGCCGATGCGCCGGAAGTATTCGAGAACGCGATCGTCGTTCGGCACCGCCTCCGCGCTGGGGGCGATCATCACGGCGGACGCACCCAGATCGGCCGCCATCGCCACCAGATCGATCGTCGCCTGCGTGCCGGCGTGACTCGCGCCGACGATCACCGGCAGCAGTCCGCCCGTTGCGCCGACAACGCAGCGAATGGCCGCTTCGCGGTCCCGGTCACCGAGTCGGTTCGACTCGCCGAGGACGCCAAGCACGGTCACGCCGTCGGTACCGGCATCGATCATGAACCGTACGATACGGTCGAGTGATTCGAGGTCGATGGACTCGTCCAGGTGAAACGGCGTCACGAGGATCGGGATGACGCCTTGCAGGTCGAGCAACCGGGCGGGCATGATGTCGCGGGCAGGGTCGGCTACGAAACTGCCACTGCCTGGCTTGGCTTGGCCACGGCCGGTGCGGCCTCCATCCGGTCGGCAGGAAACACCGCCGAGAAGACACTACCTTCGCCGGGTTCGCTGACGATCTCGAGGTGCGCCTGATGGCGCGACAATACATGCTTGACGATGGCGAGTCCCAGACCGGTGCCGCCGGTTTCGCGCGACCGGCTGCGGTCGATCCGGTAGAAGCGTTCGGTCAGGCGATCGATGTGATGGGTCTCGATGCCGATCCCGGTGTCGGTGACCGAGAACATGCCCTCATCACCGCGCAGGGTCCACTGAAGTTCGATGCGCCCGCCTTCCGGTGTGTAGCGGATGGCATTGCTCACCAGATTGCCGAAAGCGCTGCGGACTTCGTCGGCGTTGGCCCTGACGCAGGCGCGATCCGCCAGCTTGAGGTGGATCTCGTGTTTGCCATTGGAAAGCGATAGCGCGTCCTGATACAGGTTCTGCACCAGTTCAGGAACATTCACCGTCTCCTCGCGCAGGGGTGCGACCGAGCTTTCCAGCCTCGACAGGGTGAGCAGGTCTTCCACCAGCCGATTCATGCGCACGCACTGTTGCGACATTAGCAGCAGCGACCGCGCGGTCATTTCGGGATCCGGCCGCTCCATGTCGGAAAGCGTCTCGAGAAACCCGTTGAGCACCGTCAGCGGGGTCCGCAGTTCGTGCGACACGTTGGCCACGAAATCGCGTCGCGTGATCTCGAGGCGTTCCCAGCGGGTGATGTCACGACCGAGCAACAGGGTTTCGCGGTCGCCGTAAGGCACCATCTGGATCGACAGCGTGGCATCACCGATGCCGGCCGGCGACACGCGAAGGTTGAGGGGCAGTGTGAAATCGGTCTGCCGCAGGTATTCGACGAATTGCGGCTGGCGCATCAGGTAGGTGACCTGCTGACCACGGTCGCGGGCGAGATCGAGTCCGAAATAAGCCTCGGCCTTCGGGTTGCACCAGCCGATGCGGTTGTCATTGTCGAGAATGACGACGGCTTCCGGCAATGCGGCGCCGGCCTTCTGGAAACGGGTGAGGGCTTCCTGGAGCTGGACTTCGATTTGTCCCTGGCGCCGCATCATCCGGGCGAGATAGGAAAACAGCTGCTCCCAATTGCCGCTGCCATTGGGAAGATTCTCGAGCCTCGGCGCGAGCAGCCACTGATGGAATTCGGAGAGATTGTGCAGGTGGTGAACCAGCAGCACGCCGAATGCGGTGGCCGCGGCCAACGATGCCGCGGTGGCCCCGGCAATCGGCCACAGGATCAAGGCGCTGACCACGATCAGCGCTGCAGTGAGTAGCGGCTTGCGCCAGTGCCCGTTCACGCGAAGTCAGCCCGGATGGGATGGACCCGGATTATCCCAGAATGAAGGCGAGCGTCTTTTCATGCATAGCGAAGCGGCGGCGTCCGCAGGGTTCCCCGAGGAATGCCGCGCCCCCTCGAGGGGGAAGGCGAAGCGCAGCGCACCGTGGTGGTGGCGAACATTGGTAAGCGAAGGGGCGGCGTCCGCAGGGTTCCCCGAGGAATGCCGCGCCCCCTCGAGGGGGAAGGCGAAGCGCAGCGCAGCCTGGGGGTGGACGTCACCTCACCTCCCTTCAGTTCGGCGACAGTCGGTAGCCGGTGCCGCGCACGGTCTGGATCAGGCTGTCGAGCGTGGTCGGTTCGAGCGCCTTGCGCAGGCGCCGGATGTGGACGTCGACCGTACGCTCCTCGACGAACACGTGATCGCCCCACACCTGGTCGAGCAACTGGGTGCGCGAGTGCACGCGCTCGGGGTGCGTCATCAGGAAGTGGAGCAGCCGGAATTCGGTCGGACCGAGCTCCACCGGCACATTGTTGCCGGTGATGCGATGGCTGGCTGGATCGAGCTTCAGGGCACCGACCTGAACGACATCATCGGTCATCTGCGGTGCGCGCCTGCGTAACACCGCTTTGATCCGCGCGTTGAGTTCTCGCGGCGAAAACGGCTTGGTGATGTAGTCGTCGGCGCCGGTCTCGAGGCCGGTCAGCTTGTCCTGCTCCTCGGAACGAGCGGTCAGCATGATGATCGGAATGGTGCGGGTGCGCTTGTCGGTGCGCAGGCGCCGGGCCAGTTCGACCCCCGAGATGCCGGGCAACATCCAGTCGAGAAGGATGAGGTCGGGCAGTGCGTTCTGCACCAGGTTCATCGCCTGTTCGGCGTTGTCGGCTTTCAGCGCCTGGTGTCCCGCCTGCTTCAGGTTGTACGAGATCAGTTCCTGGATCGCAGGCTCGTCCTCGACGACTAGTATGGTCGCAGCCATGCATCACTCCTCGGATTTTCAATCAGTTGTGATGCTATGTAACGATTGTTACAAGGCCATGACATGTCGACGCGACCAGCATGCAGGTTATCATCCGTCGCTGTGAGGGGGCGCGGTTGTGCGCCTTGTTTCCGCTTCGGAGTTCCTGTCTTTGGCCCATATCCACAAGGCGTCCCCGCAGCCTACCGACATCGTGCTGCACCAGCAGTCGCGCAAGCTCGAGGTGGCTTTCGACGACGGTGCCCGGTTCGAGCTGCCGTGCGAGTTGCTGCGCGTCTACAGCCCGTCGGCGGAAGTTCGGGGCCATGGTCCGGGGCAGGAGGTGCTGCAGATCGGCAAGCGTGACATCAATATCACCGCAATCGAACCGGTCGGCGCCTATGCCGTGAAGCTGCGGTTCTCCGACGGCCACGATACCGGCTTGTACACATGGGACTATCTGCATCATCTCGGGGTCGATGCCGATGCCCTGTGGCAGCAGTACCTGCAACGCCTGAAGGCCGCCGGCGCGAGCCGCGAGGCATCGGCGCGGGTAGAGGTGCACAAGCTGCGACGAATGGATCCACCAGCGCGGTTCAATCGCCCACCTTCCGATGAGTAAGACCCACTTTGGTTTCACCCAGATCGACGCGGGCGACAAGGCGCGTCGGGTCCGTGGTGTATTCGATTCGGTTGCGCCCCGCTACGACATGATGAACGACCTCATGTCGGTCGGCCTGCATCGGCTCTGGAAGCGATTTGCCGTCGATGCCGCGCGGGTTCGCCCCGGCGACCGGGTACTGGACGTCGCCGGTGGCACCGGCGACATGACCCGTCTGCTGCTCGACCGGGTCGGCCCGGAAGGCGGGGTCTGGTTGACCGACATCAACGGGCCGATGCTTGCGACGGGTCGAGACCGGCTGGCCGACGCCGGACGCCTCGTGCCGGTCGTTCGCTGTGACGCCGAGACACTGCCATTTCCGGATGCCTCCTTCGACTGCGTATGCGTTGCCTTCGGCCTTCGCAACATGACCCACAAGGAAATGGCGCTGGCCGAGTTCCGCCGGGTGCTGGCCCCGGCCGGCCGCCTGGTGGTGCTCGAGTTCTCGCGTGTGTGGAAGCCACTCGAGAAGATCTACGACTTCTATTCCTTCTCGGTGTTGCCTCGCATTGGTCAGGCTATCGCCGGCGATGGCGATTCGTACCGCTACCTGGCCGAGTCGATCCGCATGCACCCCGACCAGGACACCCTGGCCGCCCTGATGCGGGAAGTGGGTTTCGGGGGTGTCGAATACTTCAACTTGAGCGCTGGCGTGGTTGCGGTCCATCGCGGCTGGGCAAGCTGAGTTGGCTGTCTCATCATGCCCGCGGTGTTCTTTCGCTGCCCCGCGGTGGCGGGCCAACGCCCATGGGACTGCCCGGCGGGCGCTGAAATGAAACGCCCACCTCCAGGCTCACGGCGTTCGCCACCCCCCTCAAAAGGGGGCCAGCGCCTTTGGGATCGGCCCGGCAGGCGCTGAAATGTTGTCGCCGGTCGCCGCGCGTGTGGTCAATCGTCTGCTTGCCGCGGACGAGTCGGCACGGACGGCGCTGGTCGCGCATGTCGGTCAGACCGCCGCGTTCACCATCCCGCCGGTGCAGATCGTGTTATCGGTGATGGGCGACGGCACGGTCACTCCCGCGAACGCGGATGCGAAGCCGGACCTGCGCATTCGCCTGACAGTGCCATCGGCGCTCCGCGTGCTCGCCGGCGACATGGCTGCTGCCGAGATCGCCGATGTGGATGGCGATGCCGCGTTTGCCGCCACGGTGCGGCGACTGGTCGGACAACGCCGCTGGGACCTCGAGGAAGGCCTGTCGCGGGTCGTTGGCGATATCGCGGCCCACCGCATTGCCAACACCGGTCGCAGCGCCAATCTCTGGGGGCGGGATGCAGCCGTTCGCTTGTCTCGGGGCGCGGCTGAGTACGTGACCGAGGAAGCGCGGATCCTGCCGCCGCGCGCCGAGGTCGAATCCTGGTTCGACGACGTCGACCAACTCCGCGACGCTGTCGAGCGGCTCGAAAAGCGTCTCGCGCTTCTCGAAACGCCCGGCGCCGCCTGAAGCTTCAGCCGGCGCCGGGATCGTGCTGCGTCTCCTGCGGTTAGCGCGCATCCTGCTCGTGGTGTTTCGCTTCGGACTCGACGGATTCGTGCTCGGACACGCCCGTCTGCGCTGGCTGCGCCCGGTGGTGGGGGTGGTTTTCTTCTGGCGCCGGCTCGATCGCCC
>JANMWG010000192.1:0-19747 GCA_031393885.1 Betaproteobacteria bacterium | reverse complement strand
AACCCGTCGAGCAACGCGGCGGTGGCGGGTGTCGCCCATAGCCCCTCGAGGTCGGAGGGCAGGTCGACGTCCGCGTGCGTCGCGATCTCGACTGCCTTCCAGCCGAGCGCGGCGATGCGGCCCCGGGTAGCCGCCAGTACCACGGGTGTGCTCCAGGCGATGCCGTCGAACAATGACGCATCGATCCGGCGCGCGCCGATGAGCCAGTAGCCGCCGTCGGTCGCGGGGCCGATCACCAGGTCGGCGCCGTCGCCCAGCGCGGCGGCGGCAGAACGAAGATCGTGCGGCTCGACCGAAGGCACGTCGGTGCCGAGCAGCAGCACGCGTCGATGCCGCTCCAGCCCCATGGCCAGCGCGCGCTGCATGCGCGCGCCGAGATCGCCGTCACCCTGATCGACCAGCGCGACGCCATGGCGCCGAGCGCAGACCCGGAAGAATTCGTGGGTGGTGTCCGGCGTGCAACAGAGCGTGACCGGGCCCAGCGCCGCGGCCACGGCGGTGGTCAGCGTTCGGCGTGCGAGCCGGGCGGCGAGCACCGCGGCGCCTCCCGCCGACAGCGGCGGCACCAGGCGCGTCTTGACCTGTCCCGGTTCCGGCGCCTTGGCCATCACCACGATCGCCACGCTGTCGTCAGTGATCATCCGGACGATATCGCGTGGCGAGGCGTGCCGGCTCCGCTCCCAGAAAATAGGCGAGGCGCAACCGCCACATCAGGAAGATCGTGCGCCAGACGCCATGCCGTTCCCAGCGCCGGCCGGCGGTGGTGACGCGCGCCCGTAAACAGGCCGGACGCGAGCGGCGCAGCAGCGCTCGCGACAGCGCGATGTCCTCCATCAGCGCGATCGGCGGAAAGCCGCCGCTGCGCTCAAAGGCGGTGCGGGTCATGAACATGGCCTGATCGCCGGTGGCCACGCCGGTGAGGCGCGAGCGCAGATTCATCATCGCCGCGACCACGCGAAGCATCGGATGCCGGCCGGCGATGCGCACGTCGAAGCGACCCCAGACCAGGGTGCCCGCGAGTGCGTCGCCGATCAGCCGGTCGGCGGCGTCCGGCAGGCGCGTGTCCGCGTGCAGAAACAGCAGCGAATCACCGCCGGCATCGCGGGCACCTGCATTCGATTGCAAAGCCCGGCCACGCGCTGCCGCAATGACCCGGTCGGCCAGTGGTGCAGCCAGTTCGCGCGTGCCGTCGGTACTGCCGCCATCGACGACGATGATCTCTGCGCCGCGGGCACGCAACGGCTGCAACGACCGCAAATGCGCCGCGATGCCCGCCGCCTCGTCCAGCACCGGCACGATGATGCTCAGGCGCACAAGCCGGTCGCCACTGATCACACCACGTTCAGAATCCAAAGAGTCCCCGAGGAATACTGCGCACCCTGGGGGAAGGCGAAGCGCAGCGTTGCTGAACGAAGGGAACATCTGAAGCGAAGGGACCCCGCCCACAGGGCCCCCCGAGGACGGGGTGCCCCCTCGAGGGGGAAGGCGAAGCGCAGCGCAGCCTGGGGGTGGGCGTCACCTCCCCACAGGGTCCCCCGAGGACGGGGTGCCCCCTCGAGGGGGAAGGCGAAGCGCAGCGCAGCCTGGGGGTGGACGTCACTCGTGCTCAGCGTTTGGCGTCGTTCAGCGACCAGTCGTAGTCGAGATAGCGCAGCTTCACCTTGCCTTCCTGCACCAGCTTGCGGTCTTCGGGCCGGTCGGCGAGTTGCGCCGCGTGCTTGCCGAGAAACTGTTCGACCGAGGTGATGCCCCGGTAGCCGGCGGTGAAGTCCTTGGCGTACCAGTCGAAGATTTTCGACACCTCGAGCGCGCCATCGGCGAACCGGTTGCGCGAGCGATCCGACAGGAAACGATCGGTCTGCTCGTCGAGTTGCCGGTCGAGCCGGTCGGCCACATAGGCTTCCTCGCGCAGCATCGGGCAGCCGATCGAGGCGCAATTGCTCGCGAAATGGATGCGCGGGTCGTCGAAGTTGCCGGGCGCGCGGATCGTGTCCTGCTCGATGCCGTCAAGCGTCATCGGCTTGCCCAGCAGCGTGAAGAATTTGTCTTTCCACGGATTGCCGAACACCTTGCCGAAGTCGCGGATCGAGGCGAGATCGGGGTAGCGCGTGAGAATCTTCTCGACCGTGAACGCGTTGTAGGCATTGATCAGAAACGCGAGTTGCTCGGGCTTCTTCCAGCCGCCGTATTCGGCCGGACTCACCTTCGACAACGCATCGAGATAGGTCTTGAGCGCCGCGCGATCCTGCGCCATGCCGGTGTAGTTCATGCGCGAGGCCTTGCCGCCGTCGACCAGCACGACATGCTTCTTCAGCAGCGCCGACCAAGCGGCATGCGTCTGGTCGAACGCGGCGTGCGCCACGCTGGTGGCAAGTAACAGGGAGGCAGCGATCAGGGTACGGAACATGTCGGGGTTTCCTTGTGCGATTCAGCGGGTGACGACCGGGGGTGGCAGCGCAGGCGCGAGCGGGTCATCCCCGCTGCCAGGCGTGATAGCGCTCGAGCCAGCGCAACGCCGCTTGCGGTGCATGCGCGCGTTTCCAGTTGCCGGCGGCATACTTGTTGGCTTCGGCGAAGGTCGGATAGATATGGATGGTACCCAGGATCTTGTTCAGCCCGATCCCGTACTTCATGGCGGTGATGAACTCGATGATCAGGTCACCGGCATGGATGCCGACAATCGTCGCGCCGATGATCTTGTCCTTGCCCGGCACGGTCAGCACCTTGACCAGGCCATGCGCGTCGCCGTCGGCGATGGCACGGTCGAGATCGTCGATGCCGTAGGTGGTGACCTCGAAGGCGATGCCCTTTTCCTTCGCCTCGGTTTCATTCAAGCCGACCCGCGCGACCTCCGGATCGGTGAACGTGGCCCACGGAATCACCCGGAAGTCGGCGCGAAACCGGCGGAAGCGCCCGAACAGCGCATTCACCGCGGCATACCACGCGGTGTGCGCAGCGGTATGCGTGAACTGGTACGGGCCGGCGACATCGCCACAGGCGTAGATGTTCGGATACTTCGTGGCCATGAACTCGTTCACTTCCACCGTCCGCGTCTTGGTGGTGGGGATGCCGAGCTCTTCGAGGCCGTAGCCGGTGGTGTTGGCGACCCGGCCCACGGCGCACAGCAATACATCGAATGCGATGCGCACTTCGCGCCCCTCGGTCTCGGCGTAGAGCACCTTCTCGCCGCCCTCGACCGCGAAGCGTTTGGCCTTGTGATCGACCAGGACGTCCACGCCATCCGCCCGAAAACGCTCCGCCACCATCGCCGACACTTCAGGGTCTTCGCGAATCATGATGCGCGGCAGCATCTCCACCTGGCTCACCTTGGAGCCGAAGCGTGCGAAACACTGCGCCAGTTCGCAACCGACCGGCCCGCCGCCCAGCACCACCAGGCGCCGCGGCAGCACCCGCAGCGACCAGACGGTATCGGAGGTGAGGCAGTCGACCGATTCGATGCCGGGGATCGGCGGCACGAACGGCCGCGCGCCGGCTGCCACCACGATGTTGCGCGTGGTCAGCGTGCGCGTGCCTTCCGGCGTGGTCACCTCGACCGCCCAGGGCGAAACGATTTTCGCCACGCCCTGCAGGCATTCGATGCCCAGACCGGTGTAGCGCTCGACCGAGTCGTGCGGCTCGATCTCGGTGATGACACGCTGTACCCGCTCCATGATGTCGGCGAAGTCGAACTCGGCGCTGGCGCTGCGGATGCCAAGCTTGCCCGACTCGCGGATCGCGGTGAGCAGCTTGGCCGACTTGATCAACGCCTTGGACGGCACGCAGCCGGTGTTGAGGCAGTCGCCACCCATGCGGTGCTTCTCGATCAGCGTGACCTTCGCCTTGACCGCCGCCGCGATGTAGGCCGAGACCAGTCCGGCCGAACCGGCGCCGATCACGATCAGATTACGGTCGTAGCTGGCCGGCTTCGGCCAGCCGCGATACACGCGCCGCGCCTTGATGAGGTCGATCACTTTCTTGGCGGCGAGCGGCAACAGGCCGAGCGCGACGAACGACCCGAGCAGCCCAGGCGACAGGATGCCGCGCAGGCTGTCGATCTTCGCGATCTGGGTGCCGGCATTCACGTAGACAATGGTGCCGGCCAGCATGCCGAGCTGGCTCACCCAGTAGAAGGTGCGAGCCTTCATCGCCGTGAGACCCATCGCCAGGTTGATCACGAAGAACGGGAAGGCCGGCACCAGGCGCAGCGTGAACAGGTAGAACGCACCTTCGCGCGCAATGCCCTGGTCGATGGCGCGCAGCTTGTCGCCGAAGCGGCCCTGGACCGCGTCGCGGAACAGGAAGCGGCTGGCCAGGAAGGCGAGCGTCGCGCCGAGGCTCGACGCGAACGACACGATGATGGTGCCGGTGCCGAGCCCGAACAGTGCCCCGCCGGCGAGCGTCATGATGGCGGCCCCCGGCAGCGACAACCCGGTGACGGCCACGTAGGCGAGGAAATAGGCCGCGATCACCAGCACCGGATTGGCCTGGTACCACGCCTGCAATGCCGACTGCTGGCTACGGAGCGCGTCGAGGCTGAAATAGCGCCCGAGATCGAATGCGAAAAAGGCGCCGACGAGCACGATGATCGCGGCGAGTACCAGCAGTCTGCTGCGCTTCATGGGCGGGATTCCGGGAGCAGGGCGTCGAGTGTAACCGATGCGATTTCGGTCACGCCGTCATACGCGCGCTGCGCCGGCAACGGATGCGGCACCCCTGGGCGCCGCAGACCAAGGAGAGGGTGATTCCCCAACGGAGGGGCAGCGCCCACAGGCCCCCCGAGGACGCTGCGCCCCCTTGGAGGGGGAAGGCGCAGCGCAGCGAAGCCTGGGGGTGGGCGTCACCTCCCACAGGGCCCCCCGAGGACGCTGCGTCCCCTTGGAGGGGGAAGGCACAGCGCAGCGAAGCCTGGGGGTGGGCGAGAGTCTGGCTAATCGTTGACGGTGGGCGCCTTCACCACTTTGGCGCGGTGCGTTTGCGCGTCCGGGCTGGTCTCGCAGGTAGGGCGCGAGCCGGAATAGGCGACCCGGTCGGGGCTGTTGATGCTGACCAGATACTGTTTTTGCACCGCGTAGGCCTCGAGTTCGCGCTGGTACCAGCGCTCGCACGGCGCGGCGGTCAGCAGCTCCTGCCCAACGTCCTGCAGGTAGTGCACCATTTCATGCAGCAGGATGGAACGTTGGAACAGATTGGTCTCGGGCTTGAGGTCTTCAGCCATGAGGATGCCGATCTCGGGTTGATACATGGCCGACACGCCACATTTGCCGACGCCCGACGGACAGGCCCTGGCTTCCAGCGCCGCCCGGCTGACCCGGGTGACCATCGGATTCGCCTCGGGCATCCGGTACTTCGACAGTCGCGTCGCCGACCGGAGCAGGTGGCGGGTCAACTCGTGCAGATCAGCGATCTCACCGGCATCCTGCGGGTTGTCGAACTGGACGTCGTGGTCGGATTTGTAGACGCCCCAGGATTGGGAGGCCTTGGGAGAAGCCACACCGGGCGGGTCCGCGGCGACCGCCCGACTGGCCGGCAACAGGAACATCCCCACCATGATCGTGAGCGAAAATCGACGAGCAAGATACCGCATGCTGCGCTCCTTCTTCCCTCCCGCCACGATTATGTGGGATGCGGGCTCATGACCTTGCAGGCCACTCGTCCGCCCACTCCAGCAAGCCGCCCGGCTGTCGTCGCCAGACTTAAGTCCCGCGTGGAGCATTGCCCTGCCCACCCCGGCAGTCCATGCCGGGATGGCAACCGTATCGGGACGCCTCGATGCACTCGAACAGACCGGCATCGGACGCCACCGCACGATTTGCGTGCCTGCGACATGACCCCGAGCATACCGGACCTTGCCGCCATCAATGCATCGAACAAGTCGACATTCCCCCACCTGCTGCGTCGGTGCCCTACTACAGGTTGCAGCGCCGACCACTGATGAACGGCAGGAAAAATCCCGTTCTTCAGTGGTAACACCGCAAGATCAGGGCCAAGAGTACCGGCTCTCGAGCGGAGGGGCCCCGTCCGCAGGATTTCCCGAGGACGCTGCGCCCCCTTGAGGGGGAAGGCGCAGCGCAGCGTAGCCTGGGGGTGGACGTCACCTCTCAAGTGTCGTCGCCGCCGTTCGGCTTGCCCTTGGCGGGCCGGGCGAACTTGCGATCGAGTTCCTGGGCGCGCTCATTGGCCTGGTCGCGCTGGACCGGCGTCAGCCGGATTGCCGTCTCCTGTAGCAGGCGCTGGTTCTCGGTGCGCTCGTCGGCGTATTCGTCGGTGAAGCGCAGCGCCGCCACGGTGTACCAGGCGTAGGCCTCGATCGGGTTGGCGGCCACGCCGAGTCCGTCGCCATGCACCCGGCCCATGCTGTTCATGGCCAGCGGGTTGCCCCGGTCGGCCGATTGCAGGTACCACTTGCTCGCCTCGGCATAGCTGCGATCGGCGCCCCTGCCCTGCTCGATCAGGTTGCCTGCGTTCCACATGGCGAGAGAATCGCCTTCGGCCGCGGCCTCCTGGTACCACTTGAGTGCGAGTTCGTCGTTCTGAGGCACGCCCTGGCCGTTCTCGTAAAGGTCGCCGATGGCGTTCATAGCCCAGGCGTTGCCGCGTTCGGCCGCGCGTCGCCACCACTTGAAGGCTTCGTCGTAGTCCTGCTTCACGCCGTGTCCGTTGGCGTAGAGCAGACCGACATTGTTCATTGACGGGGTGTAGCCGAGGCGGGCGGCGAACTTCCACCAGTTGAGGGCCTCGGCGTAGTCCTGCTTGACGCCACCGGTGCCGTGCGCCCACAACCAACCGACGTTGTTGATGGCCTTCGGGTCGGACCGGTCGACCAGCGCGGAGAGCTTGTCGCCCTTGATCACATCGCTGCCGGGCTCGGGAATGGTGAAGGTTTCTTCCTGCTCTGCCGCGTGCAATGTGCCGGTCGCGGCCAGCAGGGCAACGATGGCGAAGGCGCCGAATTTCATCAAGGTCTCCTCGAATAGTGCGGTGTCGGTGACGTCCGGGATGCCGATGGGTTGCCATCCTGACGGGTGGGACCGAAACCCGCGGTTCGAGTTCTCCGCGCTCGCGGCGTTGAGTCGGCAACCGCGCCGGCTACTCCGCCAGAAACCGCTGCAGGTCGGCCAGCAAGGCGGCGGGCGCTTCTTCCGGGATGAAATGCCCGCACGGCAGCGAGTGCCCGCGCACGTCCAGCGCCTTGTCGCGCCAGTTGGCGAGCACGTCGAACAGCGTGTGCATCTTGCCGAACTCGCCCCAGATCACCAGCGTCGGACACGTGATCCGGCGGGCCAGGTCGGCCTCGTCGTCGGCGTAGTCCTGCTTCGCGGCGGCGCGGTAGTCTTCGAGGCCGCCCCGGATCGTGCCGGGCAGCATGAACACCCGCAGATACTCCTCGAACGCGGCAGCTTCGATCGCGCCCGCCGTGGCGCTCCACGCGTTGAGCATGAACCCGAGAAAGGCGCGCGGCGCGGCCTGGATCATCGCCTCGGGCAGGTCCGGCACCTGGAAGAAGAACCAGTGCCAGTAGGCCGCCGCCAGCTCGCGGCCGGTATCGCGGAACACGGTATGGGTCGGCACGATGTCGAGCAGGCAGAGCTTGCGCACGGCATCGGCGTAATCGAGCGCCAGCCGGTGCGACACGCGGGCGCCGCGATCGTGCCCCACCACGAAGTAGCTGCGATGGCCGAGCGCCACCATCACCTCATGGATGTCGCGCGCCATGGTCTTCTTGTCGTACCCGTCGCGCGGCTTGTCCGAATCGCCGTAGCCGCGCAGATCGGGCACCACCACCGAATAGTGGCGCGACAGCTCGGGCGCCAGCTTGCGCCACATGATGCCGCTCTGCGGATAGCCGTGCAGCAGCACCAGCGCGGGGCCGGCGCCCGCGGTCCACGCGTGCAGGCGGATGCCGTTGGCGCGCACGTAATGCGGGGTGAAACCCGGCATGAGGGAGGAGTTCATCTGTGGCGAACCTCGGATTAAAGGGTGAGGGCTGGTCAGGCCAGATACCGCTCGAGCCGGGCGATGCCTTCGGCCAGCACCGGGATCGGCTTCGGATACGAGAACCGTACATGAGTCTCGGCGCGGTAGGCGCCGAAGTCGATGCCGGGCGCGATGGCCACGCCGGCCTGCTCCAGCAACTCGTGGCACCAGGCATAGCTATCGGTGGTGAAGCGCGAACAGTCGGCATAGATATAGAACGCGCCGTCGGGCCGCACCGGGATGCCGAAGCCGAGCGCCTCCAGGCGCGGCAGCAGGAAATCGCGCTGCGCGCGAAAGGCATCGCGCCGTTGCTCGTGCACCGCCACCGCTTCCGGCGAGAACGCCGCCATGGCCGCCTGCTGGGCCAGCTCCGAAGGCGAGATGAACAGGTTCTGCGCGAGCTTCTCCAAGTCTGGCATGAACGCCTGCGGCGCCACCACCCAGCCCAGACGCCAGCCGGTCATGCCGAAATATTTCGAGAAGCTGTTGATGACGAACACGTCGGTGGCGAACTCGAGCACGGTGCGATCCTTCACGCCGTAGGTGAGCCCGTGGTAGATCTCGTCGACGATGAGCGTGCCGCCGCGCTCGCGCACCACGGCATGGATCGCGCGCAGTTCGTCGAAGTCGATCAGCGTGCCGGTCGGGTTCGACGGCGAGGCGAGCATCACGGCCCGGGTTCGCGGCGACCAGTGGCGCTCGACCAGTTCGGCGGTCAACTGGTAGGCAGTGTCGGCGCCCACCGGGATGCCGATCGCGCGCCCTTCCATCGTGCGCACGAAATGCCGGTTGCACGGATAGCCCGGATCGGTCATCAGCACCTCGTCGCCCGGGCTGAGCAGCACGCCCATCGTCAGCAGCAGCGACCCCGATGACCCCGGCATCACCCCGATACGGCCGGCGGGAACGTCGACGCCATAACACGATCGGTACCAGCCGGCGATCGCGTCACGCAACGGCGGCATGCCCAGGCCGGCGGTGTAGCGCACCTGGCCGGCCTGGATCGCCCGGATGCCGGCCTGCGCGATCGGATCGGCCACCGGCGCGTCGGGTTCGCCCACCACCATGTTGACGATGCTGCGCCCGGCAGCTTCGAGTTGCTGCGCGCGCGCGATCAGCACGACCACATGAAACGGCTCGATGTCGGCCATGCGCGTTGCGGTGCGCAATGCGTTCGGACCCAGGGCTTGCGGGTGATTCATGGCGGCGGAAGAAGACGGTGGCGGCGCTCGAAGAGTCGGTGGCGGAGCCCGAAGGCTAGGGGAAGCGGCAGTGCAATGCAAGGCATCCGGGAGGCTGGATGGCAGCCTCCCCCGATCACCAAAAAATGTTCATTGATTGCTGCAACGCATCGAAACTTTCAGCGTTTCTCCTGCTGTTTTCTCGCGCTGTTTTTTCGTTGCAGCGTTTAGTAACCACGTTTAGAGTTGAACAGCATCGCGGGCGTCGCACCGGTCTTGCAAGAGTCGGCAACGACGCTCGCGGGCATCCGCACAAAACACAATCAGGAGGAGTCGTCATGAAGAAGCTCTTGACGGGCGCGAGCGCGCTCGCGGTGGCGGGGATGCTGTCGGTTGCGTCTCCCGCCCATGCGCAGAACAAGCAGATCACGCTCTGCTGGGCGGCGTGGGACCCGGCCAACGCCCTGGTCGAATTGTCGAAGGATTTCACCGCCAAGACCGGCGTGCAGATGAAGTTCGAGTTCGTGCCGTGGCCGAATTTTGCCGACCGCATGCTCAACGAGCTCAATTCCAAGGGCAAGCTGTGCGACCTGCTGATCGGCGACAGCCAGTGGATCGGCGGTTCCGCCGAGAACGGCCACTACGTCAAGCTCAACGACTTCTTCGCCAAGAGCGGCATCAAGATGGACGACTTCCTGCCGGCCACCGTGTATGCCTACTCCACCTGGCCCAAGGGCACGCCCAACTACTGGGCCCTGCCGGCGATGGGCGACGCCAACGGCTGGGTCTATCGCAAAGACTGGTTCGGGCGTCCTGAACTGCAGGCCGAGTTCAAGAAGAAGTACCACCGTGACCTGGCCCCGCCCAAGACCTGGACGCAGCTGAAGGAGATCGGCGAGTTCTTCCAGGGTCGCATGATCGACGGCAAGAAGGTCTACGGCGCTGCCATCTTCACCGAGCGCGGTTCCGAAGGCATCACCATGGGCGTCACCGGTGCGCTCTATTCGTTCGGCTTCAAGTACGACGACCCGAAGAAGCCGTATTCGATGAAAGGCTTCGTCAACTCGAAGGACGCCGTGGCCGGCCTCGAGTTCTACAAGTCGCTCTACAAATGCTGCACGCCGCCCGGCTACACCGACGCCTACATGCAGGAAGGCCTCGATGCATTCAAGTCCGGGCAGGTGGCGATGATGATGAACTGGTTCGCGTTCTTCCCCGGCCTGTACAAGGACGAGAAGGTCGGCGGTGAACACATCGGCTTCTTCGTCAACCCGGGCCAGAAGGTCGAAGCCTCGACGCTGGGCGGCCAGGGCATGTCGGTGGTGTCATATTCCGCCAACAAGGACGCCGCGCTGCAGTACATCAAGTGGTTCGCGCAGCCCGACGTGCAAAAAAAGTGGTGGTCGCTCGGCGGCTATTCCTGCCACAAGGCGGTGCTGAACGACCCCGGCTTCGCCAAGACCGCACCGTTCGCCGCCGACTTCCTGAAGGCGATGGGCGGGGTGCAGGATTTCTGGCAGGAGCCGGCCTACGCACAACTGCTGCTCGCCATGCAGAAGCGCATGCATGACTACGTCGTGGCCGACAAGGGCACCGCGCAAGAGGCGCTCGACCTGCTCATCAAGGACTGGGAGAAGGTGTTCAAGGACGAAGGCAAGCTGTAACCGCCGGGCAGGCCCGCGTGCGTGCACGCGGGCCGATCCAAGGCAGCGGCGATCCCCGGAGCATCGGGCGCCCGCCGCGCAAACCGGGCAACATCGACCGTCGCATCACCGAACCCGCACCCTCTACGCCATGACCGGCAGCACCACCTCCCGCCTGATCGACCGCGCCGCCGTCGCGACGCCTGAGCCGCTCGCACGCATCGTGCGCGGCCTGTCCGACCGGGCCATCGCGTGGCTGTTCATCTCGCCCACGATGCTGCTGCTGCTCGCCATCAACATCTTTCCGCTGATCTGGACCATCAAGCTGTCGTTCACCAACTATCGCGCCAACCGCCCCAACGCGACGGTGAAGGATCTCGGCATCGACAACTACACCTCGATCCTGACCGATCCCGACGTGTGGGCGGCCATGCAGGCCACCGCCCACTTCGTGTTCTGGACCATCCTGCTGCAGACGCTCATCGGCTTCATGCTCGCCTACCTGCTCGACCGCAAGTTCCGCGGCCACGGCTTCTGGACCACCGTGATCCTCATCCCGATGATGCTGTCGCCCGCGGTGGTCGGCAATTTCTGGCGCTTTCTCTACCAGCCGCAGATCGGCCTGTTCAACTACATCGTCGCGTTCTTCACCGGCGCCGATCCGTCGTCGTTCGAGATGGTGGGCTCGGTGGCGCTCGCGCCGTGGGCGATCGTGATCGTCGACACCTGGATGTGGACGCCCTACGTGATGCTCATCTGTCTCGCCGGCCTGCGCTCGATTCCCGACTACATCTACGAGGCGGCCGAAGTCGACCGGGCTTCGAAATGGCGCCAGTTCTGGACCATCACGCTGCCGATGGCGATGCCGTTCGTGATGCTGGCGGTGCTGTTCCGCGGCATCGAGAATTTCAAGATGTTCGACATGGTCAACCTGCTCACCTCGGGCGGGCCGGGTTCGACCACCGAGGTGGCCTCGATCACGCTCAAGCGCGAGGCGTTCGAGAAGTGGCGCACCGGCTATTCGTCGGCCTTCGCCATCATCCTGTTCGTGACGGTGTTCGGGCTGGCCAACATCTATGTCAAGGCGCTCAACAAGGTGAAGAACCGATGAGCGCCGGCAACACCACCGCGCATAGCATCGTCGAACCAGGCGCCGGCTCGAAGCGCCTGGCCGCGGCGGTGGTCATCGTCTATGCGCTGGTGGCGCTCATCCCGCTGTTCTGGATCGTGATCACCGGCTTCAAGACACCGCCGGATTCGATCAGCTATCCGCCCAAGATCATCTTCGAGCCCTCGGTCGAGGGCTATTGCAACCTGTTCAACACACGCTCGCGCCAGCCGGCCGAGTACATCGCCGCGCTGCCGCCGGCCAGCGGTATCTGCGAGCGGGTCGCGCGACAGCGCAGCATGGTGATCGTGGGGGCGTCGAACTTCCAGCCGCGCTTCATCAATTCGCTGCTGATCGCCTTTGGCTCCACCGCGCTGTCGGTGCTGCTCGGCACCGCCGCCGCGTACGCGTTCTCGCGCTTCAAGGTGCCGCTCAAAGACGACCTGCTGTTCTTCATCCTGTCCACCCGGATGATGCCGCCGATCGCGGTGGCGATTCCCATCTACCTCATGTATCGCGAGCTGGGCCTGTCGGACACCCGCCTGGGCATGATCTTGCTGTACACCGCGGTCAACGTGTCGCTCGCGGTCTGGCTGCTCAAGGGCTTCATCGACGAGATTCCGCGCGAATACGAAGAAGCCGCGATGATCGACGGCTACACCCGGTTGCAGTCGTTCTTCAAGGTGGTGCTGCCACAGGCCACCACCGGCATCGTCGCCACCGCCATCTTCTGCCTGATCTTCGCCTGGAACGAATACGCGTTCGCCGTGCTGCTCACCTCGGGCGAGGCGCAGACGGCGCCACCGTTCATCCCGATCATCATCGGCGAGGGCGGGCAGGACTGGCCCGCGGTCGCCGCCGGCACCGCCTTGTTCCTGATCCCCATCCTGGTGTTCACCGTGCTGCTGCGCAAGCACCTGCTGCGCGGCATCACCTTCGGGGCGGTGCGCAAGTGAGCCACGCGACGAGGGGCCACGCGCGCAGCGCGGGGATCGGCGCTCGGGAA
This sequence comes from Betaproteobacteria bacterium, assembly GCA_031393885.1. Lineage (GTDB taxonomy): Bacteria > Pseudomonadota > Gammaproteobacteria > Burkholderiales. Next base: position 6,835 of record JANMWG010000192.1, on the reverse strand, counting down.
ACTTTCGGAGGCCGAGGCAAATGACATCCGCCACCACCACTCGCCGCTGGCCGCGCTGGCTGCGCCGCGGCCCGATGGAGAACCTCGCCACGGCGCTCATCGCGGCCGGCGTGCTCATGCTGCTGCAACCGTTCGCGCTGCCGCTCTACACCTGGTCGTTCGTCACCACGCTGGCCGGCACCGCCATGTTCATCGTCGTCTCCAAGTTTCCGCAATGACCGCTCCGACGCACTGACATGAAACGGCCACCTCCAGGCTTCGCGGCGCTGCGCCTTCCCCCAGGGGGCCAGTGCCCTTGCGGAGTGAGGCCGGACACAGACAGTCCCTGCGGACTGTCTGTGCCTGCCGAACGCCAGCGGACTCTGGCCGCTGGCCGGCCCGGCGCGCACTGACATGGCCGAGATTCGGGTCGAGGGGCTGCACAAGGCGTTCGGCGACTTCGTCGCGGTGCGCGAGTCGAGCTTCAGCGTGCGCGACGGCGATTTCTTCTGCCTGCTCGGTCCGTCCGGCTGTGGCAAGACCACCACGCTGCGCATGATCGCCGGGCTCGAACTGCCGAGCGCCGGTCGCATCTTTCTCGGCGGCGAAGACGTGACCTGCAAGCGCGCCTCGCATCGCGACATCGCGTTCGTGTTCCAGTTGTTCGCGCTCTACCCGCACCTGAACGTGCGCGCCAACATCGCTTATCCGCTCAAGTGCCAGGGCGTGGCCTCGGCCGAGGTCCGCGCCCGGGTCGAAGAAGCGGCGCGCATCCTGCGCATCACCCACCTGCTCGACAAATCGGTATCGGGCCTGTCGTCCGGCGACCGCCAGCGGGTGGCGCTCGGTCGCGCCATCGTGCGCAAACCGCTGGCGTTCATGATGGACGAGCCGCTCGGGGCGCTCGATGCCGAGTTTCGCGAGCTGATGTGTGGCGAACTGCGTGCCCTGCACGACCGCCTCGGCGCCACCACCGTCTATGTCACCCACGACCAGCTCGAGGCCATGTCGATGGCGGACACCATCGCTGTGATGAACCAGGGCGTGGTCGAGCAGCTCGGATCGCCGCAGGAAATCTACGACCGCCCGGCGTCGCTGTTCGTGGCCGACTTCATCGGCTCGCCGCCCATGAACTTCGTCGACTTTCGCGGCAGCCTGCTGCGCGGCGCGCGCACCGTGACCATCGGCGGCACCAGCATCGAGGTGCCCGAGGTGCACGAAGACATCGCCGATACCGGGCTCGTGCTGGGGGTGCGTCCGGAGCACATCCGGCTCTCCGACACCGCGCCGCTGCGGGCCACGATCGTCGACAGCGAATACCTCGGCACCACGCAGATCATTTCCCTCGCCGGTGCCGATGGCAGCCGGATCAAGGCACGCGTTCCAGCCGACGTCATGGTTCAACCGGGCGACCACGTCGGGCTTTCGTTCCGACCCGAAAAGCTCTCGCTGTTCGAGCGCTCGACCGGTCGCGCCGTGCGCTCGGCACTCCACGCGCAGGCTGGCCATGGCTGACGTACGCCTGGACGCCGTCGGCAAACGCTTCAGCGACACCCTGGCGGTCGCCGACCTGTCGCTCGATGTGGCCGATGGCGAGTTCCTGGTGTTGCTGGGGCCCACCGGCGCCGGCAAGACCACGACCCTGCGGCTCATCGCGGGCCTCGAAACGCCCGACACCGGCACGGTGCACATCGGCGGTCGCGACATGACCAAGACCACGCCCGCGGCGCGCGACGTGACCTTCGTGTTCCAGCAATACTCGCTCTACCCGCACCTGTCGGTCTTCGACAATCTGGCCTTCCCGCTGCGCTCGCCGGCCCGCCGGCTGCCCGAGGCCGAGGTAAAGAGCCGCGTCGACGCCATCGCGAAGCTGCTGCACATCGAAGACAAACTGCGCAACCGCGCCACGCAACTGTCGGGCGGCCAGATGCAGCGCGTCGCCATCGGCCGCGCGCTGGTCCGGCGACCGGCGGTGTATCTCATGGACGAACCGCTGTCCTCGCTCGATGCCAAGCTGCGCGCCGAGATGCGGACCGAACTCAAGCGCGTGCAGAAGGAGCTCGGCGCCACCATCTTCTATGTCACCCACGACCAGACCGAGGCGCTGACGATGGCGTCGCGCATCGGCGTGCTCGACCGCGGGCGACTGATCCAGCTCGGCACCCCGCGCCAGATCTATCAAGACCCGGTCAATGCCTACGTCGCCACGCGCCTGGGCAGCCCGGCCATCAACCTCATCGGCCGCGCCGCGCTGCCGGGGGTCGCGGCGCCACCGTCGGCGCATACCATCGGCGCGCGCACCGAACACGTCCGCATCCGCCGCGCGACCAACGGCAGCGTCGTTGGCAAGGTCACCTGGATCGAGCACCTGGGCGACCAGAACCATCTTCACATCGCCATCGCCGATCGCGATTTCGTGACGCTGTCCGATCCCGATGCAGGCCTCGCGGTCGGCGACGCGGTCGAGATCGACCTGCTGCAGCCCCTCTTCTTCGACGCCGCCGGGGAGCGAGTCCGTGTCTGAGGCCCTGGTCATGGATGCCGCCGCGTTGCGATCGCTGATCGAGCGCGTCGGTGCGGCGGTGATCGCCGGTACCGACAAGCTGACCGCGCTCGACCAGGCCATCGGCGATGGCGATCACGGCCTCAACATGAAGCGCGGTTTCGAGGCGGTGCGCGACCAGCTCGACGCGTTGGCCGCCAAACCGCTGCCCGACGCGCTGCGACAACTCGGCACCACGCTGGTGATGAAGGTAGGCGGCGCCTCCGGTCCACTCTACGGCACGCTGTTCATGACGCTGGGCAAGGAGTTGCCGCCAACCCCGGCGGTCGCCGATCTCGCCCGCGCCCTCGGCGTCGCCATCGACGCCATCCGGCGCCTGGGCAAATCCGAGGCCGGGCAGAAGACGATGCTCGATGTGCTGATCCCGGTGCAAACCTTGCTGTCGGATGGTGGTGACGACATCGGCGCGCGTGTCGCGGCGCACGCCGTCGCGTGTGCGCAGGCCACCGCGCCGCTGCGCGCGATCCGCGGGCGCGCCTCATATCTGGGCGACCGCTCGATCGGACACGTCGATCCCGGTGCGTACTCCGCGGCACTGATCATCGGCACCATCTGCAACTCCCTGGCCTCCACCAAGCAATGAGCAACGTCGGCATCGTCATCGTTTCGCACTCGGCCAAGATCGCGGAGGGCGCTGCCGACATGGTGCGACAGATGGTCGGCGACACCGTGCCGCTTGCCTGGACCGGCGGCAACGCCGACGGCGGCCTGGGCACCGACGTGGGCGCCATCATGGCCGCGATCGATCGGGCCTGGTCGGACGCCGGCGTGGCCATCCTGGTCGATCTCGGTGGCGCCGAGACCAACAGCGAGATGGCGATCGAGATGCTGGGCGAACCCCGCAGCCGGCACATCGTCGTGTGCAATGCCCCGATCGTCGAGGGCGCGGTGATCGCCGCAACCGAAGCCTCGGGCGGTGCCTCGCTCGTCGCCGTCAAGCGCACCGCCGAAGAACTCTCGCCGGTATAGCCCGCCCGGCACCCGCAACCCGCACCGCCCCGACAGCATGACCGATTCCCACTTCACCGCCGCCGCCCTCCTGACCAACGCGGTCGGGCTGCATGCCCGCCCGTCCGTCAAGCTCACCCAGCTTGCCAAACGCTTCGCCGCCAGCACCGAATTTGCACTCGATCCCGCCGGGCCCTGGATCGACGCCAAGAGCCCGGTCAAGGTGATGCGCGTCAAGGCGGCGCGCGGCATGACGCTGCACTTTCGCACGCTCGGCAGCGATGCCGCCGAGGCCATCGAAGCCCTGGTCGATCTGGTCGAGCGGCGCTTCGACGAGCAGGAGCCGGACCAGGCGGCGAACGACGCGGGCCGTGATCGAACGACGACTTGAAGGCCGGCCGGCGGCGCCCGGAATGGCCAGAGGCCCGGTGGTCGCCCTCGCGCATGCACGAGCGCAACGCCCAGCCGCCGGCGAACCGATCCGCGAAACCGGCGATCTGCGCCAGGCGCTGCTTGCCGCGATCGGCGAACTGCGGGCAATGGCGGAGGGGGCCGACACCGATGCCGCCGAGATGCTCGAGTTCCAGATCGCCTTGCTCGAAGACGACGAACTGTCCGCACCGGCATTTGCCGCCATCGCCGCCGGGGTCGCGGCCGACACCGCCTGGCTGGCGGCACTCGACCACGAGATAGCCGGCTACCAGCAGGCCGCCGACGAATACTTCCAGGCGCGGGCGGCCGACATACTCGACATCCGCGATCGCGTGCTGTCGCACCTCACCGGCAATGCGATCGTCACCACCACAATCGAGGGCGCGATCCTGGTCGCCGACGATCTGCCGCCGTCGCGCTTTCTCGCGATCGACTGGTCGGCGGGCGGCGCCCTGGTCCTCACGGCCGGCAGCCCCACCAGCCACGTCGCGATGCTCGCGCGAGCGCGCGGCGTGCCAATGGTGGTCGGGCTCGGGGTGCCGGTCGCCGAGCTGCACGGTCATGCGCTGCTCGACGCCGCGCGCGGCTTGCTCATCCTCGACCCCGGTGCCGACACCGAGCACGCTTTCCGCGAGCGCCGCGATACCGAGCTTGCCCTGCTCGCCCAGGCGGAGCGCGCCGCGATCGGCCCGTGCGTGAACGCCGATGGCGAGCCGGTATCGCTGCTGCTCAACATCGCCGACCCCGCCGAACTCGACGCCCTCGACGTCAGGCGCTTCGACGGCATCGGACTGGTCCGCACCGAGTTCCTGTTCCACGCCGGCGCGGGCCTGCCGGACGAAGACACGCAATACCGCGTCTACCGGCGCATTGCCGAGTGGGCGACCGGCAAACCCGTCACCATCCGCACCCTCGACGCCGGCGGCGACAAGCCGATTCCCGGCCTCACCCTCGACGCCGAGACCAACCCCTTTCTGGGGGTGCGCGGCCTGCGGCTGTCGTTCACCCGGCCCGATATTTTTCGCATCCAGTTACGAGCGCTTGCGCGCGCCGCCGTGCACGGCAATCTCAAGATCATGCTGCCGATGGTGACCGCGCCACACGAAGTGGATCAGGCCCGCGCCATGCTCGAAGCCGAAGTAGCAGCACTCGCGGCAAGCGGTGTCGCCGCGCGCCTGCCGCCACTGGGCATCATGGTGGAGGTGCCCGCGGCCGCCATCGCCGCCGATCTGTTTCGTGCCGACTTCTTCTCCATCGGCTCGAACGATCTCACGCAATACGTGGCGGCCGCGGGTCGTGATGCCGGTGCGCTGGCCGAACTCGCGGATGCCGCCCTGCCGGCCGTGTTGCGACTCATGGAACACGTGGTGCGGGTCGCCCGCGAGCGCAACATCGAGGTCAGCCTGTGCGGCGATGCCGCTGGCGATCCGCTGCTGATTCCGCAACTGCTCGCCACCGGGCTGCGCGCCCTGTCGATGGCTGCGCCCCGCGCTGCCCGCGCCCGACTTGCGATCGCCGCCACGCGCACCGCCGGATGACCGCCGCGATGCCCGAGGATCGCACGGAGGCGGTCGGCGTCTACAAGTCGATGCTCAAGCGCATCGTCGACAACCGGCCGTCGGGCACGCGACAGCGGCTGGCCATCGCGCTCGGCAAGAACCGCTCGTTCATCTCGCAGATCACCAACCCGGCCTACGACGTGCCGATTCCGGCGCGGCATGTCGAGACCATCTTCGAGATCTGTCACTTCACCGCCGACGAGCGACGCCAGTTCATGGCCGCGTTCGCCCGCGCGCATCCGCGCCGTGTGACCCTGGTGAGCGCAAAAGGCGACGTGCGCCTGGTCACGGTCAAGCTGCCGGACCTCGGCGATGCGAATCGCAACCGCATGGTCGACGAACTGATGACCGATATCGCGCAGCGCATCGGGAGGATCGTGAGGGATGGGTGAGGCACAGAGCAGGGGCCCCGCGCAGCGGGGATGCGAGTCAGCCGAACGCGGCCAGCCGCCAAAACGACGCTCGTGGATGCAGGACGGTGGTGGATGAAGGCGGCAGGGTGAGGCACCGAGCAGGGGCCTGCCATCGCGTTGAGCAGGGGCCCCAGCCATGGGGATGCGACCGCGAGGCAGGCCGAGGCGCGACTTCGATGACGGCCCCGTGCACGGCTTCGGGGTCGGATCCCCGGTGGGGCCCCTCCTCCGCCCTTCGCCGCGCCCCGGCAAAGCCGGGGATGCGAGTCAGCCGAGCGCAGCCAGCCGCCGAAACGATGCTCGTGGATGGGAGACGGCTGTGGATGAAGGCGGCAGCGTGAGGCACCGAGCAGGGGCGGATGTCGCTCATGTCCCGTTTGTCTCGTTTTTGTCCCGTTTGACCCGGCGGTACTTTTGCCGCGAGCTGCGCGGCTTGTCCGGCGCCGTCATCTCGATGAGGCCAGAGTCCAGTGCAGGCTGGAGATACGCACTGCGAAAGTGCTTGTCATCTTTCAAGCCCAGGGCGGTCTGAAGTTGCTGGCGGGTCATCTCTCCGATCAGGACCTGAAGGACGCGAAGCTGAGGCTCAACTTCGGGGGTGACTTCGGGGGGCACTGGAGACGGCCGCTGCAACACCTGCACGCTGACGTTGCTGCTGTAGTCGCGGTGTGCCACCGCATCGACGATGGCTTCCACCACCGCCTCGCGCGGCAATTCGTAGTTCACCGGCACTTGCATGGTCTCGGTCCGTGCATGGAGCCGCGCTGCGTCTGCGCCCGCGCGAGAAAGAGGTCCAGCTTGTCGGTCGTCAGGTCATCCTGCACCGCCTCAGCGCACGCAGCCGCATCGAATTGCTTGACCCGCAGGCGATCGGTTCGCTCGAGGTGGTCCACCAGACTGGCGTACAGCGCTGCCATCAATTCCTGTGCGCTGCCGAAGCG
>JANMWG010000191.1:0-6500 GCA_031393885.1 Betaproteobacteria bacterium | reverse complement strand
CTGAACTCGACCATCGTCGATCCGAAGAACTTCGATCCGAAGTCGTTCGTCGACGTGCAAGGCGAGTCGTGCATCATCCCGCCTAACTCGTTCGCTCTGGCGCGCACGATCGAATACTTCCGCATCCCGCGCAATGTGCTCACCATCTGCCTCGGCAAGTCGACCTACGCCCGCTGCGGGATCATCGTCAACGTGACGCCGTTCGAGCCGGAGTGGGAGGGTCATGTCACTCTCGAGTTCTCCAACACCACGCCATTGCCGGCGCGGATCTACGCGAATGAAGGCGTGGCCCAGGTGTTGTTCTTCGAGTCCGATGCCGACGACGTCTGCGAGACCTCCTACCGCGACCGTGGCGGCAAGTATCAGGGGCAAAGCGGCGTGACCCTGCCCAAGATCTAGAGTTGATGCCCACCCCCAGCCTGCGCTGCGCTACGGCTTCCCCCAGGGGGCGCTGCGTCCTCGGGGGACCCTGTGGGCGCTGTCCCTCCCTCAATCCGACTGGAATCGCCAGCCCATGAAATTCGTGTTTCCGGTCGTGATCATCGACGAAGACTTCCGCTCCGAGAATGCGTCCGGCCTGGGCATCCGCGTGCTCGCCTCGGCGCTCGAGGCCGAGGGCATGACGGTGCTGGGCGTGACCAGCTACGGCGATCTGTCGTCGTTTGCCCAGCAGCAGTCGCGTGCCTCGGCCTTCATCCTGTCGATCGACGACGAGGAATTTTCGTCGGCCGAAGCGACCGACACGGCGATCGCCGGCCTGCGCCGGTTCGTGAAGGAGATCCGCTTCCGCAACGCCGACATCCCGATCTTCCTGCACGGCGAGACGCGTACCTCGCGCCACATCCCGAACGACGTGTTGCGCGAGCTGCACGGCTTCATCCACATGTTCGAGGACACGCCCGAGTTCATCGCGCGTTACGTGATCCGTGAGGCGCGCGTCTATCTCGACTCGCTGGCGCCGCCGTTCTTTCGGGCACTGACCCACTACGCGGCCGATGGCTCGTATTCGTGGCACTGCCCCGGCCACTCGGGTGGCGTGGCCTTCCTGAAGAGCCCGGTGGGCCGCATGTTCCACCAGTTCTTCGGCGAGAACCTGCTGCGCGCCGACGTGTGCAACGCGGTCGACGAACTCGGCGCGCTGCTCGACCACACCGGACCGGTGGCGGCTTCCGAGCGCAATGCCGCGCGCATCTTCAACGCCGACCACCTGTTCTTCGTCACCAACGGCACCTCGACCTCGAACAAGATCGTGTGGCACTCGACCGTGGCGCCCGACGACGTGGTGGTGGTGGACCGCAACTGCCACAAATCGATCCTGCATGCGATCACGATGACCGGCGCGATCCCGGTGTTCCTGACCCCCACACGCAACCACTACGGCATCATCGGCCCGATCTCGCTGAACGAGTTCCGCATCGAGACCATCCGCAAGAAGATCGAGGCCAATCCGTTCGTGCGCGGCACCCACAAGAAGCCGCGCATCCTCACCATCACCCAGAGCACCTACGACGGCATCAGCTACAACGTCGAGACCATCAAGGAGATGCTCGACGGCGAGATTCACACCTTGCACTTCGATGAAGCGTGGCTGCCGCATGCGGCCTTTCACGACTTCTACGGCGACTACCACGCCATCGGCGCCGATCGCCCGCGCTGCAAGGAGTCGATGATCTTCTCGACGCAGTCGACCCACAAGCTGCTGGCGGGGCTGTCGCAGGCATCGCAGATCCTGGTGCAGGACTCGGAGTCGGGTCATCTCGATCGCGACGTGTTCAACGAAGCCTTCCTGATGCACACCTCGACCTCGCCGCAATACGCGATCATCGCCTCATGTGATGTCGCCGCGGCCATGATGGAGCCGCCCGGCGGCACCGCCCTGGTGGAAGAATCGATTCTCGAGGCGCTCGATTTCCGCCGCGCGATGCGCAAGGTGGACGACGAGTTCGGCGAGTCGTGGTGGTTCAAGGTGTGGGGGCCGGACTATCTCGCGGCCGAGGGCATCGGCACCCGCGACGACTGGCTGCTGCAGTCGGGCGATCGTTGGCACGGGTTCGGCGACATCGCCCCCGGCTTCAACATGCTCGATCCGATCAAGGCCACGGTGATCACCCCCGGGCTGGATGTGGACGGTGCGTTTGCCGACCAGGGCATCCCGGCGGCCGTCGTCACCAAATACCTGGCCGAGCATGGCGTCATCGTCGAGAAGACCGGGCTCTACTCGTTCTTCATCATGTTCACGATCGGCATCACCAAGGGCCGATGGAACTCGCTCGTCACCGAGTTGCAGCAGTTCAAGGACGACTACGACAAGAACCAGCCGCTGTGGCGCATCCTGCCGCACTTCGTCGCCAAGTATCCGCGCTATGAACGCACCGGCCTGAAGGATCTGTGCGACCGCATCCACGGCATCTACAAGGCCAATGACATCGCGCGCCTGACCACCGAGATGTATCTCTCGGACATGGTGCCGGCGATGAAACCGGCCGACGCGTTCGCGCGCATGGCCCATCGCGACATCGACCGGGTGCCGATCGATGATCTCGAAGGCCGCGTCACCACCGTGCTGCTGACGCCCTACCCGCCCGGCATTCCATTGCTGATCCCGGGCGAGCGCTTCAATGCGACGATCGTGCGCTACCTCCAGTTCGCGCGCGAGTTCAACCTGTCGTTTCCCGGTTTCGAGACCGAGATCCACGGCCTGGTCGATACGGTGGTTGACGGGCAGCAGGTCAGCTACTACGTGGATTGCGCGCGACTGTAGGTTGCGGCGCCTTCGCGGCAGGCTGGCCGGGCCATGTCGCCCGTGACGGCCGGAAAAACTGCATTCATCCGCGTCAGGTCCGGCGGTCGTAAACCACGATGTCGAAGCCGGTGCCGTCCGCCGCGACGTGGCCGGTGCGCGCCGATTCGTTCCACTGGTCGCGGTCGATGGCCGGAAAGAACGCGTCGCCCGGCACGTCGAGCGCCACTTCGGTGAGGTGCAGGCGATCCGCGAGCTCGATCGTGGCGCGGTAGATCTCGCCACCGCCGATCACGAACACCTCCGCGTCGCCCGCCGCGATCGCGATGGCGGCCGCAACGCTCGGCACGACTTCCGCGCCATCGATACGCAGATCCGGATCGCGGCTGACGATCACGTTGCGACGTCCCGGCAGCAGACGCCCGATCGACTGCCAGGTCTTGCGCCCCATCACGATGGTGTGGCCGAGCGTGAGCGTCTTGAAGCGCTTTAGGTCTTCCGGCAGATGCCAAGGCAGCCGGCCCTCGTTGCCGATGACGCCATTCGAAGAGACCGCCGCAATCAGGGAAACGCGAGGTCCGTGAGCCAAAGTCATGGGGATCCGCCCGCCAAGCAGGACCCCGCTCGGTGGCTCATACGGCCACCGGCGCCTTGATATGCGGATGCGGGTCGTACCCGGTCAGGGCGAAATCATCGAAGCGGAACGCGAACAGATCACGCACCGACGGATCGATGGTCAGCGTCGGTAGCGACCGCGGTTGCCGCGTCAGTTGCTCGCGTGCCTGGTCGAGGTGATTCAGGTACAGGTGCGTGTCGCCGAAGGTGTGCACGAAGTCGCCTGGTTCGAGGTTGCAGACGTGCGCGACCATTAGCGTGAGCAGGGCATACGAGGCGATGTTGAACGGCACGCCGAGAAACACATCGGCGCTGCGCTGGTAGAGCTGGCACGACAGCCGGCCGTCGGCGACGTAGAACTGGAACAGCGCATGACAAGGCGCCAGCGCCATCTTCGGCACGTCGGCCGGATTCCACGCCGTGACCATCAGCCGCCGCGAATCGGGCGTGCGCCTGATATCGCTCACCACCTGGGCGATCTGATCGATCTGGCCGCCATCGGGCGTGGGCCAGGCGCGCCACTGGTGCCCGTAAACCGGCCCCAGCTCGCCGTCGGCATCGGCCCATTCGTCCCAGATGGTGACGCCGTTGTCGCGCAGATAGGCCACGTTGGTGTCGCCCCTCAGGAACCACAGCAGCTCGTGAATGATCGACTTCACGTGCAGCTTCTTGGTGGTCACCAGCGGAAATCCGGCCGACAGGTCGAAGCGCAACTGCGCGCCGAAGAGGCTGAGCGTGCCGGTGCCGGTGCGATCGGTCTTGCGGGCACCGTGTTCGAGCACCTGCCGCATGAGATCGAGGTATTGCTGCATGAGGGAATCGAGAAGGTGAAGCGGACCGGGAAGGTTACCGGCAAGGGTGGATCGGCCGCAAATGATGGTTCGAATCGTTCGTGGCCGCCGACGGGGACACAGGTGCCTGCTCAACTGCATTGTCGTAAGAAACGATCATGCAGGCCGATCCCGAAGTCTTGCTGTGCCCCTTACGTGAGAAGTGATGGTCCCGCTCCCTTCTCCCGCCGGGAGAAGGGCCGGGGATGAGGGAAACCCGGGCGATGATGCGCGGTTGCCCCGCACGTGTGGTGCTGGCAGTTCGCGGCATCGAAGACGGCCGTGAACTGCCTCGCTCGGATCGCCGTCAGGCCAACTGGAACTGCCAAGTTTTGACAGTGATTGCCAAGGCTACTAGAGTCGCACGATCGATCGAAGGAGATTGCTCATGACCATGAACATCAACCTCTCGCCGCAACTCGAATCCATGGTGCGCGAAAAAGTCAGCGCCGGCCTCTACACCTCGGCCAGCGAGGTCGTGCGCGAGGCGCTGCAGCTCATGCAGGAAAAAGACGAGGTGCGCGCGACCAGGCTCGGTGAGTTGCGCCAAGAGATCAAGGCAGGACTCGACAGCGGTCCGTCGTCACCGCTGAACATGCGGGAAGTCGTCGCGGAGGGGCAACGCCGCCGCGACGCGCGGGGTCGCGATGACAAGAAGTCCTAGCCCATGCCGGTCGTCACCAAACGACCAAGGGCATTGGCGGATCTGATCGAGATATGGGAATACATCGCCGACGATAGTCCGGCCAACGCGACCCGGTTCCTCGATCTGGTCGATGACAGACTCGGTGGTCTCGCCAGACAGCCGGCAATGGGCCGGGCGAGGGATGAACTGGCCGACCAGCTCCGCAGCTTTCCCATCGGCCGCTACGTTGCGTACTACGTGCCTCTGGCGGATGGCATCGATCTGGTGAGAATGCTGCACGGATCGCGCGACATTTCGGAGCTGGATTTCCAGCCGGGGCCGGAACGCCCGTAGGTTGGTCTCGGTGTCAGTGTCTACCATCGCTTCGGGTGCGGGAGTACGATGATTCCATGCATATCGTGACTGGCACCGTCATCAATGGAAAAGTCGTGCTCGACGGCGCCTCGCTTCCCGAAGGCGCCCCGGTCACCGTTTTCGCCAAGGAGGCTGATGTGCCGGTACGTCTGCCCGGGCACCTTCGGTCCGAACTCGAGCAGGCTCTCACCGAAGCCGACAGCGAAGAAGGCATCTCCGCCGAGGCGTTGCTGGAACAGTTGAAGCCGTATCGCTGACGGTGGTGCTGGTCGTACGGATCAAGCCACGGGCGGTCCGCGAGATTCACCAGGCCGCCGGGTGGTGGTCGCTCAACCGCCCGTCGGCACCGGGCGCGATCGAGTTCGATGTTGTCGCCGCGCTGGCCGCACTCGTGGAGCAGGCCGGGAATCGGGCGCAAGGTCGAGAACGCCCGCGACGCGGAGACTCGCCGCGTTTACCTCGCGAGGGTCGGCTATTGTTCTGTACTACCGGTCCAAGGGCAGGTTCCTGGACGTCGTTGCGTTCTGGCATTCGTCTCGGGAGCGAGAGCCTGGCATTTGACTCGCTGGGAGATCTCGGGGTCAGGCCAAAATTCTGACAACCACCGCCTGCCCCCACCCGGGTGAGCCGCCTGTGCGCCGCCCGGCAGCCCCCGGAAGCCGAGGCCCGCACCGGACGCCGGTTCGGCGTCAATCGCTCGACCCATGATCCGTTCGGCGTCAAACATTGCCGCGATCAAACGTTGACATCGTGGGGGGCGGGGGCTAACTTAACAATCGAGAGTATTTTTTCGAACACTTCCCCGACGAGTGTCCGTGCTCCCCCAGAAAACCCCCGAGCCGATCGAACCAGCAACAAACCAATCTCTGGAGACAAGATGAAGAACAAGCAAGGACTTCACGCGCAGGTCAAGCGCGTGACACTGGCATTCACAGTAGCCGCACTGGTACAGTCAGGTTCGGCGCTGGCGGTGCTGGAACTGCGCGACATCAATGGCAATGCGACGGCGATTACCGCGGATGCCGAGTTCGCCTATGACACGGTGCTCGATGCGACGTGGTATCTGACGGCCAACAACACCTTGCTGAACTGGTACAACGCCAAGAGCTGGGCGGCCGGGTTGACGGTGGGAACGTTCAGCGGCTGGTCGCTGCCGGCGGCGGATCCTGCATGCGGCATCTTCAGCTACAACTGCACCAACAGCCAGATGGGCGAGCTGTACTACACGGCCCTGGGCAATCCGGCGGGCGGACCGCTGTCGAACACCGGCCCGTTCAAGAACCTGCAGTCCTACGCCTACTGGTCGGGTACGGAG
>JANMWG010000014.1:0-3628 GCA_031393885.1 Betaproteobacteria bacterium | reverse complement strand
GTTTCTCGATGCCGGCGGCCACCTGAAGATCATCGACCGCGCGAAGGATGTGGGCCGCATCGTGGGCGGCGCCAACGACGGTGCGATGTTCGCGCCGAAGTACGTGGAGAACAAGCTCAAGTTCTTCTCGCACATCAAGGAAGCGGTGGCGATCGGCGACAAGCGTGCTTCTGTTTGCGCCTTCATCAACATCGATTTCGAAGCGGTTGGCAACTGGGCCGAAAAACGCAACCTGCCCTACGCCGGCTACGCCGATCTGGCGCAGAAACCCGAGGTCTACGAGCTGATCCGCGAGTGTGTGGAGAAGGTCAACGCCGACCTCGCGCTCGACGCGATGCTCGCGGGCTCGCAGATCAGCCGTTTTCTGATCCTGCACAAGGAGCTGGATGCCGACGATGGCGAGCTCACGCGCACGCGCAAGGTGCGGCGCGGCTTCATCGCCGAGCGCTACCAGGTGCTGGTGGATGCGCTGTACGGGGGAAAAAGCGAGCAGTTCATCGAGACGCAGGTGAAGTTCGAAGACGGGCGCTCGGGGGTTGTTGCTGCGACGCTGAAGATCGTGGACGCGAAGACCTTTGCTGCTGTGAAGAGGGCGGCTTGATGGCCACGCGAAAAATCGGCGAGGTCGTTCTCGACGTAAAGAACATCAGCCTGCGCTTCAGTGGCGTGAAGGCGCTGAGCGACATCAGCTTCGATGTGCGCGAGCACGAGGTGCGCGCCATCATCGGGCCGAATGGCGCGGGCAAGAGTTCGATGCTCAATTGCATCAATGGTGTCTACGCACCGCAAGAAGGCTCGATCACGTTTCGTGGCAAGACCTTCTCGCACATGAATTCGCGCCAGGTCGCCGAGATGGGTGTGGCGCGCACCTTTCAGAGCCTGGCATTGTTCAAGGGCATGAGCGTGCTCGACAACATCATGACCGGGCGGAATCTGAAGATGAAGAGCAACATCTTTCAGCAAGCCTTTCGTTTGCCATTCGGCTGGGGCGCGGCCGAGCGTGAAGAGACCGAGCAGCGCCAGCATGTGGAGCGCATCATCGACTTCCTGGAGATTCAGCCCTACCGCAAGATGGCGGTCGGCCGCTTGCCCTACGGTTTGCAAAAACGCGTTGACTTGGGGCGAGCGCTCGCGATGGAGCCGACGGTGCTGCTGCTCGACGAGCCGATGGCCGGCATGAACGTCGAAGAAAAGCAAGACATGTGCCGCTTCATCCTCGACGTGAACAACGAGTTCGGCACGACCATCGTGCTGATCGAGCACGACATGAGCGTGGTGATGGACATCAGCGACCGCGTCGTCGTGCTCGACTACGGCAAGAAGATCGGCGACGGCACGCCCCAGGACGTGCGCGCCAACCCCGACGTGATCAGTGCCTACCTCGGCACCTCGCACTGACGGCACGGCGCAGAAAAAACACCATGGCGTTCTTCCTTGAAGTTTTGATCGGTGGCCTGATGGCGGGCATGCTGTATTCGCTCATCGCGCTGGGCTTCGTGCTCATCTACAAGGCCTCGGGCGTGTTCAACTTCGCGCAGGGCGCGATGGTGCTGTTCGCCGCGCTGGCGATGGCGCGGTTCTCGGAGTGGATTCCGAACGGGTTGGGCTTCGAGAGCAAGTTGGCGGGCAATGTGCTCGGCTTCGGCGCGGCGATGCTCGTGATGGTGGCCCTGGCCTGGCTGGTCGAGCGCCTGGTGCTGAGCAAGCTGGTCAACCAGGAGGGAATCACCCTGCTGATGGCCACGCTGGGCATCAGCTATTTTCTCGACGGATTCGCCCAGACCGTGTTCGGCAGCGACATCTACAAGATCGACGTGGGCATGCCGAAAGACCCGGTGTTCCTGTTGCCGGGCGTCTTTCAGGGCGGTGTGCTGATCAACCAGGAAGACATGGTCGCGGCGGCGGTTGCCGCGGCGCTGGTCGCGCTGCTGACGCTGTTCTTCCAGAAGACCTCGACCGGCCGCGCGCTGCGCGCCGTGGCCGATGACCACCAGGCAGCCAACTCGATCGGCATTCCGCTGAATCACATCTGGGTCATTGTCTGGAGCGTGGCGGGCTTCGCGGCGCTGGTGGCCGGCGTCATTTGGGGCAGCAAGCTCGGCGTGCAGTTCTCGTTGTCGCAGATCGCGCTGAAGGCGTTGCCGGTGGTGATTCTCGGCGGGCTCACGTCGGTGCCGGGGGCCATCATCGGCGGGCTGATCATCGGCGTGGGCGAAAAGCTGTCGGAGGTCTACATCGGCCCGATGCTGGGCGGCGGCATCGAGATCTGGTTTGCGTATGTGTTGGCCCTGCTGTTCCTTCTCGTGCGGCCGCAAGGACTGTTCGGCGAGAAAATAATCGACCGCGTTTGAGCCACGGGGACAACAAAAATGCTCTATCGCGAGAACGGTCAATTCAAGGTCAGCTATACGGCCGACCAGCAGATCTTTCCGATCCTGCAAGACCGCGTCGTGATCGGTTTGTTGCTGGCCTTCGCTTTCATCGCCGTGCCGCTGCTGGCGCCGGAGTATGTGTTCCGCGCCATCCTGATCCCGTTCTTGATCCTGTCGCTGGCGGCGATCGGCCTGAACACCCTGGTCGGCTACTGCGGCCAGATCTCGCTCGGCCACGGCGCTTTCATGGCGGTGGGTGCGTATGCGGCCTACAACTTCCAGGTGCGCATCGAGGGCTTGCCGTTGATCGCATCGCTGCTGCTGGGCGGTCTGTGCGCCACCGTCGTCGGCGTGCTGTTCGGCATCCCGTCGTTGCGCATCAAGGGGCTGTACCTGGCGGTGGCCACGCTGGCGGCGCAGTTCTTCGTCGACTGGGCGTTCCTGCGCATCAAGTGGTTCACCAACGATTCGTCCTCGGGCTCGGTGTCGGTGTCGAACTTGCAGGTGCTGGGCTTGCCCATCAACTCGCCGGTGGAAAAGTACCTGTTCTGCCTGGCCTTCGTGGCAGTGTTCGCGCTACTGGCCAAGAACCTGGTGCGCGGCCACCTCGGCCGCCAATGGATGGCCATTCGCGACATGGACGTGGCCGCGGCGGTCATCGGCATCCGCCCGGTGTACGCCAAGCTGACGGCGTTCGCGGTCAGCTCGTTCATCGTCGGCGTGGCCGGTGGTTTGTGGGCCTTCGTGAATCTCGGGTCCTGGGAGCCGGCGGCGTTTTCGATCGACCGCTCGTTCCAGCTGCTCTTCATGGTGATCATCGGCGGGCTTGGGTCGATCATGGGCAGCTTCTTCGGTGCGGCCTTCATCGTGATCCTGCCGCTGCTGCTGAACCAGGCGCCGGCGTGGCTGGGCCTACCGATTTCCACCGCGCTCGCCTCGCACCTCGAATTCATGATCTTCGGTTCGCTGATCGTGTTCTTCCTGATCGTCGAGCCGCATGGCCTGGCGCGCCTGTGGTCGATCGCCAAGGAGAAGCTGCGCTTGTGGCCGTTCCCGCATTGATTGCCGTAAACCACTACGAACCAAAGCAGGTTTCGAGCGTTCTCTACACCCTGTTCCACCCGTTTTCGCAACGCACTGACGAGTGCTCTTTTCACTTCTGGAGGCAGACATGAAGTTCAAGTCCCTGGCAATGACCGCTGCGATCATCGCGGCCGGTCTCAGCAGCCTGGCCATCGCGCCGGCGGCGCACTCTC
>JANMWG010000142.1:0-10956 GCA_031393885.1 Betaproteobacteria bacterium | reverse complement strand
CCAGGGGGGCGCCCCGTCCTCGGGGGGGCCCTGTGGCAGGTGACGCCCACCCCCAGCCTGCGCTGCGCTCCGGCTTCCCCCTCCAGGGGGCGCCCCGTCCTCGGGGGGCCCTGTGGGCGGGGTCCCTTCGCTTCAAATGTTCCCTTCGTTCAGCACCCCCAGGCTGCGCTGCGCTTCGCCTTCCCCCTCAAGGGGGCGCCCCGTCCTCGGGGGGGCTGTGGTGCTGCCATGCCACCCGTTTCCGCGGTATCGAGGTATCCACAGAAGCTGTGGATACATCTGTGGATATCCTGTCGGAAACCGGAAAAAACGCTTGTCGGGACTGGACTTCCGTTGGATTGAGCACGAAACAGGCAACCCAAAAATCTTTAAATAATTATGAGGTTATGAGAGTTCTCCGGGCATGTCGACAACGCTTGACGGCGTCATCGAGAAACGCTACCCGGCGTTTGATAACTTTTTCGATGATGGCTTGACAAGCACCATGTCGAGGCGCTCCGCTTGCACTGGCGCGGCTTTCGGCCGCATCGCAAATGCAACCTCAGCAAGGGCGCGGGTTCCGGCCCGGCGGCGTTGAACCGTTGGCCTGTTTTCGGGCCGGAAGGCGAGTTGCACGTGACCCGGCGCGATCAGGACCGGCCTTACTCCCCAAGGGCGCTGGGCCCCTTTTTGAGAGGGTGAAACGCAGTGAGCCTGGGGGTGGGCGTCACTTCAGCGCGCGAACGAACTGGTGCACGTGAAACAGGTTTGCAGAAACGAATCGTGGTGCAGATCGGGTTTGACCGGTTCATCGAACACCTGTTCGTCGGCTGACACCAGTAGTGATTCATCGTCCTGGTCTTGGACGAACCAGCGCAGTTCCGGTGGATATGCCTGGATCGAGATCAGATCGGAGACAACCTGATTGAACAAGCGATACCGGGTATAGCCGGCGTCCCGGGCCTGCGCGGCGTGAAAATCAAGTGGCACGGCGACGAGACTCCTGACCCCAAGTGGAGTTCGTCAACCGTATCCTCGATGCCGACTATGCGCTGATGGAACGGGAAGCCGCCGCCGGACACCCCGACACGCCACTCGAGCTGATCGGCGATCGCGTCTTCGAGACCTGCGTCAACGAACGGGAGCTTTAAGAAGGGTCCACTCCCAGGCTTCGCTACGATCGTGCTCACTCACAGGGGCGCCGCATTCCTCGGGGACCCCTGCGGATGCGCCGGTGCGCAAAAAAAGCACACCCGTTGCGGGTGTGCTCGAAAGTCCGACCATGGTGATGAAGCCGGACTGGAGGAATGGGCTGGGTCAGCGATCCTGCGATGCGGCGAGCGACGAGTCGCAGAGCCTGGCGATCAGTGCGTGTTCGAGGGTCTCGTCGGCAGCCTTGGCGGGCATTGCCCACTGGTTGCGTTCTTCCCAAACGGTGGCACCGCTACCGAGTTCGCCTGCCCGGAAAGCCCAGGATTTCATCGAGGCCTTGCCGCTGTCGCAAGCGAGTTCGTAGCGAACCATCTGGGAGCGATGGAGATACCAGTCGTCGCCCAGTGTCTGGGTGAGGGCATGGTTGCGCATTACCGTAACCCGGGTGGACGACCCATGGTGCTTGACGGAACCCTCGTCGAGATAAACCTGCATGCCGTCCTCGTCACTCAGAGTCCGCCAATCGGCGGCGTGTGCAGAGCCGGCGACCAGCAATGCCAGCCAGGCACCGATCAACGAGACCGCAATGGTTTTCACGTTCATGGTCTGTTTCCTTTCGTGTTGCGAGGGTGCCCTGGTTCCCCGGATCACCCGGGGTCGACCACGACACACTTCATGGTTCTTACCTTACGGATTTTGCGTCGCAACATAAAGGTATGTTGTCGAATATGATTCATGCATTGAACGCATGAAAAATAGAAAACCATGGATAGATTCAGTCTGATGACGGCGTTCGTGAGAATCGCCGAAACCGGCAATATCTCTGCCGTTGCCAGGGAAATGGGTATGACTCAACCGAGCGTCAGCAAACAGCTGGCGGCGCTCGAGACCGATCTCGGCGTCAGATTGTTGCAACGCACGACCCGTCGCCTTAGCCTGACCGAGGCCGGTGCCACCTACTACGAATCGGCCAGGCGCATCCTCGATGAAGTCGCCGCCGCGGAAACACGGGTCCGGCAGAACGACGCGGGCCTGACCGGGACACTCACGGTGACGACATCACAGCCGGTTGGACTGCGCCTGGTGGTGCCCCTGGTTGCACGGCTGCAACGCCAGCACCCAGCCCTGAAAGTGCAACTCACCCTCAGCGATCAGTTGCTCGATCTGGTCGAGGAGGGCGTCGATGTCGCCATCCGAGGCGGTCGGCTCGCCGATTCCACGCTCGTCGCCCGGCGGTTGGGAAGCATCCGCTTGATCGTCGTGGGAACCCCGGAATACTTTGCACGGCGTGGCGAGCCGGCAGTCCCGACCGATCTGGCCGACCACAATGTCTTGAGTTACCAGTGGCTGGGACACTCCCCGGAGATCCGGTTTTCGAAGGGCAAGACCGAGTTCGCGGCGCGTACGTCGGGCGCCTTTCGCTCCAACAGCCCGCTCGCCCTGGTCGAAGCCGCCCGACAGGGCATGGGTATCGCAGTCGTGACGGCGTGGCTGGTGTCGGACGATCTTCGCAGTGGCGCTCTGCGTGCGGTGTTGACCGACTATGCGCTGCCGCCGCTCGAACTCAATGCGGTATATCCGTCGGCGCGGCAGGTGCCGCTGAAGGTGCGCGCCTTCATCGACATGGTTCAAGCCGAGTGCCTAGCCATCCCGGATCTCTGCTGAGGTGACACCCACCCCCAGGCTTCGCTGCGCTCCGCCTTCCCCCTTCAGGGGGCGCCCCGTCCTCGGGGGACCCTGTGGAAGGTGACACCCACCCCCAGGCTTCGCTGTGCTCCGCCTTCCCCCTTCAGGGGGCGCCCCGTCCTCGGGGGACCCTGTGGGCGGGGCCCCTTCGCTGAGGTGAGATCCCTCCGAGCCTACGCTGCGGGGGGGGGGGCGTCACCCTTTAAGTGGGCGCCGCCTCGTGAGCACCGAAGTCGAGCTCGACGCGGGCGCCGCTCGGGTCGAAGCAGAAGAGCTGCCACGTCCCGGATTCGGTCTGACGCCGCAAGGTGTAGGGGATCGAATGCGCCTCGAGCCGGGCCACGGTCGCGCCGAGTTCGCTGGCGGAAAACGCCATGTGGTCGAGCACACCGGCTGGGTCGGGCGGCAGCGGCCGACCGGCGATCACGTGCAAGACGGCCGCATCGCCGATGTAAAGCCACACCCCCGGGAAGCCCAGAGCGGGACGCGGACCGATGGCAAGACCCAGAACGCCGACGTAGAAACCACGCGTCGCGTCGAGGTCGGCGGTGAGCACGGTGAAGTGGTTCATGCCATCGATTGCCATCGGTTGCTCCCGCGTTTGCCGGTTACTTCTTGGGGGCCATGGCTGCCTGCTTGGGGCTGACCGTGATCCCGACTTCGGAGCCCTTGAAACCGGAACCGGAAATCTCGACGGTCGCCGCCCGGTCTCCACGCATGAAGGTGAGCGTGCTGGTCTTGCCCTGCACGGCCGTGATCGGCTCCCACCCGAACGAAGGCATGCGCTCGGCGTAGTAGGCGTAGGTCTGGGTCGTGGGCATGTCGACATCGAGCACTATCTTGCCGACCCAGCGTTCATCGGCGCCGAGAATCAGCGAGCGGTCGGTCTTGATCTTGGTGCCGGGTGGAATCGGGACATCGGATACCGGCTGGTAACTGGGGTTGTCGGCGGATTTGGCGGTGCCTGATGAAGCCGTCGATTCCTTGCTGGTGCCGGTGCCCGGAAAGTTGGCGCAGCCCGCCATTGCGACGGCGACGGCGGTGCCAAGCAAGGTGATACGAAGACGCGAAAGCGTGCGGGAAATGTCGTTCATGGGAGACAGTACCTCCGTGGTCGATACAGCTTGTGAGTTCGGCGCCGGGTGCATCACGCCTTGCTGCATGGAGACGAGCGCAGACGGTAAGTTCCGCCAGGCGCCCGTCACGGGTGCGATCGATACCTTCACCGGGATGCGGCTCGCCCCCCGGGATGACGCATGAAGCGCCTAGCCAACTCTCTTGCGCATGACGATCAGGATGATCGAGAGCACGACACCACCGATCATTCCGATATCTAGCAGCCTGTCGGACTCAGGATGATTCGGCTGCAACGACGGGAGAGCGGTCCATATCTCGCCGATTTCTCCTGGCATATTCCCGATATGCGCGTCGAAATCGACAAAATCCGGCCTCGCTCTCCCACCGTTTCGCTATCGAACACCTAAGCCCGACAGGCTGCTGGCAGGGACATTTCCGACCGTGGTTTTCGTTGTTCGACCAATGCCGATCTGCGGCCTCGTTCCTGCACTGGATTATCGCTGTTCGGCGCTCCCCGTGTCACGCTCGGACATTCATGGACCGGACCGAACGTTTCTATCGCATCCAGCAGCGCCTGCGGCGTGCGGCGCCGCTCGACGAATTTCTCGCGGTGCTCGAGGTGCCGCGCGTCACCCTGATCCACGATCTCGAATACCTGCGCGGTCGGCTGCAGGTGCCGATCGTGTGGGACGGGGCGGATCGCGGCTATCGACTCGATGTGACGGCAGCCGACCAGGAGCTTCCCGGCCTCTGGTTCAACACCGGCGAGGTCTATGCGCCGCTGACGATGCAGCACCTGCTCGAAGGCATGGAACCCGGCTGGCTCGAAGCCCAGCTCGCGCCGGTGCGCGAGCGTCTCGAACGCCATGTCGACGCGGTCAGCGCTTGGGGTGCCGTCGCGGTGGTCACCCTGCGCGAAGAACTCGAGATGCTCGAAGCGGGCGTCGGCGTGCTGGGTGCAGCGTGCGGGCTGTCGTCGATTCCGCACTCGTGGACCAGCAGCCTCGATGCAATCGAGCCACTGACCGACATCGTGAACCACCTGTGACGCGGTGGCGCCGCCCGGGGATCAGGCCCTGCGGCGGTATTCGCCGGTGGTGGTGTCGATCTCGATCTTGTCACCGGTGGCGCAGAAAAGCGGCACCTGCACCTCGTAGCCGCTGGCCAGCTTGGCGGGCTTAAGCACCTTGCCCGAGGTATCGCCGCGCACGGCAGGTTCGGTGTAGATGATCTCCCTTACCACCGACTGCGGAATCTGCACCGAGATCGCGCGGCCGTCGTAGAACACGACTTCGCACGCCATGTTGTCTTCGAGGTAGTTGAGCATGTCGCCCATGTTGTCTTTCTCGACCTCGAACTGGTTGTATTCGGCGTCCATGAACACGTACATCGGGTCGGCGAGATACGAGAACGTGGCTTCCTTGCGCTCGAGAACGACGACGTCGAATTTTTCGTCGGCTCGATACACCGACTCGGCAGTGGAGCTGCTCAGCAGATTCTTGAGCTTCATCTTGACGACCGAGGCGTTGCGGCCGGATTTGCTGAATTCGGCTCGCTGAACCACCATCGGATCCTTGCCGATCATCACGACGTTGCCTACGCGGAGTTCCTGGGCGATCTTCATGTGCTTGTCCTGCGCAATTTTATCCTGCGCAATTGAGTAGTCGTTGGTTCGAGAGGACCCCGAAAAAGGCGCCGGATTATAGCCGTTCGGACGCGAAGATGACCAGATTCGATGCAAGATCGCCGTGGGAAACTTGCGACAGCGCCCATTCGCGACCCCACTTTTCGATCTCGGCGCGGTGCGTCCAGAAGCGTCGCCACGCCGTGGCCATGGCTGGTGCCGGGGGTTCCTTCAGATTCCATTGGCGCCAGAAATCGCGCACGGCGGCGGCGGCATCGGCCGACAGGCCGGCCCCGTAGCGCTCGTGAAAGGCATGCAGCTTGGCCCAGTGGGCGCCGCCATCCTGCGGGTAGATGTTCCACACGAAGGGCCGCTCCGCCCACTGGGCCCGCACGAACGAATCCTCGCCGCGCACGAAGTTGCAGTCGCAGCTCCAGAGCAGGCGATCGTATTGCGCCTGGGACTGGAACGGCAGCACCAGCGCCGAGAGCGCGCCACGTTCGAACCGGTCACCGACCGCCGCAATACTCCCACCGAAAAACCTCGCCACGTCTGCCAGCAGCACGCTTTCCGGAATCAGGACCAGCACTGGCTCCGCGGAATGCACCCACGCCGACAGCAAAGCGCTCACGGCCGGACCGCCATAGCCGAACAACGACACCGTGGTCACGTTGCCCGCGCGCGGCTCGCGCGCCTTCGCGGCGTGCTCCCGCTGCATGTCCAGATCGCGTTCGCGCAGCAGGCCGCCGGTGGCGGCCGTGAAGCCGGGAAAGTAGAAGTGCCTGACCAGCGGCAGGCGCGGGTGCGGTGACGTCATCCGGTGGCAGCCCTCGACCCAGTCCTCGGCGCTCAGGTATTCGAGGTTGATCCAGACCGGTTTTCGCTCCAGTGCTGCCATTGCCGTCATCCAGGGCGCCGGCACGCGCGAGCCGAACGCCTCTACCACCACATCGCCGATGCCGTCCGCGCCTGGCTCGCAGGCGTCGCCACCGTCCCATAGGCGCACGTCGATGTCGCCGACCGACTGCGCCCGCGCCTGCACATCGAGTTCCGGGCAAAGCCGCCGGAAGGTGCCCAGGTCATCGACCCAGAGGCGCACATCGAGCCCGTGCTCGGCGGCAAGTTGCCGTGCCAGACGCCACGACACCCCGATGTCGCCGAAATGATCGACGACATTGCAGAAGATATCCCAGCGCAATTCGCTACCGGCCTCGCGCGCACGCGGGGCCTGGAGCCGGCCTCGACCTCACTTCGCGCTGCACCCCTGGCCTTCGAAGTCCATGTGCCGGGTGAAGCCGTCACGGTCCATGAAGGTCGGGACCACCGCGAGCCGCTCGAAGCGCTGCCCGCTGCGGTCGAGAAAACCGGTCTCGCCGCGATTGAGCGAATAGGTGCCGCCGGGCGCGTTCAGCGTGACCACGCCATCGCGGACGTACACGTACACGCCCGGCTCGCTGAAGGTTTCGTCCTGCTTGCCCATGAGGGCCTGCATGTCGATCTTGAGCTTGTCGGGCCGCGTGTCCGGTTCGCGCAGGAAGAACGGCGGCACAGTGTCGAGCCGGCGCGGGGCCGCGCCCTTGGCCGACACGACGCTCGTCTGGTTCTCGGCCAGCTCGAACTCGCCCTCGGGATTGCGCACGTAGACTTTGCCTTTCCAGTTGTAGACGGTGAGGCCGGCAGGCAGCTCGTCCTTGTCACCGGATGGCGCAGCCTCGGTACAGGCAGCGGGCACAGTGCCATCTGCTCCCGGTGCGCACTTCGCGCCTTCGCCGCTTGCCGGTTCTTCAGCGCACGCGCCGGTGCAGTTCACGTCGAAACCGGTGCCGCGCACGCCGATGGTGGCCACCGCCGTGCCAACCGTGAAGTGCGTGGGGGTCCGCTGCGCGATCAGGCCGGTGAGAATGCGCAGTCCGCCGCGGACGAGGTTGAAGGCGGCATTGCCGCTTTCCGGGTTGGAAGGTTCGTAGCGATAGCTCTGCATGCCCAGTCGCGTGGAGGCCCGCAGGACCACGCGGGTGCCGTCCTGGTAGACGATCACGGCCAGTCCGTCGGCGCTGGTCTCGACCACGTCGGTGGTGTAGACGAGATCGCCGCTGGACAGGTTGCGGCCCGCGCGCGCGCCGGCAACCAGTGCCAGGCGGCCCTGCACGGTGACCACGCGGCCGATGTAGCCGGGCACCGGCGGAACACGCACGTTGGCCCCGGCGTCGGACTCGCGCTTGCAGGCCTCGTCGCAGATGCGGGCGACGAAATCGGTGCCGCGCACGCCGATGGTGGCCACGCCAGCGTTCATCTGGAACGAGTCGACGCGGCGTTTGCCGACCAGTCCGGTGACCGTTCTCAGGCCACCCTTGAGCAGGCGCATCACCAGGCTGTCGGCCTCGGGCTTGTTCTGCTCGAAACCGTAGGCCTCGATCTTGAGCGTGCTGCCCGGACGCAGCGCGAGGTCAGCCCCATCGGTCAGCAGAACCCGGGCGTAGCTCAACTGCTGCGACCGCAGCGTATCGCCGGCCTGCACCCCCGTGCCCTTGGCCAGCACACCGACGGAGCCATCGCGGTGCTGCACCGAGACCACGCCGCTGACGGAGGTGGCCTTGCCGGCCTCCTGCGCATGGGCGGCGAAGCCGATCGACGCCAGTAGCAACAATCCTGATGCGGCATATCGGTTCATTATCGGCACTCTCCTGGGCGAGCCTTGGTGTTGTCGACCACTTCGGCGGTTTCGTCGGCCGCGCGCGGGCCGCGGGCGGGGGTGAAGGGCGGTGTCGGCACCGGCACGATCGTCTGTGCGATGACGGCGGCGGCGTCTGTCGTTGTGGCGGGTGGGGTCTCCGGTGGTGCGATGCCGCCGTAGGAAATGAACAGATTGGATCCGAGCACGGCTTGTCGGCCATCGGCATAGAAGCCGCTGCCGTCGCTCGACGTCACTGCGGCACCGTTGACCAGATAGCCGCCGCTCGATCGGGTGGGGAAGTCGAGGTGGATCGACGCGGGGGTTGTCGAGGCGACCCGGGCGGTGCCACCGCCGCTGATGGAAGTCATCCGCACTTCGCCGCCGATGCTCAAGGGCGGCTTTCGTGAACCTATGTCAGGGGTACCGAGGAAGCTCGCGTTCGCTCCCGCCCCGGCGCCACCCGCCACGAGCAGATTGCCGCCGATGGTGCCATTGCACTCGGTATTCGGGTTCGTGCCGGTGCTGCCGACTCTTGCAGACGCACCAGAGGCCACACCGCCACGAATCGCGAGATCGCCACTGGTCGCCACGCGCAGGCTGGCACCTTCCATGAAGGCGGATGCCGTATTTGCGGTCACCGAGATGTTTCTGGCGCGGACATCGAGAACCCCGCCAGCTGCAATCGTCGTGCCGGTCACCGAAAGGTCGCCCGAGGTGACGTCGAGCTTCAGGCCATTGACAGCCCGAAGTGGTGAAGTGATCGCGAGGTCGCCGCTTGCTTGGGTGATGTCGAGCGAGTTCCAATTAGGATTGAAGGTCCCGCCGGTGCGATTGAAGCTGCTCGTGACCACCAGGCTGCCGGTGCCGCCGAGGGTGCCGCCGCTCTGGTCCAGCGTGCCGGTCGTGGCGGTTGTGCCGCTGCCGACCAATACGGTGGTGTTGCCTTGCACCTGGGTCGTGCCGCTCACGTTGTAGGTGCCGTTCAGGTTGAGCGTGCCGCCGCTGAACGCACGGAACACCACAGTGCCAGCGCCCGTGATCGAACTGTCGTCCGCGAACGTACGGTTCTGGTCCGGGAACTCGAGGCTGCCGCCGCTGGCCACCGAGTAAGCGCCATGGTCTGGCGCGGACGCGTTCATGAGCAGGATGAACCGGCCACCGTCGACGCGCACCACGGCGCCGGGCGCGTTGTCGAAGAGCGCGCTGCCGCCGTTGCCGATGCTGTGATTGCCGCCGAGCGAGGCGAAGGTGCCGCTGTTGGTGATGGTGCGCGACCCGGCCAGTGCGATGTTGCCGCTGTCCACCGCGAAGGTGAATACGCCGCCGGCGCTGTTGTCGAACCCGCCGCCGCCGCCGATGGTGAGCCCGCCGTTGGTGCCGAGCTTGAACGCACCGCTGTTGCTGAACGAGCCGCCCATGGTGGCCACGGCGTTGCGGATCTCGAGCGTGCCCGAGTTCGAACTGCCGCCCGCCAGCACCGTGTCGCCGCTGGCGAGGTTCAGCGTGCCGTCGTTGGTGAGCGCGCCGCGCGGATTGAAGCTGCCGCCATTGCGGGTGAGCGTTGCGCCCCCGGCGATGTTGGTGGTGTCGTTCACGGTCAAGTTGCCGGACTGCAAGGTAAGGCTGCCGTTGGGTACCGTCAGCGTGGGTACCGTGAGAGTCGGGCCGTCGAGTACCCGCGCGCCGGTTCCGCCGAGCACGAAGTTGCCGCCTCCCGCCACGACCAGGCTGCCGGTCCCGGTGATGGTGCCGCCATTCCAGGACGTTGCGCCGCCGGTCTTGGTGAGCGTGCCGCCGGCGGCCAGGTTGAGGATGCCCGTGCTCAGGGTCAGCACCGCGCCGTCGATGTTCGTCGCACCGGCACCGATGTCCAGCGAGCCTTCGTTGATCAGGCTGCCGGCAAGAGTCACGCCGTCCAACGCGAGGCGTCCGCGATTCAGGATGTCGCCGCCACCGAGGATGCTGCTGGTCGAGAACAGCCCCCGGCCGGGGCCGGCGATGGTGAGGGTCTTGCCGGCGCCGATGCTCATCGCCGCGCCGCTCGAGTTGTTGAGCGTGCCGTTGATGGTCGTGTCGCCGAACTGGCTGGGTCCGCCGGTGAACCTGACGGTGCCGTTGAGCACCGACCCGTCGGCGACGATCTGGCCGCCGCCGAGTTCGACGTTGTCGCCGACGAAGGTGGTGGTCCCTTCCAGCGTGGTCGTCGCATCGATGATCAGTCGCGACGCGCCGGTCGCCAGCGTGCCGCCGGCGTTGCGGAAGGCAACGCCCGTGATGGTCACATCGCCCGTCGCATTCTCGTTGCGAATGATGCCCGTGTTGACCAGCGAGCCGCCCTGCGAAGAACCGATGGTGTCGGCACCGCCGATGAAGCGCACGGTACCGCTGTTGTTCAGGGTCGCGCCGTTGTCGATGAGCAGACGATTGCCGGCGAGGGCCAGCGTCATGGTGCCGGCATTGTTGACGGTGAGGCCCGACAACACGTGATCGATGTCGCCGGTCAGCGCGAGCGATGCCGCGTTCACGATGGCGAAGGTGGCGCCGGTGCCGGACAGCGTGCCGCCGGACCATGTCGAGGCACCAGTTAGCGTGGCGGTGCGTCCGCTGGCGAGATTGAGTGCGCCGCCGCTCAGGTTGAGCTGGCTGATGCTCACGTTGCCGTTGGCATTGAAGATGCCGCCGGCGATGTTGAACACGTTGTTGAAGGTGGCTTGTCCGCCGACCGTGAGCGAGCCGCCCGACAGGATCAGCGGGTCGTCCACGG
>JANMWG010000109.1:0-2624 GCA_031393885.1 Betaproteobacteria bacterium | reverse complement strand
TGCCGAGCGCAAGTGATCTGGGGACTGCCACCACAAAAGAGAGGCTGTCGGGCGAGGCCTTGCGACGTGCGCGCTGCTCAGCAGTTGTGCTGACGGTTACGGAGGCGAGCGTCGCGGACTGTTCCATGGCCCAAGCCTAGTTGAACGAGGACGCGAGATTACCGATGACTCCGGGCGAAAAATCATCGAAAGCGTAGTCATCCGTGAGCAGCGACTACAAGCATTTGATGCGGCGTCCAATATCGGTGATCCGGAAATCGCCGCCGCCATGCTGACGCTCGGCTCGCCTTGCTGAACTCGGTCGGGGCGTTCTACAACGCTGGCGCGCAGCAACGCTGGATGCCAGGGCGAGCGAGATCCGTTTACGCCTTGCTCAGCTCGAGTTCATTCTGGGCTCGGGGCCGTACTTTGCGGGCCAGGAGTTCAGCATCGTCGATGCTGTGTTCGGGTCGGTCTTTCGATATTTCAACGTATTCGAGACCATCGAGAACTTCGGGCTCTTCGGCGGATTGAACAAGGTTGCCGTGTGGCGCTATGCGCTCTCACGACGTGACGCGATCAGGCGAGCGGTCCGTCCGGGCTACCCCGAAATGCTATTGCTCCGGCCCGATGAAGTTTCAAGCCGCATAGCTGGGGCGTGACAATCATCTTGGCCGAGACCTGGTTGGCGCGATCAATCGTCAGCTCGCGCAGCAGGTACGGATATACCTTGTGGGTCGGGTGCTTCTTGCTCGTGTTGGCCTTGCGGTACATCGCCTCGATGCCCATGCGCTGCATCAACGTGGCCACATGCCGGCGCCCGACGTTAAAGCCCTCGCGATTGAGCATGTCGCGCGGCATGCGGCTGCCCATGAACGGGTGCGCTAGATTGAGCTCGTCGATGCGCTTCATCAGCCGCTGATCGGCCTCTGACACACCGCGCGCCAGGTAGTACACATTGCCTCGGCTGATTCCCACCAACTCGGCCTGCCGCGTGATCGGCAGGGCGTGGTTGCGGTCGATTCAATCGCTTTGCGTTCAACATGCCGGCCTTGCCCATTCGGCAGAGTGGGCCTGGTGACCCATTGAGCGCGCCGGCCAAAAAATCGGTCTTCAACGCGAGCTGTCCGATCTTGGCGTGCAACTCCTTCAAGTCCACCGTCGGCGTCGGCGTCGGCGTCGGCGTCGACTCGGCATCGAACAAGCTGGCCGAGCGTTCAAGCAACTGGTTTTTCCAATCGACGATTTGGTTGGCGTGCACGTCGTGTAGCTTGGCCAACTCGGCCAACGTCTTCTCGCCCTTGATGGCGTCCACCGCCACCTTGGCCTTGAACAGCGGCGAGTGGTTCCTGCGCGGACTCTGGCTCATGGTCTTCCTGGTTTCTCGGGCCTCAGGCCCGGGTTGTTGTCGCAGAGTTTCCACTTGTTGCTGTGTTCAGATTTCCGGCTCTCGTCGACTGCGCTGAACATGACCGCCGACGCTCTGCTACCAGGCGGCGTCGAGCAAGCCGGCGACATCGGCCTGTTCCGTGATAGGCCGCGGATTGGTCCGCACCCAAAGGTTTCCCATGGCGCCCCTGGCAATCTGGTCTAACTGCGCGTGCTGCACGCCCGCATCGCGCAGCCGTCTCGGTAGCCCGAGCCGCTCGATCAGGCCGGCCACCGCACCGGCGCCATCACCGTCGCCGCGTCCTAGGGCGCTGGCGATTCGGGCCAGGGTTTCGGCGCGGTGCGACTGGTTGAAGCGCATCACGTGCGGCAGCATCACGCAACTTGTGTAGCCGTGGCTCATGCCGGTGACGGCGCCCAGGCTGTGGCCGATGCCATGGCTGGCGCCGAACGGCACCTTGTAGATCGCGAAGCCCGAGAGCCAGGCGCCCTGCATGGACTCGAGCCGCGCCGTCAGGTCGGCGGGGTCTTGCTGGGTCTTCTCGAGCGATCGCGACAGCAGACGCAAGGCCTGCAAGGCCGTGGCTTCGACCAGGGGCGAGGGTTCGATCGAGCAGAGTCCCTCGACCGCATGGTCGATGGCCCTGATCCCGGTCGAGAGCCACAGCCACTCGGGTGTGTGCAGCGTCACCGCCGGGTCGAGAATGACCGAGGCCGCGCCGATTTCACGGCCCGAATAGGCATCCTTGACGGCGCGCTCGGGGTCGCTGCAGCCGCCCAGATTGGAGAATTCGGCCGCTGACAGCGTGGTGGAAATCACCACCTGACGCAGCGGCGGCGCCTTTATCTCGGGCGCATGCCGAGAGCCGTCGGGATCGACGCGAATGCGGTAGTCATCGAGCTGCTTCGGCTCGGTCAGGCCATGGGCCAGCACGATCAGCAGCACCTTTACGGTGTCGATCGCCGTGCCGCCACCAAAAGTCACGATCAGATCGGGCGCGGCGACGCGTACGGCGCGGGCAGCGGCAAACACGCTCGGCCGCGGCGTGTGTTCCTGACATTCGTCGAAAGTGCCGACGCAGCGCGGGCCGAGGGAGCGGCGCAGGGACTCGACCGCATCGGTCTTGCGATTCAGGGTCTTGCTGGTGACGACGAAGATGCGCTTGGCCCCGCGACGGTCGGCTTCCTCAATCAGGGCCTGCGCGGCGGGCTTGCCCCAGATCACGCGGTCCTGCGCCAAGAATTCGTGCATGCCG
>JANMWG010000106.1:0-12413 GCA_031393885.1 Betaproteobacteria bacterium | reverse complement strand
ATCGTCCACGACATAGGTGTCGTTGCCGGCACCGCCGGTCATCGTGTCGGCTCCAGCACCGCCGTTGAGGCGATTGGCGCCACTGTTGCCGGTGATGCGCTCGGTGCGGTCGCTTCCCAGCACGGTCAATGCAGCAGTACCGAGCAGCACGACCTCGGTGATAGACCCGAAGCCGGCACCGTTCAGATCGACGCTGATCGAACTGAGCAACGTGTTGGTGCCTTCGGTGTCGGTGATGCGATCGCGGACCGAGTCGATGACGTAGGTGTCGTTGCCAGCGCCACCGACCATGGTGTCGGCGCCGGCACCGCCGTCGAAATAGTCGGCGCCACCGGCGCCGGTGAGCAGGTTGGCCCCGGCATTGCCGGTGAGCCGGTTGTCGCCAATGGTGCCGGTGACCGAGAAGGCGCCGGTGCCGGAGAGGGTAGCGTTCTCGATGTCGCCGTTGAAATCGGTGAGCAGGTTGACCGAGCGGCCGATCACGACGGTGTCGATGCCGCCGCCACCGCTATCGCTGCTTTCGTCGATGACGTCGTTGACGTTGTCGACGACATAGGTATCGTCACCCAGGCCGCCGATCATCGTGTCCGCGCCGCCGAGGCCGCTGAGCACGTTGTCGCCATCGTTGCCGGTGAGCGTGTTGGCCAGCGCATTGCCGGTGGCGTTGATGTCGGCGCCGCCCGTGAGCGTGAGCGCTTCGATGTTCAGGCCGAGCACGAAGCTCGCGCTCGATCGCACCAGATCGATGCCGCCGGCAACCCCGGCAATGCTCTCGGATACGGTATCGCCAACGGCATCGACGATGTAGGTGTCGTTGCCCGCGCCCCCGGCCATGGCATCGGCACCGCCCTGGCCGTCGAGCAGGTTGCCGCCGCTGTTGCCGATGAGCGTGTTGTTCAGCGCGTTGCCGGTGCCCACGAGGTCGGTGGTGCCCATGAGCGTCAGGCGCTCGACGTTGTCCCCCAGGATGTACGAGAGGTAGCTCAGGACCTGATCGGTGCCTTCGCCAGTGCGCTCCACCACCAGGTCGCGCGCCTGGGCATCTGCCGCGATCCCGGCGATGCCCACGGTGTAGGTGTCGTTGCCAGTGCCGCCCACCAGCAGGTCACGGCCGGCGAACTGGCCATCGAGCGAGTCGTTGCCGGCATCGCCGAATAGCGCATCGCCTCCGCCGCCACCCAGCAGGCGATCGTTGCCTCGGTCACCGACCAGCACATCGCCCAGGCTGTAGCCGATGATGGTGTCGTTCGAGATCGTGGTGCCGAGCGTATCGAGGCTGTCGATCAGCCCGGTGACCGACTGGTTGAGCCCGCCGATGGTGATGGACCCGCCGTGGCCGTTCGAATAGACGAACGAACTGAGGATGCTGGCGAGAACCGCGGCCTCGGAACTGAAATTGAACTGCCCGCGCAAGCTGATCGTGCCGCCCACCGGCGCGTCGATATTCACCAGTATCCGGGTCGACCCGACCGACGTGACCGAGAACTGGTCCCCGGCGAAAGCGACGAGCGCCTGCTCGAAGTCGGTCCAGCCGAGGTCCGCCTCGTACATGTTGGCGGCGATGCCGCCGAACTGAAGTGTTGCCATGGAGTCTGCCCTCGCGCCGTAGTCGGCCTAGCCTCGGGGGGTATCGATGCAAGTCTTTCGGATTGTAAGTATTTTTCGGGGGAAACGCTCGTGGGAGCAGGCCGGCGAGGCACTGCGGCCTCGGTGTGGTGCGCCGCAGGCCGGTCGCGGCGCACGATCGGTGCCCGCCACCGTACAGAAACCCATAAATGAGCCGACAACTTCGTCAGGAAACGGATTGCGCCGGCTTGCACTGCCGGCGACCGGCGGGCGATCAATCAAGCGGGCGGGGGGCTCATGTCAGAGGTTCTGGAGGCACCAGCGGAGACGGCGTTCCCGGTCGGGATCGGTCGTTTTCAGATCATCGAGCAACTGGGCAGCGGCCTCCAGGGAACGGTCTACAAGGGCTACGACCCCCACCTCGACCGGCTGGTCGCCATCAAGCTTCTCGATGGGTCACCGATGCCGGGTCCCGCCGACGGTCGCGTCTCCGAAGGCCGGGCGTCGCGCCACGCGCTCGAGGAAGGCCGCAATCTCGGCCGGCTCAAGCACACGAATGTCATTCCGGTATACGAGGCCGGTCTGCACCAGGGGTGCCCGTTCCTCGTGTTCGAGTACGTCGAGGGCACCACGCTCCAGAACTATCTGCGGCAGCATGGGCGGCTCTCGGTGGGCACTGCAACGGTGCTGATGTCGCAATTGGTGAGCGGCCTCGCCCACGCGCATCAGCAGGAAGTGCTGCATCTCGACCTGAGCCCGGGCAACATCCAGATCGACATCGATAGCGTGCCGCGCATCATGGATTTCGGGTTGTCGCGGGTGAAGAGCCAGCAGCACGAAAGCGGTGACGCCCTGGTCGGCACCCCGCGCTACATGACGCCCGAGCATTTCGCCACCGGCCGACTGGGGGCGGCCACCGATGTGTTCGCCCTGGCGCTGATCTGGTACGAAGCGCTGGCCGGCCAGCCCGCCATCCAGGGCAGTTCCACCGCGGAGATCGAGGCCGCCATCCTCGGCATCGCCATCGAACCGCCGGCCCTCGAAGCGCTCGGTGTCGACCAGTGGCTTGCCACCATTGTGTGCAAGGCATTGCATCGCGACCCCACCAAGCGGATCCAGGATGCGTGCGCGTTCAAGGATCTGCTCGATCGCCATGTCGCCGCCCGGCGCTCGGCGCCGCCCGCCGCCACCGCGCAGGCCGCCAATCACAGCACGGTCGAGTTTCTCTTGCGGCGCATGGCGCGCAAGCAGGATTTCCCGGCGCTGTCGAACAACCTGGTGATCATCAATCGCCTCACCGCCGACGACAGCACCGCCGCCGGCGATGAACTGGCCAAGGTCGTGTTGCGCGACTATGCGGTCAGCAACAAGCTGCTCAAGCTGGCCAACTCGGCCTATTTCGGCAGCAATGGCGGCAGCATCACCAAGGTGTCGGATGCCATTTCCCGGCTCGGATTCGACCGGGTGCGCATGGCCTGCACCAGTCTGATGTATTTCAGCCACACGCAAGGCGGCGAGGGCACCGCCGAACTGCAGGAATTGCAGATCAGCGCCTTCATGAGCGGCCTCATCGCGCGCCATCTCGCATTCGCCGCGTGCGCGGCGGCGATCCCGAAGAGGCGTTCATCTGCGGCATGTTCCGCAACCTCGGCCGCACGCTCGCGCGCTATTATTTTCCGGAAGACTGCCGCGCGATATGCGAACTGGTCGAGGCCAACGGCTTCACCGAAGCGCGGGCGTTTCGCGAGACCCTCGGTGTGGGCGCCGACGAACTCGGCATGGCCGTGGCGCGCACCTGGAAATTTCCCGACCTGTTCGTTCACTGCATGGAAGCCGTCGGCGAGGCGCCGCTCGCCAAACCGGAGAACCTCTCTGACCGCATGCGCACGATGGCGATCTTCGCCAACGAACTGTGCGAGCTTGCGGTCATGCCGCCAACCGGCAACCGGCGGGACGCCATGATGGCCTTCGAGGTTCGCTATGCTGCCTGCCTGACCATCACCGACAAGGGATTGTGCAAGCTGCTGGGCGCGGCGCTGGACAAGTTTCGCCTGTTTGCGCCCGTGCTCGGCGTGGATCCGGCACGCAGCAAGTTCGTGAAGGCGATGTCGGCGTGGCTTGCCGACGAGCCGGCGCATAAGCACGGCAAACCCGACGCGGCACCGGACGACGACGAAGTTGCCGAGACCACCGCTCCCCGTGCGGCGGCGCCAGTTGCGCCGAATGAACTGGCGACAGCGTTCGCGCCGGCAGTGCCGTCCGTGCCCGAGGAAGCGAAACCGGTCGCCAGCGGTCTGTCGCGGATCTTCTCGGCGTTTCGTCGCGGCTAGCGTGGTCCACCCCCCAGGCTGCGCTGCGCTTCGCCTTCCCCCTCCGCTCGAGATTAGGTTGCTTTTCCGGTCCACGCGCGGTCGGGCGTTGCGGCGAACGAGATGGCGGGTGTCCTGCCTTCTACGCGGCGATCGGCAATGTCACTCGCACGCGGGTGCCGGTGGCGTCGGCAGCATCCTCGAGCCTTGCCTCACCGCCGTGGGCGCGCGCGATCTCGCGCACGATGGACAACCCGAGACCGCTGCCCGGTTGTCCGCTCCCGAGCACGCGATGAAAACGCTCGAACACCCGGGCGCGATCGGCTTCGGGAACGCCGGGCCCGTTGTCCTCGACCACGAGTTCGACTTCGTTGTCTTGGGCCAGGACCGATACGGTCACCTCGGAGCCGCGCGGGCAATAGGTCAGCGCGTTGTCGATGAGGTTGCCGGTCAGTTCCCGCAGGAGGGTGGGTTCACCGTTGATCGGGGCCGGCGTTGCGATCGACGCGAAGCCGAGGTCGATGCCTTTTTCAAGCGCACGGGGAATCCAGTCGGCCGTGACCTCCCGCATCAACCGGTCGAGGTCGAGCGGGACCATGTCGAGCCGGTTGCCGGTCTCGGGTTCGGCGCGCGCCAGCGACAACAACTGGTTCACCAGGTGGGCGGCGCGATCGGTCGCCTCGACCATGCGCACCAGCGATGCCCTCGCGGCCTGCGGATCGGTGGCGCGCAATGCCAGCTCGGCCTGCGTCTTCAGGCCGGTTACCGGTGTGCGCAACTGATGCGCGGCGTCGGCGACGAACCGCCGTTGCGCAGCCAAGACGTGGTCGAGTCGTGCCAGCAATCCGTTGAGCGCATGCGCGATCGGGCGCATCTCGAGAGGTGACGCTGCTTCGTCGATCGGACGCATGTCGGCGGCCGACCGGTTGCGGATCTCGGCGGCAACCTCGGTGAGCGGTTGCAATCCGCGGGTGACGCCGGCCCACAGGCCCAAGGCGGCGAGCACGATGGCGGCCGCGAGCGGCACCAGCATGCCGGCGACGATCTCCAGCGCCAGCGTGTCGCGCTTGCGGGTGGTTTCCGCGACCTGGACCTGGGTCCCGGATGCCGTCCGGTAACTCGCGACGCGCACGGGTTCGCTGTTGAAGACGCCGTCGTAGCAGAATGGTTCGGAGCCTCTCGCCAGCTTGTTGGGCGGCGATGGCAGGCCGCGGTGACCGGCGATGAACGCGCCGCTGTTGGTGCTGACCTTGTAGTAGAGGCGATCGCGCTGGTCGGATGCGAGCATGGTGAGCGCCGCCGGCGGCAGATCCACGCGATATTGCTCGCCATCGCTTCGCACCAGGCGCGATAGCGCCATGGCGGTGTCGGAGATCCAGCGGTCGTACACCTGGTTGGCGAACCGGAACGCCGTGCCGTAGGCGGCGAGCGTGCTGATCACCGCCAGCGCGATCATCGGCCCGATGAGCCACGCGAACAGGCGTCGTCGGAGCGACCCGGCTTCAGGCACCTGGGTTCTTCTCCAGCAGGTAGCCGAGGCCGCGCACGGTGCGGATGCCGACCCCGGCGGGCTCGAGCTTGCGGCGCAGGCGATGCACATAGACTTCGATCGCATTGATGCCGACCTCGTCGTCCCAACTGGTCATCGATTCGAGCAACTGCTCCTTGCTGACGACGCGACCCGCACGCCTGGCCAGCAGTTCGAGCACGCCGAACTCGCGGGCCGACAGATCGAGCCGCTGTCCGGCGTGCCACGCGCTGCGGCCGGTGATGTCGACCATCAGCGGGCCGATCTCGATGCGCCCCGACACGCTGGTTTCGCGCCGCCGCAACAGCGCGCGCACTCGCGCCTCGAACTCGGGCAGGTCGAAGGGCTTGGCGAGGTAATCGTCGGCGCCGGCATCCAGGCCGACCACCCGATCCGGCAGCGAGTCGCGCGCGGTCAGGATGAGCATCGGCGCGTTGCTGCCACGGGCCCGGGCGCGGCGCAGCACTTCCATGCCGTCGAGGCGTGGCAGGCCAAGATCGAGCACCACCAGATCGTAGGGGTACTGCTTCAGGGCTTCGTCGGCGGCGCCGCCATCGGTCGCGTGGTCCACCGCGTGGCCTGCGGCGCGCAGCGACCGGATCAGCCCGTCGGCGATCACGGGGTCGTCTTCCACCAGCAACAGGCGCATGGTCCGGGTTTCCATTCAGTGAGCGCCGGGCCGCCCCAAGCGAACTGGCCCCCCATTGGGGGGTATCGAACGCAGTGAGATTGGGGGGGTGGTCAACTCAGCGTGGTGCGTAAGGTCTCAGTAAGACTAGCAAGGCAATCTACTCGGCGTCGAGCATCGCACGGTATCGGATGCGACGAACAACAACATCACGTCGAATCGGGAGACCTTGGTAGCCGGTCGGACTCAGGATGATTCGGTTGCAACGGCGGGAGAGCGGTCCATATCTCGCCGATTTCTCCTTACATAGTCCCGATATGCGCGTCGAATCGACAAAATATGGCCTCGCTCTCCCCCCGTTTCGCTATCGAACACCTGAGCCCGACAGGCTGCCGAAACCCATGATCCAGGCAAGGCTGTGCGCGCTGACGGCCACCGGTCTGTGGCTGTTCGCCTCGTTGGCTCCGGCCGCCGAAACGTCGCCGGGCGAACGCGCCCTGGGCTTCACCGAGGCGCTCGGGCTGCTCCAGGCGCGCAATCGCGATCTGCTGCAGGCCCGGCGGGCCATCGAATTCGCCCAGGCCGACAACCTGTCGGCCCGGGCGCGACCCAATCCGAACCTCACGGTGAGCACGGCCGCGATCAATCCGCGCGTTCTCACCAATTCCGATCCGCAATATCGCAAGATCGACACGATCGCCCAGCTGTCCCAACTGATCGAACGCGGCGACAAGCGCGAGTTGCGCAGCGCGGCGACCCGCCTGGCGGTCGATGCTTCACGCGGCGACTACGCCGATGCATTGCGCCAGCTCACGATCGCGCTCGCGGCGTCCTACTACGACCTGCTGCTCACGCAGGACCGGGTTCGCATCGCCGACGAAACCAGTGCGTTGTTCGCACGCACCGTTGCCGCGGCCGAATTGCGGCTCAAGGCGGGGGATATCGCGCCCTCCGATCTCTCGCGCATCAAGGTCGACCAGCTGCGCGCCGACAACGATCGTCGCCAGACGATGGCCGATCGCGAGCGGGCGCGCGTGGCTCTAGCCTACCTGGTGGGCCTCGATGCCGAGGCCGCGGGGCTGAGCGCGACCGATCCCTGGCCGGCGGCGGAGGCGCCCGATCGGGGCGCGGCTGCCGCCGTGATCGAAGCGCGGGCCGACGTGCGCGCCGCGGCGCTGCGCGTTCAGGTCGCTGCAAAGGCGCGCGATCTCGCCCGCGCACTGCGCTCGCGCGACGTGACACTCTCGGTGCAATACGAGCACTTTCCCTCGCAGGTGCAGAACACCACCGTCGGTATCGGCGTCAGTGTGCCGCTGTTTCTCAGTTACAACTTCGAGGGCGAGATCCGGCGCGCCGAGGTCGGATTGCAGGCTGCGACCGAAGCGCTGGAGCGCACGCGAGCGCTGGCGCTGGGCGAAATCAACCGTGCCTGGAGTGATCTTGCCTCGGCGCGCGAGCGGGTGCAGCGCTACGACAGCGGCCTGCTTCGAGAGGCGCAGCGGGCCGCGGAGGCGGCGGAGTTCGCCTATCGCAACGGCGCGCTCGGCGTGATCGATCTGCTCGATGCGCGCCGGGTCTTCACGGCTACTCGCAATGACGCTGCGAGCGCCCGATCGGATCTCGCGCGCGCCCTGGTGGCGTGGCGCGGCGCCAACAGCGCCTACGCTCCGGTCTCCCCGCCATGAAGCGTCGCAGTCTTGTCGTCTTTGCCGTTGTCGCCATTGTCCTGATCGCGGCTGCGGGCTGGTTCTATCCCCGTCTGGACCTCGGCAAGAGCCGGCAGCAGCCGCGGCCCGCGCCGTCGGCACCGGCCGCCATGGGCGGCAGCGTGCTGCGCTTCGAGAGCAGTGCGCCGCAACTCGCCTATCTCAAGGTCCTGCCGGCCGAAGCATCGCCCGAGCCGCTGATCGAAGCCCTGTCCGGCCGCGTGGCCTACGACGAGAATCGCACCTCGCGCGTGAGCGCGCCGATCGCCGGGCGTGTCACCCGCATTGTCGCGCAATTGGGTGAGCGGGTCGCCAGGGGCGCACCGCTGGCTTTCGTCGATGCACCCGACTATGCGCAGGCAACCGCCGACCTCAAGCGCGACGAGATCGACGTCAAGCAGCAGCGCGCGGTCTACGAGCGTGCGAAGCTGCTGTTCGAGGGCGAGGTGATGTCGCGCAAGGAGTTCGAGGTGGCCGAGACCGGTCTGCGCGAATCCGAGGTCGAACTCGGGCGCGCCAGGCGGCGCCTGGAGGCCCTTGGCCAGAGCAGCGGCGCGACCCCGACCGGCGATCTGGTGCTGCGCGCGTCGGTTGCCGGCGTCATCACCGAACGTAACATCAGCCCGGGCACACAGGTGGGCCCCGATGCGACCAAGCCGCTCTTCGTGATCTCCGATCCGGAAAAGCTCTGGATCGCCGTCGACCTGCCGGAGCAACATCTGGGTGTGCTCGAGGTCGGACAGGTTGCCACGGTCGAGGTCGATGCCTATCCGGGCAAGTCGTTTCGCGCCACGGTGGTGAATGTCGGTGACGTGCTCGATCCGGCCACGCGCCGGGTGCAGGTGCGCTGCGCCGTCGATAACAGCGAGCGCCTGCTCAAGCCCGAGATGTATGCGCGGGTGACGCCGCTCGCCTCCAAGAGCGTGCCCAGGGCCCGCATCCCCAATACCGCGCTGGTTTCGGTCGGGATCAACAACTATGTGTTCGTGGAACGCGAACCGGGCGTGCTCGAACGGCGCAAGGTGGTGCTATCGGTGCAGGGGCGCGATCAGTCCTGGGTCCGCGACGGCATCGCGCCGGGCGATCGGGTGGTCGTCAGCGGTGCGCTGCTCCTGAACGCCGAGCTGCAGGGCAACTAGGATGAAACGCCCACCCCCAGGCTGCGCTGCGCTGCGCCTTCCCCCTCGAGGGGGCGCCCCGTTCCTCGGGGGACCCTGCGGAGATGGACGCCCACCCCCAGGCTGCGCTGCGCTACGCCTTCCCCCTCGAGGGGGCGCCCCGTTCCTCGGGGGACCCTGCGGACGGGGCCTCTTCGCTTCGGGTGGGCCCTTCGTTCTGCACCTCCACATTGCGATGCGATTCGCCTCCCTCGATCGCCACCAGACGCGATGATCGAGAAGCTGGTCACCTTCGCGTTGCAGCAGCGCGTGTTCGTGGTTGCGGCCGCCGTGATCCTCGCCATCTCGGGGTGGTTCGCCTGGACCAATCTGCCGATCGAGGCTTTTCCCGACGTGCAGGATGTGCAGGTGCTGGTCGTGACCCAGTATGCGGGCCAGGCCCCCGAGGAGGTCGAGCGGGCGATATCGTTGCCGATCGAGCGCGAGATGAATGGGGTCGCGCGGCTCACCGCAATCCGATCGGTGTCGATCTTCGGTCTTTCCATCGTCACCATCACCTTCGCCGACAAGACCGACGACTACTTCGCTCGTCAGCAGGTGCTGGAGAAGCTGCAGAGCGTGACTCTGCCCGCGGGCGTGACGCCGACCATCGCCCCGCTCACCAATTCCGTGGGCGAGATCTACCGCTACGTTGTTCAGGCGCCGCCCGACATGCCGATCACCGAGGTGCGGGCGTTGCAGGACTTCGTGATTCGGCCGGCGTTGCGGCGCGTGGTCGGCGTGGTCGACGTGGTGAGTTTCGGGGGTGTGGTCAAGGAGTATCAGGTCCGCGCCAATCCACAGCTGCTGCGCAAGTTCGACGTGACCCTCGACCAGGTGTCCGCGGCGCTCGGCGCGGGCAACGGCAACGCCGGCGGCGGCGTGATCCGGCGCGGCGACGAAGGGCTGGTGGTGCGCACGCTCGGCCTGTTCCGGAGCGTCGGGGATATCGGCCGGGTCGTGGTCGCGGCCCGCAACGGCACCCCGATCGTCGTCTCCGATGTCGCCACCGTGGCCATAGGCGCCCGCACCCGCTCGGGCATCGTCGGCTTCAACGACCAGGACTCGGTGGTGCAGGGCATCGTCCAGATGACCAAGGGGTACAACGCGACCAAGGCGGTCGAGGCGCTCAAGCGCGAGCTGGCCGTGCTGGCCGTCAAGCTGCCACCGGGCGTGAAACTGGTGCCCTACTACGACCGCACCGAACTGGTGAAGCACACGGTTCACACCGTGACCGAGAATCTCGCGGTCGGCGCGGTGCTGGTGGTGAGCATCCTGCTCATCTTCCTGCGTGACTGGCGCGCCACCGTCATCGTGGCGTCGATCATCCCACTCGCGCTGTTCTTCGCCTTCCTGATGATGGACTTGCGCGGCATCTCGGCCAACCTCATCTCGCTCGGTTCGGTCGACTTCGGCATCATCATCGACAGCGCGGTGGTGATGGTGGAGGCGCTGATGGTCAAGCTGGCGCTGGCCAAGGAAGACCCGTCGGTGGAGTTCACGGCCGTTGGCTGGCGCATCCGGGCGCTGCGCGAAACGGCGCTCAGCATGGGCCCACCGATCCTGTTCTCGAAGGCCATCATCATTCTCGCCTTCCTGCCGATCTTCACCTTCGAGCGCGTCGATGGAAAGATCTTCTCGCCCATGGCGTGGACCCTGTCGTTCGCACTCGGCGGTGCGATCCTGCTCACGCTCACGCTGGTGCCGTCGCTGCTGTCATTTGCGGTACGTGCGGCCGACCTGTCGGAGCGCCACAGCAACTGGATGGAGGCTTTGCGCAACGGTTACCGGCGTTCACTGCTGTGGGCGCGCGGACGCCGCTGGGCCATCACCGGACTGTCGCTGCTCGCGCTGGTGCTCACCGGCGCCGCGGCAACGCGGCTCGGCAGCGAGTTCCTGCCCAAGCTGAACGAAGGCAACATCTGGCTCACCGTCACGTTGCCGCCGTCCACCGCTATCGACAAGAGCAAGGAGGTCGAGCGCAACATCCGCACCATCCTGCGCAGCTATCCCGAGGTGCACAACGTGATCGGCCAGGTCGGTCGCCCGGATGACGGCACCGATCCCAAGGGATCGAACAACATCGAGATCATGGCCGATCTGAACCCGAAGGATGTCTGGCGATTTCCCGACAAGGAGGCCCTGATCGCCGACATGGGGCGGCGCATCC
Organism: Betaproteobacteria bacterium; assembly: GCA_031393885.1. GTDB lineage: Bacteria > Pseudomonadota > Gammaproteobacteria > Burkholderiales. Next base: position 1,349 of record JANMWG010000106.1, on the reverse strand, counting down.
GCGCGATGCCGGGCGTGCCGACCAACTTCTCGCAGGTGATCGAGGACAACGTCGAGGAGGCGCTGTCGGGCGTCAAGGGCGAGATCGCGGTCAAAATCTTCGGCGCCGATCTCGACATCCTCGAAGACAAGGGCGAGCAGGTGGCGGCCATTCTCTCGGGAATTCGCGGCAGTACCGACGTCGCGGCGATCAAGGTCGGCGGACAGACCGAACTCGACGTCGTGCTCGACCGCGAGCGCATCGCGCGCTACGGGCTGAATGTGGCCGACATCAACACAACCGTGCAGACCGCCATGTCGGGCACGGCGGTGAGCACGTTCTATGAACCGGGTCGCAACTTCGACGTGACGCTGCGCCTCGACGCGCCGTTCCGCCAAGCCGCCGACGATGTCGCCGAGTTGCCGATCACGTTGCCCGGCGGCAGCGCCACCATTCCTCTGGGCGAAGTCGCGCGCATCGAGGTGCGCCAGGGCGCCGCACGCATCTCGCGCGAGGCGGGCGGACGCAACGTGTCGGTCAAGGCCAACCTGCTCGGCCGCGACCAGGGCAGCTTCGTCGCCGAAGCGCAGAGCAGGGTCGCCGAGCAGGTGCACCTGCCGCCCGGCTACACCATGACCTGGGGCGGCCAGTTCGAGAACCAGCAGCGCGCCATCGAGCGCCTCAAGGTAATCATCCCGTTGTCGCTGCTGATGATCTTCGTGCTGCTGTTCTGGGCGTTCAAGTCGATTGGCAAGGCGCTGCTGGTGCTGGGCATGATTCCGTTCACGCTCATCGGCGGCATCGCCGGCCTCGCGTTCGCCGGCCTGCACCTGTCGATCTCGGCGGCGGTGGGCTTCATCGCCGTGGCCGGCATCTCGGTGCAGAACGGCGTGATCATGGTCGAGCGCTTCATGGAATCGATCCGCAACGGCGCGAGCGTGGACGACGCCGTACTCGAAGGCGCGGTCGAGCGTCTGCGCCCGATCGTGATGACGGCGTTGATGGCCGGGCTCGGCTTGCTGCCCGCCGCGCTGTCGCACGGCATCGGCTCCGAGACCCAGCGCCCATTCGCGGTGGTGATCGTCGGCGGCATCGTGTCGGCCACCTTGTTCACCCTGCTGCTGCTGCCGCTGCTGTTCCCGTGCGTGACCGCCGATCGGGCGTCGGGGCAGCCGGTGAGTTGAGGCCTGACCCCAAACAAATGGCCTGAAAAGGCTTGATGGTTGCAGTGCGCCGGCAAGGTCCGCCGTACCGGTTCCCCCCGCACCTGCGTTTGCTGGCGTCAGGCTCTGATTGTTGCTATGTTTCGGCTACTCAAGGTGAGCCGAAAAGTGCCGTTAGCCTCATGAATTGGGTACCGATCGTCTCGC